>CAZFIS010000029.1:0-30229 GCA_964519125.1 uncultured Gemmatimonadaceae bacterium | reverse complement strand
GCGTGTGCGTGTCGATGCGGTCGAGGACCTTGAGCGACTTCATGTCGAACATCGTGACGGTGGAGTCGCCACCGTCGGTGATGAACCCACGCCCGTGCTTGGGCGCGAACGCGACGCCGTGCACGCCGGGGGTGTTGGGGACGTCGCCGACGACTTTACCGCTCGCTCCGTCGACGACCATGACGTGCGTCCCGCGCGTCACATAGACCCGGTTCGTCGCCGGGTCGACGTTCAGGTAGTCGAAGAAGCCTTCGCCGCCGATGTCGTACTTGTGCAGAACATGGAACGTCTGCGCGCGGCCGGCCGAGGGCAGGGCGAACAGCGGCACGAGCAGCGCCGCCGCCACGATCGATCCGTACGTGGCTCTCTTCATCGTGTGGCTCCTGTGTTGGGTCCGTTAAGAGCGGACACCCGGTCGCGCATGTCTGTTGTGCGGCGTAGGCTCCGGCAGAAGACGTCTCATTGCATTTCGGGGGGCCGAGCCATGAGGCAGCGTTCCGCGAGGGCGGACGCGAGGCGGACCCCCGGTGCCCACCCCGGCCCGCAGGGAGGACCCTCGTTCGGACTCGTCCGCCCACCCGACGTCCGTGGCGAACGCCGCCCACCTTCCGCAGATTCGCATTTCCGACCGACACACCCGGCCGCCCCGGCGGCCTCCCTCCAACGGAGTACGCATGCGCTTCACGAAGATGATCCAGGCCGTCGACGCCCACACCGCCGGTGAGCCCGCCCGCGTCATCGTGGGCGGCGTCCTCGACGTCCCGGGCGAGACGATGTTCGAGAAGATGGTCTATCTGCGCACCCACCACGACGATCTGCGTAAGCGCATGCTCCGTGAACCCCGCGGATATCCTGCCGCCAACTGCAACCTGATCCTCCCACCCACGCGTCCCGAGGCCGACGCGGGTTATGTGATCATGGAGCAGGTGGAGTATCCGCCCATGTCGGGCACGAACACGATCGGCGTCACCACCGTGTTGATCGAGACCGGCATGGTGGAGGCGCACGAGCCGGTGACCGAGCTCACGCTCGAGTCACCGGCGGGCCTGATCGGTGTGCAGGCGGAGGTGAGGGACGGCAAGGTGAAGTCCGTCACGTTCGAGAACGTGCCGGCGTTCGCCGTGCACCTGGACGCCCCGGTCGAGGTGCGCGAGCTCGGTACGGTGAAGGTCGACGTGGCGTGGGGCGGCATGTTCTACGTGATCGCCGACGCCGAGCAGTTCGGTCTTCGCCTCACGCCCGACGAGGCGGGCGACGCCGTGCGCATCGGCGAGATGGTCAAGGCCGCCACGCAAGAGCAGCTCGACTGCGTGCACCCGGACAATCCGGAGGTGCGGGGCGTCTCGATCGCGCAGCTCTCCGCGCCGCCGCTCGGCCCGAACGCCGACCGTCGCAACACGGTGGTCGTCTCCACGGGCAAGCTCGACTGGGACCGGCCCTCCACGTGGAAGGGCGTCTTCGATCGTTCTCCGTGCGGCACCGGGACGTGCGCGAAGATGGCGGTGCTGCACGCCAAGGGGCAGCTGGGCCTGAACCAGGCCTTCCGCCACGAGGGGATCCTCGGGACCGTGTTCACGGGACGTCTCATCCGCGAGACCCAGGTGGGGGACTACCGGGCGGTTGTGCCGACGATCACGGGTACGGCGTGGATCACCGGCTTCGCGCAATACGTGGTCGACCCCGAGGACCCGTTCCCGGAAGGGTTCACGGTCGGCGACCTGTGGAGCGGCGTGGACGACTGAGAGCGACCGCGCTCACGACCTCGGGTACGCGTCCAAGGCCCGCCCGAGCGCCTCGAGCCCGCCCTCGACCATGGCGGGCTCGCCACCGATCGCGACACGGAAGTGCCGGGGCGCCCCGAAGAACCTTCCGGCCACGAGCCCCACGTCGAACTCGTCCTGTGCGAGCTGGACGAACGCGCTCGTGTCGTCCACCCCCTCGAGGCGGGGGAACGCCACCGCCCCGCCCGCGGGCGGAACCCACGCGAGGTCGCTGCGTCCTGCCACGAACGCGCGCAGGAGCCGGCCATTCGGCTCGAGGATGGAGCGGGCGCGCTCCAGCAGCCGGTCGGCGTGGCGGAACGCCACCACGGCCAGGCTCTCCGACGGGGACGGCCCGTTGCCGTCCACCACGTCGCGGGCGCGGCGCGCACGCTCGACGACGTCCCTCTCGCCCAGGAGCCACCCGAGCCTGAGCCCCGCGAGGCCGAAGCACTTCGTCAAGCTGCTCGTCGACACGAACACCTCGCTCCTCGTCGCGGCGGGCGTGGTGTCCACGCCGCTCAGCGCCTCGAGGTAGACCTCGTCCACGATCACGCGCGCGTCCACCGAGGCCGCGACCTCCGCGATGGCGTCCAGGACGGCGGGCTCGGCGTAGACGCCGGAGGGGTTGTGCGGGTTGCTCACGACGATCGCGCGCGTGTCCGTCGTGATCGCCTTGGCGATGCGGTCGGGGTCGAGCACCCATGCTTCCTCGAAGGAGCGCTCGAACGTTCGGACCTCCGCGCCGAGGAGGCGCGCCGCGCCCCCGAGGGGATCGTAGCCGGGCGACTCGACCAGCACCTCGTCGCCGGGGCGCACCAGGGCGGCCAGCGCGAGGAAGTTCACGCCCGCCGCCCCGCCGCCGGTCGCGACCCGAATCGTGTCCACGCCGTAGCGCTCGGCGATCGCCTCGAGGAGGGGCGGGTATCCGTCGTCGGAGCGAACCTGGATCTTCATTTCTTCGCGCGCGCCCGGGAGCTCGTCGATCGGGCAGGGGGCGAGGCCGCTCGCGGTCAGGTCCCAGCGGGCGCGGGTGTGATGTTTGGCCCAGGTCAGGTAGGGCGCCCACGAAGTGGGCCAGGTGGGCTCGGTCATGGCGTGGCGGTCGCGGTCCATGGGAGGAACTCGGGTACCGCTGGAATGTTCGCATGGCAGCGTTCTGCCCGCCACCGCGCCCGGGTGCCCACGACCGGGGTTACCTCGAACGCATGAGCAGCTTCGCCTTCGAAGGAATCTGTGCGGCCATCTCGGACTCGATCTTCAACGCGCTTGCGGTCACCGATGCTTCGGTCTGACCGGGCGCGGCCTTGAATTCGATCCCCAGCGCCCCGACGGACTTTCCGGTCGCGTCATGCAAGGGAACGGAGACGTCGAAGCCGGCGCCTTCCTTCGCCACGAAGGGTCTTCCCGTCTTCAATGGCTTCATATCCTCCGCTTCGCACTTCTCCCCGACATCCGTCTTGTCGGTCGACGCGATTCCGAAGCATCCCTTGGGGGTGTTCGTGATGATGCCGATCTCGTCGGCCTCCGGATGCTTCGCATGGGTGGCTTCGACGAGGTTCTGGGCAAAGGTGGTGCGCGCCTGCCTGGTCTGGGCTGAAGCCGCGGCCGGCATGACGGCGATCAACGAAGCGATCGCGAGCGAGGTGCTGGCGAACGCCAGGGCTGTGTGCGCCTTCCGAGTCAGCTGCATGATGCCTCCGGGGGGAGTGCCTGGTTGGTGCGGGTTTGGTGTACCCGCAGAACCTAGCACCCCGCGCTGACGCCACGATGACAGGACTGCGGGCTTGGACGCTTCAGGGAGATGGGCGTGGAGTGCGGGTTACCGGAGGCCGGAGCAGCAGGACATGGCGCGAGGAGCCCGGCCGCTCAGCGGCTGCGGAACACCTGGGCGATCATGGCGACGACTGCCAGCACGCCGCCATAGGTGAAGGCCAGGGCGGGTCTCCTCCGGACGGGCACGGTCGAGGCCGGTTGCTTGAAGCACGTGTACACGAACGCCGGCGGTACGTTGAGGGGCGTGAAGGCCACGGCCACGGAAGGGTAGTGCGTCGTCATCCGCGCATACCCCGTCAGGCTGTACTGGTACTGGATGAACCTGCCGTGCGGTTGGAGGCTGGCCCGGCTCTCGTGGAGGATCCGCTCGACCAGGTCGTCGTCCATGATGCTCAGAGGAAGGCTCGAGACCACCGCATCCACCCCGTCCATCCCCTCCTCGTCGAGGATGGTGGGAAGCTGTGAGGCGCAGGCGCGTCGGAGCGTGAGCCGGGGATCCCCGATGCGGCGACACTGGTCCACGAAGATCGGGTTGACCTCCAGCGAGAGGAGTCGCGCATCGGGGCGCATCCGCCGAAGGATCTCACGGGTGACGACTCCGGTACCCGGGCCGAGCTCCACGATGCTCCGCGCCGAAGAGAAGTCCACGCCCTCGAGAAGACGGCTCACCAGACGAGCCGAACTGGGCAGAACGGTTCCCGACGTACGGATGTTCTTGATGTGCTGGATCAGAACTCACTCCCTGCCGCCGTTGTATTCCAGGGTCCCATCAATCTTCGCCAGTTTCCCCGTGGGATCCAACATGTGATACAACCCGGGCACCAGAAGCAGCGCGATCCAGCCGGACAGCATGAATCCGCCAATGACCGCGATGGCGAGGGGCTGCATGAGCTGTGAGCCCGCACCGTACGCGAGCGCCAACGGCAACAGCGCGAAGCCCGTGGCGAAGATCGTCATCGACACCGGCCGGACGCGGATGCGCGCGATGCGCCGCCACGCGTCGCGTGGGGAGAGCCCCCGCCGCATCCCCAGCCTCGCTCCGTTGATGATGAAGATCGCCTTCTCTCCGACGATGCCCACCATCATGATTGCGCCGACGTAGCTGGAGATGTTGAGCGTCTTGCCCGTCAGGATGAGCAGTCCGAACGAGCCCACGAGCACCGCGATGGCCGAGAATGCGGTGACCACCGAGGCACGCCAGTCACCGAACACGAAGAGAACCAGCAGAGCGACCAGCACGAGGCTGGCCATCAGCACGTACAGAAGATCCTGGAAGGATTGCTGCTGCTGCTGGAACTGCCCGCCGAACCGGATCGACATACCGGGCCCGAGCTGAACCTCGCTGCGGATGCTGTCCTGGATCTCGGCGATCGTGCTCCCGAGGTCTCGTCCCGAGAGCCGGGCGGTCACGCCGACGTACGTCTTCAGGTTCTCACGGTCGATCTCCGTCTCCGGCCGGCCCGTGCTGATGGTGGCGACGTCCCCGAGCGGCAGCAGCGCCGAGCCGGCACGAATGCGCAAGTCACCCAGCGGGCCCGAGTGGGGCTGCAGCAGGCGCACGTCGTACATGCGGTCACCGACGCGCATCTGGTCCACGACGCTGCCGACGACGGCGGGCTCGACCTGAGCGTGGATGTCCTGCGTGGTCAGGCCATAGCGCGTCGCAGCGTCCGGTTTCACCCGGATGTTCAGGGCGGGGCCCGCGATGACGATCCCGTCGAACGCATCCGCCGTACCGCGCACGTGGCTCACGATCCTCGTGATCTGTTTCGCCTTCTGCTCCAGGAGCGAGGGATCGGACCCGAAGACCTTGATGTCGATGGGCTGCGGCTCTCCTCCGGTCAGGTCCCCGATGTCGTCCTCGATGAGCTGACCGAAGTCCGTGCGCATCGACGGTTCCATCGCGGCGATCTTGCTCCGCAGATCCTCCATCACCTGGTCGATGGGGCGACGCTGGGAACGCGGCTTCAGGTTGATGACGTAATCGCCCGTGTTGGGCTCGGTGATGAAGAAGCCGAGCTGGGTGCCGGTGCGGCGCGAGTAGCTCACGACGTCCGGCATCTTCATGATGATCTTCTGCTCGATCTGGTCGAGCATGGCGTTCGTGTCCGTGAGCGACGTCCCGGGCGGCGTCCAGTAGTCGAGGATGATCGAGCCCTCGTCCATGGACGGGAGGAAGTCCGTGCCGATGCTCCGGTAGATCATCCATCCCCCGCCCAGCAGCCCGAGCAGGGCGAGCACCGCGACGCTGCCGTGGTCGATGAACAACTCCGTCAGCCGCCGGTAGCCCGCATCGAGGCGGTGCGTCATCCCCTGCCACACCGCTTTCAATCCGCCGCTCGCCGGGCGCTCCCGAGTGTGCTTGTGGCTTCCCCGCCCGATTCCCTCGAGTGCCTCGATGGCCACCGGCGCCGCAACGACGGCGACGAAGAAGGAGACGGTGAGGGACAGCGCCATCGTGAACGCGAGCGGCTTGAAGAAGGCGCCGGTGATGCCCGGTAGGAGCGAAAAGGGCAGGAAGATGATGACCGTGGCCAGGCTCGATCCGATGAGTGCCGGCATGAGCTCCTGGAGCGAGGTACTGACGGGGGTCGGGTCGCCCTCCTCGCGATGGCGCTCGATGTCCTCGACCACGACGATCGCGTCGTCGGCGACGAGCCCGAGCGCGGCGGCGATGCCTGCGAGCGTCATCAGGTTCACGGTCTGGTGCGTGGCGCTCATCGCCAGGCCCACGATCGCGACCGTGACCGGGATCGCGCCCCCGGCGACCAGCGTCGTGCGCCAGCGTCGCAGGAAGCCGAACAGGACGAACATGGCCAGGATCACGCCGATCACGACGTCGTCCCGCGTGCCCTGCACCGAGCTCGACACGAACCGGGCCTGGTCGTAGAACGTCGTCCACTTCACGTTGCGCGGCAGCAGGTCCGGCCGGTTCTTCAGCAGTTGGCCGATGTCGTTTGCGATCGCGACGGTATTGGCCGACGGCTGGCGGATCACGTTGACCAGGACGGCGGCGTGGCCGTCCGCCGTGGTACGGATGTAGGAGACCTCGTTCTCGACGGAGAGCGTGCCCAGGTCGGCCAGCGTGGCCGGCGGACCGTGGGGGACCGGAACCGAGATTTCGGAGAGCGCCTGCTGCGTGTGGACCCGACCGGTCACGAGCGCCAGGTAGAGCTCGTGGTTCTGCTCGGTGAGCCCGGCGGACAGCACGTCGTTGTTGGCCCGCACGGCTTCGGCCACGTCGGCTGCGGACAGGCCACGCCCCTGCAGCGCGACCGAGTTCAGCCGGATCTGGAACTCACGCCTGCGTCCGCCCTGCACCTGGATCTCCGACACGCCGTTGATACCCAGCAGCGCCGGCTTGATTGTGTACTCGGCCAAATCCCAGAGCTCAGCCTGTGTCACGCTGTCTGAGGTGAGCGCGTAGCCCTGGATCGGGAAGATCGAGGTGTTCATCCACTCGACGTCGATGTGCGTGCCGGGCGGCAGGTCGGGCTTGATCCGCTGGGTCTCGCCCTGGACGCGCTCGAGCGCGACTTGCATGTCCGTGCCCCACGCGAACTCGGCCGACATTTCGGACGAGCCGCGAGAGGTGATGGACCGCACCAGGATCACGCCCGGGACCCGCCGAATCGCCTCCTCCAGGGGCCGGGTCACCGTCGGCATCATGCGAGCGGCCGGCTCTTCGCCGGCGTCCGCGATGACCTTCACGATCGGGAAGGTCACGGACGGGAAGATCGCCGAAGGGAGGCGGATGGCCGTGAACCCGCCCACAACGACGAGGACGAGGATGAGGCCGAAGACGGCGGCCGGCCGTCGGCGCAACGCGTCGAAGAAGCTCATGGCTGAATGCTCACCCTGGAGCTGTCGGGAAGGCCGACCTGCCCGTCCACGATCACGAGAACGCCGGGATGGAGCGCCGGGCTCAGGATCTCCAGGTGGTTGCCCTGTTGGATGCCGGTCTTCACCGCGACCCAATGAGCGATTCCGGTCGAGTCCACCACCGCCAGACGGCTGACCCCACTGACGTCGTCACGGAGCACCGCGGCCGGGGGCACCACGATGGCGTTCCTGTGCTGGCTTGCGACGATGGACGCGGTCCCGAACAGACCGACCGCGATGTTGG
The DNA here is from genome assembly GCA_964519125.1 of uncultured Gemmatimonadaceae bacterium. Lineage (GTDB taxonomy): Bacteria > Gemmatimonadota > Gemmatimonadetes > Longimicrobiales > Gaopeijiaceae > SZUA-318. The sequence goes on along the minus strand of CAZFIS010000029.1, from coordinate 22,567 downwards.
GGAGTGGAGGACGGAAGTCGAGGCGGACCGGAGCGCTGAAGCTCCCGCTCGAGGCCGACGGGAGGACTCCGTGCACCACCGCGCCGACGGGCGCCTTGCCGACGGCCGGAAGGTCGATCGTCGCGTGCTCGCCGGGCTTCACGCCGGCCAGGCCGCCCTGGGTGACCTCGGCGTTGAAGTAGACGGTTCCCGCCTCGGCGATGGTGAGGAGGACCTCCCCTTCATCCAGGTAGTCGCCCACGGCCACGGAGTGCGAGAGCACGACGCCGTCCGCCGGTGCCCGCAGCGGCCGACGCACGAGCTGACGCGTCGCCACTTCGACGGCGCGCTCCGCGTCCGCGGAGTCGGCCGCGCTGCCGGCCGCGGCCAGCATCTGGCGGGCTCCTTCGAGCGCCGCCTCGCTGTCCTTCGACACCACTTCGGCCACGACCTCTCCGGCATGGACCCGGTCGCCGTCGGTAACCGACACCGAGACCAGATGGCTGGCGAACGGCGCCCGCACGCGGTCCTGCCTGAGCGCTTCGGTGCGCCCGGGTGCGGTGACGACCACGTCGAGATTCATCTGGCGGATGGTGTCGACACTCACCGGAACGTCGGGCCTCGTGGTCGCAGTGTCCGCCGCGGCCTGGCTGGACTCGCCCCCACCCGAACAAGCGGTGAGCGTCGGAAGGAGAACGAGGAGGGTCGAAACGACGAGGGTGAGGCCCGTCGAGCGGGTGCGGATCACGAGTTCCCCCAGCGATAGAGTTCGGCTTCGGCGACCCGATAGCTGTAGACGACGTCCAGGCGGTTCTGGTCCGCCTGGATCCAGGCATCGTAGGCGTCGAGGACGTTGAGCGCTGTGCCCTGGCCTCCTCGGTAGACGCTCTCCGCCTGGAGGTACGCGTCACGAGCCACGGTGTCGGCACGGACGCGTGCCTCATACTCCTGATACAGGTCGTCGACGGCCTGCGCCGCACGGCTCCAGGCCAGGCGGGCCGCGCGTTTCACGACGACCTCCTGCTGGTGCGCCTGGCTCAGGGCGGCGCCCGCCTCCGCCATGCGGCCCTTGTAGATGCCGTGGTCCCAGAACGGGACCTGGAACGAGAGCGTCAACTCGGTGCCCCACCCCGTCCCGTTGTTGAGCAGCGACTGCGTCGAGTTGAGCACGGGCTGGCCGCCCGCGTCGGCCTCCACGTCGAGGTGGAGCTTCCGGCCGGCCTGCGCGGCGCGCACGCCGGCCTCCGCCGCGTGGATGTCCGACCGCGCCTGCGCGAGGTCGGGCGCCCCCAGCCACGGTTGCCCGGCGCTGTCGGTCGGCGACGTGGGCTCGGGCAGAGAAGCGATGTGGAGCGGCGCGTCGGGCGCGCGTCCCAGAACGTCGTTCAGCTCCATGGTCGCTGCGTGCAGCTCGCCGGTGAGGCTGGCGATGTCGGCCCGGGCGGAGGCCATGCGCTGCTGCGTGCGAAGCAGGTCGGCCCCCACGCCCTGGCCCGACGCCTGGCGGCTCTGGACGACCGTGAGGTAGGCCTGCAATCGCTCGATTCCCCGACGCCGGAACGCCAGGCCCTCCTCGGCGCGGAGCACGCGGTCGTACCCGGTGCGCACCGCGTAATCGACGTCGCGCACGGCCATGCGGTAGCCGGCCCGGAGCGACGCGGCTTCGGCGTCACTCTGGTCGCGCGCGGCGCGCAACTCGCCGCCTTCGTACAGGGGCGCACGCGCGAGGACGCGCAGAAACGCGTCGCTGCTCGCGTACTGGACGGGCGTTCCCGTGTGCACGTCGCCGTCCAGCGCCAGCGTGGGATAGAGGGCGCCCCGGGCCTGCTGGGCGCGCGCGAGCGCGCCCTGGAGCTGGAGGTTCGCGACCGGGAGCTGGGCGTTGGCCTGCTCGGCTTCCTGGATCGCTGCGTGGAGCGTGAGCGGCGGCGTCGTGTCGGTCGCCTGGGCCAGGAGCGGGGCGGGGTGCACCGATACGTTCGCGACCCCCATGAGCAGGACAAGGAGCGCCGGTCCGGCGAACCGGCTCGGGATGGGTCGTCCCATGCTGTTTCCCCGACGGAGTGTGACGTAGGCTGAAGGCAAAGTTCCCAATTATACGGTCCCTTGCCTGACACCGCCCTGACAGACGGCAAGGGATGGGCACGCGGCGAACGGCCGCTGGCGCGGTGCTGAGCGGCTCGGTAGTCTGCACTCGAACGTGATCCCGGGAGACCGTCATGGGCTCGATCGACCGCCGCAGCTTCCTCCGCGCCGCCGCCCTCGGGGGGCTGGCCTCGCTGTCCACGCACCGGGGCGCGTCGGCGCTCACCTCGGGGGAGGCGTTCCAGAACGGGGCCCCGGGGCGGTTGAGAGGCGCCTCGCCGCTCGGCGCGGGCGATTTTCCGCTCCGGCCCGTGCCGCTCGAGCGCGTGCGCATCACGGACGGGTTCTGGCGGCCGCGCATGGACGTGAACCGGACCGTATCGCTCCCGTACTGCTTCGAGAAATTCGGCGCGGCGGACGGCTCCGGAGACGCGAAGTTGATCGAGGCGGCCGCGTTCATGCTCATCCAGCGTCCGGACCCCGACCTGGAGGATTTCATCGACGCGCGCATCGACGGGATCGTGGCGAACCTCGACCGCCGCATCCGCACGCCCGAGCAGTCCGTGCGCGCACCGATGCACCTGTTCGAAGCCGCCGCCGCCTACCACCGAGCGACCGGCAAGCGGAAGCTCCTCGACAAGTCCGTCCAACTCGGCGACTGGATGGACGAAGCCTACGGGCCGGGAGGCAAGGCGTACATCGCGGGCCACGAGGGCGTCGAGATGGGGCTCGTGGCCCTCTCTCGCGCCACCGGCGACGACCGGTACTGGAAGCTCGCCAAGCGCCTCACGGACGAGCGCGGCATGGAGGGCTATCCACGCTCGGGCGAGTACGCGATCGACCGGACCTACGCCCAGGACCAGGAGCCGGTCATCGAGCAGACCGAGGTCGTGGGCCACTGCGTGCGGGCCATGTTCCTCTACATCGCGATGACCGACGTCGCGGCGCTCTCGGGGAGCGAGGCGTACCGCCGCGCGCTCGACGCCCTCTGGCACGACATGGTCTACCACAAGACGTACCTGAGCGGAGGCATCGGCTCGATCCGATTCCACGAGCAGTTCGGCGCGCCGTACGAGCTGCCGAACCTGAGCGCGTGGAGCGAGACGTGCGCCTCGTACGGAAGCGTTGTGTGGAACCACAAGATGTTCCTGCTCGAGCAGGACGGGCGCTACGCCGACGTCATGGAGCGCACGCTCTACAACGCCCTGCACGACGGCGTCTCGCTTTCGGGTGACCGGTTCTTCTACCAGAACCCGCTCGAGTCCTTCGGCGACTACGAGCGCTTCGAGTGGATCAACGTCCCGTGCTGCCCCCCGAACGCCGTGCGCATGATCGCGTCCGTGGGCCGCTACATGTACGCGACCGACGCCATGCGGGAGCTGTGGGTGAACCTCTTCATCCAGAGCGAGGCCGAGACCCCGCTCGGCGGCGTGCCGGTGAAGCTGCGCCAGGAGACGCACTACCCGTACGACGGGACGGTGCGCATCCACGTCGACCCGTCCGCACAGGTCGCGTTCGCGATGAACGTGCGTATTCCCGGGTGGGCACGCGGCGAGGTGATGCCCGGGGATCTGTACAGGTACGTGGACGCGGAGGGCGGCGCGCCGGAGCTGCGGGTCAACGGCCAGGTCGTGCCGCTCGAGCTCTCGAAGGGGTACGCCCGCCTGGAACGTACGTGGCGCCCGGGCGACATCGTCGAGCTCGAGCTTCCGATGCCGGTGCGGCGGGTGCTCGCGCACCCGGACGTGAAGGACGACGTGGGTCGCGTGGCGCTCGAGCGCGGTCCGCTCGTCTACTGCGCGGAGTGGCCCGACAACGATGGCCACGCCCTGGACCTGGTCGTGCCCGAGGACGCGAAGCTCGGCGCGGAGTTCCGGCCGGACCTGCTGGGTGGCGTGCAGGTGGTCACCGGGCAGGTGCGCGCGATCGAGAGCCCGAGGGTGGAGGAGGCGGGCCGCACCGTGGCGCGCGGGCTCGTCGCGATCCCCTACTGGGCGTGGTCGAACCGCGGCATGGGCGAGATGGCCGTCTGGATGGCGCGCGACCCGAGGAGGGCGTGGCTCGCGCCCGCGCTCCCGAGAGGCGTGGCGGACGTACGCACCTCGGGCGGCGTCGAGAAGACGTGGACCGGCTACAACGACCAGAACAGCTACCTGAGCGCTGTGTACGACGGCCGCGAGCCGATCAGCTCGGCCGACGAGTCGAGCCGGTACTTCCGCATGCGGCCGCCGGTGGGCGAGCGCGCCTGGATCGAGTACAGGTTCCGGGAGCCTACGCGCATATCCTCGTCACGCGTCTACTGGTTCGACGACAAGCGCTTTACGAAGATGCCCGAGTCGTGGCGGATCGTGGTCCGCGACGGCGACGCCTGGACGCCGGTGGCCGCGAAGGGTGCGTACGACGTGAGGAAGGATGCGTGGAGCGATGTGGCGTTCGTGCCGGTCACGACCACGGCCGTGCGCATCGAGGTCGAGCCGCAGACCACGTCGTACAAGGCGGGCGAGATCGGCCCGCCGGCCGCCATGTTCATCAGCGAGGACATCCAGTGGCGGGAGCTGGGCGTGCTGGAGTGGGAGGTGGCGTAGGGGAGTACGCATCCTGGGCCCGAGCTCCTTCCCGAGCTCCTGCTACGCCGCCGCGGCTCGTCCGTGCACCGCTGTCGCGCGTTCCTGGGAGAGCGTCTCCCATACGATCGCGATCGGCCCGACCAGGAAGAGCGCGTAGAACGGCGCGTACACGATCTGCATCAGCCTCAGCACCATCTCGACCGCGGCCACCATGACCACCACGAAGACGGCCACCTTCTTGTTGGAGACCGTCGTCTTCGGGTCCGTGACCATGAAGAGCGCGAAGAGCTGGTACATCGGGCCGGTGAGCGGCGCGACCTCGGCCAGGAACGTGTGCCCGGGCAGGAGCGCCCGCACGGCGGCGAACACGACGAACGAGACGAGGTAGGCGGCCGTGATGTGCAGACGCCCGGCCCTCCAGACGGTGTAGAGCCCGATGGTCCAGATCACGACCATGGGCAGGAGGTTGTTGCCCCACTGCACGCTGAGCGGCGCGACCGCCCACGGCGCGAGGAAGAGCAACACGCAGATCCCGAAGTTGGACGGGTTCCAGATGTGACGGCCCCTCAGGGTGAGCACGTACTTGGACAGGACCGCGATCGCGGCGCCTGCGGCGTACGGCCAGAGCACGGGCGAGCGCACGAGGATTCCGAGACTGATTCCGGAGATGTAGGCGCTCGTCCACGACCGGTGCTCGCCCATCAGAAGCCGCCCGACGACGAAGTCGGTCGCGACCGCAGTTCCGATCGAGAGCGCGATCGCCTCGTAGCCGCGGAGCACGCCGGCGCCCCAGTTCGCTCCGATCAGGATGAGCGTGATGACGAGCGGCGGCGCGTACTTACGGAAGCCGAGCTTCATCGGGATCCCCTCCCGGGCTCCACGACCACGTGCAGGGAGTCGACGGAGAGGTCCTTCAGCACCTGCCGGGTTCCCGAAGGCCACCGGATCACGACGCTGTCGACGCGCGTGGACGTGCCCAGACCGAAGTGCAGACGCCGCTCGCGCTGGGCGGCGAAACCGCTCCCTCCGTCGACCTGCTGGAGCTGCCTCTGCCCGCCGTGGAAGACGCGCGCCTCGGCGCCGATCGCGCTCCGGTTGCTCCGGGTGCCCTCCAGCCGTAGCTCGACCCAGTGGCGGCCCGGAGCCACGCTGTCGCGGAAGACCTGGAGTGGCCCTCTCTGGTTGGCGATGATGACGTCCGTCACGCCTCGGTTCCACAGATCTGCGACGGCCACCGCGCGCCCGTCGTAGGGCGCGTTGCCCTCGACCGCGTCGGAGGCGTCCCTCAGGCCACCCGCGCCGTCGTTCTCCCAGAAGAGGTCGCGCTGGTAACCCGACAGGCTCCGCCCGTCGAGTGCCGGCCAGTTGTCGGCGTCGGCGATCACGCTCTTGTAGCCGGTGGCCACCTTCGAGTAGTCGTACCAGTAGCTCTGCCGCTTCGGGCCCGACACGAACCCGTTCGCCACGACCAGGTCGAGCCAGCCGTCGTTGTTCAGGTCGGCGAACTGCGCGCCGTACGTCCACCCGCCCATGTCGATCCCGAGGGCGCTCGCGGCGTCACGGTACTTCGGCGTGCCTCCCCCCGTGGTCGTCGGCATCCAGAGGTCGTTGCCGTGCATGAGGATGCCGGGCTCGGCGATGTTGCTCACATACATCGACCAGTCGCCCTGATTGAAGAGATCGCCGAACGACGCGTTCATCCCGCTCTTCGGACGCTGACCGATGTCCGATTCCTTGCTCACGTTCTTGAAGTGGTGCCCGTCCTGGTTCAGGTACAGCTCGCTCACGCCGAAGTCGTTCGCGACGAGCAGGTCGGGGTAGCCGTTGCGCGTCACGTCGCCAGCGCCGGCGGCGAGCGTCCAGCGCGTGCCGGTGATCCCCATCTTCTCGCCCACTTCCTGGAACGTGCCGTGGCCCATGTTGTGCAGGAGGTAGTTGCGCCCGCCGTTCTTCGCGTACTCGAAGCTCTCGGGCAGGAACTTCGACGTCTTCAGGTGCCAGAGGTCGATGTCCGCGGGATAGAAGCAGCCGACGAACAGGTCGAGCTTGCCGTCGTCGTCGTAGTCGAGCCAGACGGCGGTGTTGGCGTTGATCCACGGAGGGAGGCCGAGCTTCGAGAGCGGCACCTCCGTGAAGCCCTCGCCCTCGTCGTTGTGGAAGAGCTCGGGCCGGCCCCACTTGTACAGGAAGAGGTCCTCCCATCCGTCGTTGTCGTAGTCACCCCACACGGCGCCCATCGACACGCCCGTGCCTTCCCGGTTCACGTCCGCCACGCCGAGCTTGGCGGCTACGTCCTCGAACTTCCCGTTACCCAGGTTGTGGTAGAGCGCATTCTGCGAGCCCGTGGCGCTGTTCGTCACGTACAGGTCGGGCCACCCGTCGTTGTCGTAGTCGACGACCGAGACCGATGCGCCCACCGAGGCGATGAGCGGCATGATCGGCTTCAGGCGAGGGTCGAGCTCGGGCGCGTGGTGGCGGAAGTCGATGCCGACCGCGTGCGCGACGTCCCTCAGGTGGAAGCCGTAGCGCGCGAGCGCGGTGCTCACGCCGACCCCCGGAGCCGCCGGCTCGTCCGGATTCCAGCGCCGCTGCAGCACGACGGGCGCCGCGATCGCCGCCACGAGGAGGACGGCCGCGATCAGCCGTCGCTTTCCCGAGGCGGATCGCTTCGGCTCAGTTGGGCGCGAGGGCATGGTGGAATCGTCTGGGGGTTACGTAGCGCGTCTGATACTTCCGCCAATCGTCCGGGTGCAGCAGGTACGCGTGGTCCTCCTCCAGGGGGGCTGGCGCCTGTGAGTAGCTCGTCATGCCATGGTAGGGCAGGGGACGCAGGGTGCGCGACCAGCCGTCGTTCAGGTCTCCGTCCTTGACCCATCCGTCCGCGTCGAGCACGTAGTCCCGCACCCACCCATTCGGCGGCGCCGCTTGCGCGGCGAAACGGAACGAGAGCTCGTCTCCGGCGTCCATGATCACGTACCGGTCGTCGCTCTTCGCGACCAGGGGCAGCACATCGCCGTAGCGCGTGTAGTAGCCCTCGAGGTCCTGCCAGCGCTGCACGGTCGTGGCGACCTGGTAGCCGACCGGCAGGTCCGGCGCCCGGCGCCCCGCCTGATGGGAGACGGAGAAGCCGCGGAAGTGCAGGTTGGCGTAGTCGGCCGGAATCCGTGTGATGCGGAGCTTCACGTCGGGGCGGGACACGGCCCACCCGATCCGGTCGAAGTAGATCTCCATGTTGGTGTCGAGCCGGACGAGCCTCGGCCCTCCGGGCCTGAACGCGCCCTTCAGGTCGATGACCATCGTCTTGGTCTTGCCCGAGGGCATGCCCACGTCCTTGTGGAGCACCCGCCATCCTCCGTGGCCGTCCGCGACCTCGACGCGGATCGCGTGCAGGGTCGGGTGATGGCCCTGTCCGTAGGCCACGTTGATGGAGCCGTCGGTGGGGTAGACCCACCCCTGCGCGATGAGCATGAGCGGTTTGTCCGCCGGAGCGTCCGGTCCGAGGTCCACCACGAGGGCGTGCTCCTGGGCAACGCCCTGCCAGTGGGTCAGCCCGAACGTATCGACGTAGTGGCGGTCGAGCTCGCGCACGCGCTCGGTCACGTCGTGGCCCTGGTCGTCGTGGGCGCTCACGACCGGATGCAGCGGCCCCGTGGCATAGAGCTTCAGCGGAGGCGGCGGGATGATGAAGCTCTCGTTCACCCAGACCTCGGTGCCGGCCGGGTGATCCACGGTCATGAGCTCGAGGTGATCGAAGAAGTGCGACTCCCAGAGCTCCGCGGTGATACTCAGGTCGTAGGCGCCGTCGCGCGGCGCGAGCTGATCCCCACGGATCTTCATCCAGTCCTCCGAGTGGATGACCGCGCTCGATCCGTACGTGTTGATCCGGAGGCCCAGTGCCGTGCGCCAGATCGCATCGGTGACGAACTTCATCTGCTTGCCGTCCCACGCGAACAGCCACGGGCACGAGCCCTTGAGACGCTGCGTGGCGATGATCGGCGCACCCTGGCTCGCCAGCAGGTCGAAGTCGGCCTGCGCGGTTCCGTTCGGCCAGATGATGCGCGCTACGGTCACGCCTGTGTTGTCGCCGATGCCGAAGTGCACGAACGGGGCGGTGATGGCGCGCTTGGCGTAGAGCATGCCCGCCCGGACCTCGGCCTGGCCTCCGATGCCGAACGTGTTGATGCGTCCGTCTCCGGGCTGGCTCGTCGCGCGGGGGCTCAGCGTGATGGCGTAGTAGTCCTTGGCCTGGGTGCTCGTCAGGCGGACCGGCTGCCCGTCCGCGTTCACCCCGAAGAGAGCGATGCGGCCCGCGCCGGTCGGATCGGCCGCGGCGGTCACCGTGACCGGGAGCGAGTCCTGGGCCACGAGCGCGAACGTGCTGTCGGCCAGCCAGAGCTGCGTGCGTCCGCCCGCGGAGGCCACCACGTCCAGCGCGCCGTTGTCGTCCAGGTCCGCGAGGAAGAGATGCGCGTCCGCCGCGTCGGACGGCATGCGCGACCAGCGCGCCAGATCCTGGGTGCGCCAACCGTCCGCGGTGTGCCAGGCCCGCAGGATCTCCCCGTCGCGCCGGAGCACGACCACGTCGAACGTCCCGTCGCTGTTCAGGTCGCCCAGGGCGATCGCGGCGGCGGGGCTCAGGTTGTCGGGCATCGCCCACGGCACGAACTCGGGACGGTCGTGGCGCGGATTGGCGAACGCGTGGACCTGGCCGGAGGCGTCCAGGATCACGGCGTCGGGATCGCCGTCGTTGTCCAGGTCTCCCCACAGGAACTGCTTCGCTCCGGTGACTCCGTTCCCGAAGATCCGATCGTCGGAGAACGTACCGTCGCCCTGGTTCCTCAACACGAACGGCGCTCCGTCCGCCGGTGCCAGCATGAGGTCCATGTCGCCGTCCACGTCGGCATCCACCGGCCACACGCTCGTGAACGCGCGCGTGCGCACGTCGGCGGGAAGCGCGGACGCGGGCAGCGGCGTGAAGCGCCCCGTGGAGTCCTGTCGTAGGATGCGGAGTCCGCCGCTCCCGGCCAGCGCCAGGTCCATGCGGAAGTCGTGGTCGACGTCGAGCTCGGCGACCGCGTCGGGGGCGTCCGGCGCGGCGGCGGACGTCGGCACGGAAAAGCGCTCCGCCGGCAGGCTGTCGGCGGCGAGGAGGAACGTCCCGGCGCCGAGCACGCCCGTGCGCGCCACCCCCGCGCGCCCGAGCCAGACGGGGACCGTCTCCCGCCACGCTCCCGCCGGCGCGTCCACCTCGTGTGCCCTGAAGCGCAGGGTGGTGTCGGGGGGCGGTGGGGTCTGGGAGGGGGTGGCCAGCCGGAGGAAGCTCGCGAGCACCAGGTCCGGGTGCTGCGTCGAGATCTGGATCTCGTCCCGCCCGTGCCGGTAGTCCGGCATCTCTTCGAGGGCGGTGGCCAGGAACGTGAGCTCACGGCCTGCGTCCTGGGCGTTGCCGACAGACGCCACCACACGGACGAGCTGCTTGCGGGCCGCGGCGGGCCACTGCGCCGCGTGCAGGTCGAGCCTCGAGATGTCCCGCTCCATCGTGCGAATCTCGCCGTGGCGGGCCGCCTGTCGGGCGGCGGTGAGGCGCAGGAAGAGGTTCGTGCTGTCCACGGCCAGAAGCGAGTCGAGGACCTGTCGGCTCTCCGCGACGTCGCCCTTGCCGGCGCGCTGCTCGAGCAGCTGGGCGAGAAGGAAGCGCGCGCGGTCGGCGACCGTGCTGTCCGCCGCCGCCTCGCGCAGGTCGGCGATCGCGTCGTCGAGCCGCTCGCGCTCCTTCGCGACGAGCGCGGCGAGCAGGAGGATCCGGCCGTCGTGCGGTGCTTCCGAGCGTGCCTGCTCGATCCACCGGTCCGCGTCGTCGAAGCGGCGCTGCTCGTACGCGAGGATCGCGAGGTCGGCGCGAGCCGCCGGCTCCTCCGGCGCGAGTTGCACCACCTTGGCGAGCGCGCTTTGTGCCCGCTCGTCCTCCCCGACCTGGATGGCGGCGACCCCGGTGTAGAACGCGCTCACCGCCTCGGCGTATTCCTGCGTGCCCGGGTGCGGCCCGGGCGCGCGCTCGCAGCCCGACAGGGCGAGTGCGGCGCCGAGCGCCACGGCGGCGCCCGCCGGCGCGACGGCACCGATCGACGCTCCTCGTCCTCTCGGCCACATCCGAAGCCCGGCTTGCCTGGCCTTCACCGATCGCCTCCCGCTCGGAGGTGGATTGCGTCCTGTCCCTCCACGCCCATCAGCACGCCCGGCTTCGCGCCCGAGTGCACCGGCTTGCCGGAGTCCGCGCCCGAGCATGCCGTCGTGCCGAGCGAGGGCAGAGCGAGGATGTTGAGGAGCGGCGCTGAACGCCCGGACCGTCTCATGCAGTGGGGCCTCGGGAGGCGGGAGGTGCCGAAGGGTGGGCACCGTAGAGTGGATCGGGTCCCAAGTCAACGTCCAGTCCCGAGCGTTACCTCCCCTGACGCTGGTACAGCCAACCCCTGCGGACGACCCGGGGCTCGTCCACGACGACGAAAGACTGGGAAGCCCGCGCTTCGACCATGTCCACGAACAGTGAGACGCGCCTACGCCGGATCACAGAGAAGAGCACCTCCACTGGACCGTCGCGCCCGCTTCCGAGCTGCTCGGTGACGCCGAAGCCGGCGTCACGGAGCTCGGCGGCCAGCGCATGGCCCCCGGTCCTGATCACGGTGCGCACGGTGGCCAGCCCGAGCGCGAGCCGCTCCTCGATCATCAGCCCTACCCAGTTGCCGGTGGCGAAGCCGAGCGAGTACCCGAGGACGTGGTACGGGCTGCTGAGATGCTGGACCACGGTTCCGGCCGCGAACAGCCAGATGAGAACCTCGAAGAACCCGATGAGCGGCACCAGGAGCTTCGAGTTGCGCACGATGAGGAGCGTGCGCACGGTCGTGAGCGAGACATCGGTGATGCGGCAGAAGAAGATCAGGATCGGGCCGTAGGGACCGGCGAGAGCTTGCGTGAGCATGACGTTCATCCATGGTTGCCGGGGCAGGGCGTCTACAGCATAACCGAACTCGCGGAAGAGTTCTCCTCCCGCGTGCGTGCTCGCTATCTTGCCGAACACGCGAGCTCGTGGCTTTGCCGATCGTCCCACGGGCCCGGCTGCGCCGCCGAGCCAGGAGGTCCTCATGTGCCGATTCACGCTGTACCTCGGTCCGCCGGTGGTGCTGGACACTCTGCTCATCCAGCCCGAGCACTCCCTCATCCGTCAGAGCTATCATTCGACGGAGCGCTCCGAGCCGATGAACGCCGACGGTTTCGGCGTCGGCTGGTATGCGCCCCGGCTCTCGTCCGAGCCGGGAGTCTTCCACGCCATCACGCCGGCGTGGAACAACCTCAATCTGGCCAGCCTCGCGAAGGTCGTGGCCAGCCCGTGCGTGCTGGCCCACGTGCGCGCGGCGAGCCCCGGGAGCGAGGTCGATCTCGCCAACTGCCACCCCTTCCGCTACGGCCGCTACCTGCTCATGCACAACGGCCGCCTCGGCTCGTTCCACAGGGTGCGCCGGCGGCTCCTCGATTCGCTGACCGACGAGGCGTTCGGCGTCGTGCGCGGAAGCACCGACACCGAGCACCTGCTCGCGCTTTTCGTGGACGAGGTCGTACGCAACGGAGGTGACGGGCAGACGCACGGCGGGCACGGAGGGCTCGACGGGGCGCTGGAGCTCGCGTCGCGCCTGACCGAGGCGCTGGCGCGCGCCCTGGAGGTGGCCAGGGAGGTCGGCGACGGCCAATCCAGCCTCCTGAACGTGGCGGTCTCGGACGGGGAGCGCGCGGTCGTGACCCGCTTCGGGGACGATCCGAAAGAGGGACCGGAGACGCTCTACGTGCACTGCGGAGAGCTGTACGAGCCCGCGCACCGACGCTTCGCGGAGCGCAGACCCGGAGACGAGGGAACGGCGGTGGTCGTCTCGTCCGAGCGCCTCACGCACGATCCGGCGTGGAGTGCGGTACCGCCCAACCACGTGGTGGTGGTGAGCCGTGGGGAGGCCCCGCGACTCTTCGCGCTCGGAAGAGACGGGAGGATCACCGGCGAGGTGGGCGCGGCAATCGCCTGAGCGGCTGTGTGCCCCGCTCGTCAGCTCCCGAACAGCACGCTCTCGCCCTGCTCGAAGACGATGTCTCTCGGGATGCCGAGCGCATCGACCCGCGCGAGATCGGCTTGGAGCTGGGGCGGCACGACGCCCTTCTCCTTCATCAGGCTGTCGACCGCCGCGTAGTTGCCGTCGCCCTGGAGCGTGAGGATCAGCGCGGAAAGCGAGTCGACGGCCTGCCTCATCCCGTCGTAGTCGACGCGGTACGTGCCCGTGGCGTCGTCGCGCGTGAACGCCCCGTGCTCCTGGAAGTAGTTGAAGCGCACCATGTTCGCCTTGCCGTGCGCGTCGGCCGCCCCGAAGCGTACAGATCGGAAGATTCCAGCGAGGAACGTGACGTAGTTGTCCTCGACGGAGCCTTCGGTCAGCTCCCCGTCCTGGAAGAGCTTCTCCACCATGTAGACGCCGAGCACGTCGGCCTTGCCCTCCTCCATGGCCGAGGCGTGCTCCTCGAGCGCGGAGCGCACCGTGCCGCGGCCGTCGATCGTGTTCTTGATGCCGAGCCCGTGGGCGACTTCGTGGAACATCGTGTTCTGGAAGAACGCGTCGAACGTCACGTGGCTCCGTTGGTCGGGCGCGATGAGCGCATCGGCGATGGGCACCATGATCCTGTCGAACTTGGCCCGCATCGCGTTCTCCAGCTGGAGACGGCGCGTGCCCTTGGCGAGTTGCACCTCCTCGTCGTTGGGGAGGTTGATGGCGATCGTCTTGCCGCCCGCGTTGGCGCTGCCCGCGTAGTAGACGACGTCGTACGCGTTCAGGTCGGAGTCGGTCCCTGGCTCCTCCCGCTTGTAGGCCTCCGGCACCGGCAGCCCTTCCTGGAGGGCGGGGAGCAGCCTCGCGAAGCGCTGCAGGCGTCGGCTCCACGCGGTGTCCTTGATGAGGACGTAGCCCTCGTGGTCGGCCTTGTAGCCGAACAGTCCATCCTCGTACGTCTCGATGGGCCCGATCACGACATCGACCGGATTGTCCTTCATGTCGAGCCAGGCCATGTCGCTCGGCCGGTAGTCGTCGGTCTCGAGCGCGGTGGCACGCAGATGGAGGTACTTCACGAACGCTGGATCGCTCGACAGGTCCGCCGCCTGGCGGAGCTTCAAGGCGGCCGAATCGTTCTCGGCTTTGAACGCCACGTGGTAGGGAACGGCCACGAGGGCGCCGGACGAATCGCGCCGCACGAGCGTGTAGGGGCTGTCGAGGGCCGTGTCGGCGGCGGCGGCGGTCTCGAACTCCGCCTTCGTCATGTCCGTCGGATAGAAGCGCGCCCCCGCCGGCTTGGGCCCCACGCCGTCGATGAAGGGCTCGTTGTCGTGGAGCCGGTCCCACGGGCCGACGTTGATCTCCACGTAGCGCTCGGTGGCCGCATCGCCGTGGGCGAGCGCCAGTGCGTCCGCCTTCCTCCCCCAGGCCTCCCGCCAGAAGATGTCGTCCATCGGCTTCACGGCCTCGATGAGCAGGCGCACCATCTCGCGGTCGTTCGGCGCGAGGTGGGACAGGTCGGCCTGGAGCCGGACGGGGGCGTACTGATCTACGAGGGGCTGCATCGGGGTCTTGGAGGTGGAGGGTTGCGTGCGGACGGCCGGGCCGCACGCGCCGGCGATCAGCGCGGCGGCGACCATCGCCGGACCGGCGGGACGAAAGGACATGTCGGCTCACTCCCAAGATCGGGGAGGGCTGCTGGAAGGTGGAGGGAGGCGGACTCCGGCGCCAGCGGTCCCGACGGCTTTCTTGCTCCGCCCGGCTGCGTCGCAGTACCGTCCCGCACCGCTCGTCTCGACGGCCCCTCGATCGGAGGCTCCGACCATGTCCGCGCCCCAGCGCCCGAACCGCGTTCTGCCGGGCGTCGAGCGCTTCCTCGCCGGTGAGGGTGAGCACCTGCGCAGCGCCGCGCTGGGCGTGGTGGTGCACCCGGCTTCCGTCACGCGAGCGCTCATCGCGACGCCCGACGCACTCTTGGCTGCGGGCTTCCGCGTGCGTGCGCTCTTCGGGCCGCAGCACGGGGCGTGGGGCGACAAGCAGGACAACATGGTCGAGAGCGCCCCGTTCCGGGATCCGCGGACGGGGCTCCCGGTCCACTCGCTCTACGGCGCTGTGCGCCGGCCCACCGCGGAGATGCTCGAAGGACTCGACGCGCTCGTCTTCGACCTCCAGGACGTCGGCGTGCGGGTCTATACGTTCGTATGGACGATGGCGCTCTCGATGGAGGCGTGTGCGGAGGCCGGGGTGCGCTTCGTGGTGCTCGACCGGCCCAACCCGATCGGCGGCGTGATCCGTGAGGGACCCGTCCTGCGCGAGGGGTTCGAGTCGTTCGTTGGGCTCCATCCCGTGCCGCTCCGGCATGGAATGACGTGCGGCGAGCTCGCGCGCTGGCTCGTGGCGGAGCGTGGAATCGACTGCGAGCTCGAGGTCGTGCCCTGTGGCGATTGGCGGCGCGACGCGACCTGGCCGGAGACGGGTCTGCCCTGGGTGCTCCCCAGCCCCAACCTCCCCACGCCGGACTCGTGCGCCGTCTACCCGGGGATGGTGCTCCTCGAGGGAACGAACCTCTCGGAGGGGCGGGGCACCACCCGGCCGTTCGAGCTGTTCGGGGCTCCGTACCTGGATCCGTACGCGTTCGTGGAGGCGATCGACGCCCTGGCGCTTCCGGGCGTGCGGCTCCGCCCGTGTCGCTTCGAGCCCACCTTCCAGAAGCACGCGGGCGTGCTGTGCGGAGGCGCGCAGCTCCACGTCACGGATGCGAAGGAGTTCCGCCCGGTACGTACGGCCGTCGCGGTCGTCCGCACGGCGAAGGAGCTCGCGCCGGACGCGTTCGCGTGGCGGCGGCCGCCCTACGAGTACGAGGAGAGGCTCATGCCCATCGACCTCCTCTGGGGTCACGACGGACTGCGCACCGGGGTGGACGGCGGCCGCTCGCTGGACGAGCTGCTGGCCGGTGTCCAGGACGAGGCGGACGCGTTCGGGCGCGCGGTGGAGCCGTATCGCTTGTACTGAGGAGGGCGGGGGCGCATCGAACCCCCGCCCCGCCTACCTCACGACCGCTCTCTCAGCTTCTCCTGCAGCACCGGTGTGGACTCGGCGACCCGCCATGGGCCGCTGACGCCGGAGACGCCGGGGTCGGCGAAGTCGTGGTGTACGAGAGGGTCAGAGGGGACGCGTGAGAAGCGTCCGCACGGCCGGCTTCGTCACTTTGCCCATCGCGTTGCGCGGAAGTGCAGCGACCACCCGCACCTCCTTGGGGACCTTCGCGGGCGCGAGCCGCTCGCTCGCCCAGATGCGCAGGGCCTCGGGGTCGAGCGCACGGTTCCCTCGCGCCACCACGGCCGCGCACACCCGCTCGCCCCACTCCGGGTCGGGCAGGCCCACCACCGCGCAGTCGAGCACGTCCGGATGCCCGCGCAGCGCGTCCTCGATCTCGAGGGCCGAGACCTTCTCGCCGCCGGTCTTGAGGATGTCCTGGCTGATCCTGCCCAGGATGCGCCAGGCGCCGTCCTCGACGACGGCCAGGTCCCCGCTGCGGAACCAGCCGTCGGCCGTGAAGGCCGCACCGGTCTCCTCGGGCCGGCGCCAGTACTCCCGGAAGACGCCGGGACTCCGCACCTGGATCTCTCCCGGGGTGCCGTCCGCCACCCGATCGCCGTCCTCGCCGACGAGGCGCGCCTCGACGCGCGGGAGCGGATGGCCGACGTGCCCCGCCCGACGTTCGCCATCGAGCGGGTTGGAGAGCGCCATCCCGATCTCGGTCATCCCGTAGCGCTCGAGCAGCCGCTGGCTCGTGATCTCCTCCCAGCGCTGGGTGGTCGGCACGGGGAGCGCCGCCGATCCGGAGACCATGAGACGGAGTGCGCGGGCGCCGTCGCTCCACCGCGCCCGCGTCGCCGCGTCGGCGGACTCCCACGCATCGATGAGGCGACGGTAGAGGGTGGGCACGGCCATGTAGAGCGTGAGGTCGCCCCGGGCCATGCGCTCCCAGACTTCGACGGGGTCGAAGTGGGGCAGCACCTGGCAGCACGCCCCCGACCAGAGCGCGCAGGTGAGCACGTTCACGATCCCGTGGACGTGATGGAGCGGGAGCGTCAGGAGGATGTGGTCGTCACGGGTCCACCCCCAGGCCTCCACGAGCGCCTCGACCTGGGCGGTGAGGTTCGCATGCGTGAGGAGCACGCCCTTGGGCCGTCCCGTCGTGCCGGACGTGTAGAGCATGAGCGCGCCGCGCTCCGGCGCCGGGGAGGGGAGGGCGCCCTCCGCCGTCCCCACGCCCCCTGCGATCTCCTCGCTCGACAGGAGCCTCACGCCCCGCGCTCGGGCGGCGTCGGCCACGCGGTCCGCGAGCTCGGGCGCCACCACGACCGCAGCGGGCTCGGCGTCGGCGAGCACGTAGGCCAACTCGGCCGGCGGGTGCGTGAGGGCGAGCGGCACGTCGACGCCGCCGGCGCGCCAGACGCCCCACTGCACCGCGACATGATCGAAGCCCGGGGGCACGAGCGTGCAGACGCGCGCCTCGCGGAGGTCTGTGCGGCCGTCGAGCAGTATCCCGGCGAAGGCGGAGGAGGCGTCGAGAAGGTCCCGGTACGTGAAGGCGCCCTCGGGAGCGATGAGGGCGATCCGGTCGGCGTGGCCGCGCGCCCGCTCGATGAGCGCGAGGCTCATCGCAGCCCGAGGGGCTGGAGGTCCGGCGCGTGTCTTCGCGCGCGATCCGATCTGAACACCGGCACGTCCGGACGCTGGGGAGAGTCCCCGCAGGCGTGTGGGGAATTCCCCGACTGAAGCACCGTGCCGGAACCATTAGGCTTGAACTGTCGGGGAGAGCCCCCGACGGCGGAAATGAGCCGCCTCACGGCGGATTTCAAATAGATCGGTGAAGTAGAATGATCGGCCAGCTCTTTCATCTCGTTGCGGCCCTCTGGGGCCATATCGGTCCCGGCCTCGCGCTCGCCGCCGCGTTGCCCGTCTTCCTCGTGGCGCTCGCGCTGATCCTGGTGGGCAGCGTGAAGAAGCTCGGTTCCTCGGAACGCTCCTGACGAGCCGGACCGGACCGGAGCCGCCAAGCAGCGCCCGGACCGGTCCTGGGCACGTCCGGCGTCGGGCGGTTCAGCGGCGAATCCTGAAGAAGACGATCGCGCCGATGAGCGCCACGCCGAGCGCGGTCTCGAGAATGGCGGCGGTGTCCCACTCCGTCTCCGTGCCCTCGGGCGCGCGTGCGTCCCGGCGTTCCGCCTGCCCCTCGTGGAGGGAGCAGTAAGTCGAGCCCTCGGCTGCCTCCCGGCGGCAGCGTTCCCCCTTCAGCGTCGTTCCCCTGCACTGGGTCACGGTTCTTCCCTCCTGACGGCCTTCGTCGATCGGGCCGTCGTCGGTGTGTCCGTTCCCCAATCTTACCGGCCCGTGGCGAGGGGTACCAGGTCCCGACGTCCCACGCACCCGTCTTGACCTCCCCCCGACGTCGTCTTTAGACTTCACCTTCCATGAAGATCACTTCGAGCTTGAAGAAATTCGGAGCCCAGATCCAGACGATGTCGTTCCGCGCCCTGTGTATCTCGTGTCCCATGGCCGCCCCGGTGGTCATGGTGGGGGCCGCGACCTGTCCATGTTCGCGGTGGGGGAACGGGCTGCGCACCGCCGTCGGATCGTCACGGAGCGGATGATTCGACGAGGCTGAAAGAAGCGGAGCGACCCCGGTCCCCTCTCGAAGGTGACCGGGGTTTTTCATTTCCGGGCGGCGGTGCTCCAGGGTACTTCGCCCATCCAGACAGGGGTTCGAACCGCGCATGATCGACAGTCTCGCACGCCGGGAGAAGGCGACGCTCGCCGACTCGACCATCCAGGTGCGCATCGGGGAGCGCCCGGTACCCGAAGGGCTTCCGCTCGAGCACGGGGGAAGGCTCGCGCCCTGTAAGGTGGCGTACGAGATGGTGGGTCCCGCGGGGGCCCCGGTCGTGGCGGTCCTCGGAGGGATCTCCGGCCACCGGCATGTCGGTTCGCACGCCTACGATCCGACCGAGGGATGGTGGGAGAACCAGACCGGCCCGGGCCGGCCCTTCGACCCTCGCCACATCCGGCGCCTCGCCATCGACTGGGTACACGGGCCGGGCCGGGCCGTGACACCGGCGGACCAGTCCACCGCGCTCGTGGCCGTGCTCGACGCGCTGGGCGTCCACACGCTCGACGCCGTCGTGGGCGCCTCCTACGGGGGGATGGTCGCGCTGGCCATGGCGGCTCGACATCCAGGGCGGCTCCGCTCCGCGCTCGTGATCGGGGCGGCGCACGAGAGCCACCCGATGGCCGAGGCCGTGCGGAGCGTGCAGCGCAAGATCGTCGAGGCCGGCCTGCGCAACGGCGAGCCGTACGAGGCGATGGTGCTCGCCCGCTCGCTCGCCATGACTACGTATCGCTCCGACATCGACTACCGCCGGCGCTTCAGCGCGCCGCCGACGATCGAGAACGGCAAGGCGCGCTTTCCGGTCGAGGACTACCTGGAGTACAACGGCCGTAAGTTCGCCGACCGGGTCTCGCCCGAGGCGTTCCTCTGCCTGTGCCAGTCGCTCGACATCCACAGGATCGATCCGGGGGAGGTGGCGGTCCCACTCACGCTCGTCTCGATCGACACCGACAGCCTCGCGCCACCGTGGCAGGTCGAGGAGCTGCAACGGGGTCTGAACGTCGCCTCCGACGTCATCCACGTGCACTCGCCCAACGGCCACGATGCCTTCTTGACCGAGGCGGAGACGTTCGGCGAAATCCTGTCGGGCTACCTGGAGGGTCTCGAATGAGCGTCCTGCGACGGCCTTGCGCGGTCTTGGACGCGGGATAGGTTTGTGGCCCCGGGCAAAGCGCGGCTGCCCGCCTTCATCAGGAGAACACGGCGATGTTCGCTGGCTGTGGGACCATCACCATTACGATGACGACGACTTCGATCCGCTCCATGCGAGAGCGGGCCGGTGGTCCTCCGTGGTGGATGGACCGATGAGCTGAGCGACCCTCGCAGAAGCTCTCCAGACCGGCCTCCTCTCCAGGGAGGCCGGTCTTTTTTCTTCCATGCCGTCGGGATGCCCGCGGGAGAATCGGGATGTCGCAGGCCGTGAGCGATTCGGGATCGGATTCGTCGGAGGACGATAAGCGCCCGAGGCGCGTCCTCAAGTTCGGGGGAACCTCGGTGACGGGCTTCGGGCGGCTCGCCGTCATCGAACAGGTGGCGCGCGAGCGCATGAACGCATGCGATCCCGTCCTGGTGGTGTCCGCCCTCAAGGGAGTGACCGACCTGCTGACGCGCGTCGCGAGCGAGGCGGTCCGGGGCACATTCGTGCCCACGCAGGAGGAGATCGTGAAGCGGCATCGCGACGCGGCGCGCGACCTCACCGGGAACGCGCCCGACGTGGTCGAGGTCGTGGACGGGTGCCTCGCGGAGCTCGACAAGCTGCTGCGGGGCATCGCGCTGGTGGGCGAATGCTCGCCGCGCACGCTCGATCACGTCCTCTCGTTCGGGGAGCGCTTGTCCACGACTCTCGTTGCAGGAGGCCTGCGCGAGCGCGGCCTCCCTGCGCGGGCCGTCGACTCCCGCGAGCTCGTGGTCACCAACGACCGGTACGGCGAGGCCGCGGTGGACATGGCCGCCACGGAGGAGCGCGTGGCACGTGGGCTCGGCGCGGACGGCACACTACCGGTGGTCACCGGCTTCCTCGGGGCGACGCGCGCGGGCACGCGCACCACGCTCGGGCGCGGCGGCTCCGACTACACCGCGGCGATCCTCGGCGCGGCGCTCGGCGCCGAGGAGGTCGAGATCTGGACGGACGTGGACGGCGTGATGACCGCCGATCCGCGCATCGTCTCCGACGCGCGCACGCTCCCGAGCATCAGCTACAACGAGCTCCTCGAGCTGTCGCACTGGGGCGCGCGCGTCGTGCATCCCAAGACCGTGCGCCCGCTGCGCGAGCGCGGCATCCCACTCGTGATCCGCAACGCGATGGATCCCTCGCGTCCCGGCACGCGCGTGAGTGTGGCCGACGGCGCCGAGGCCAACGGTCCGATCCGGGGCATTGCTTCGGTGGACCGGGTTTCGCTCCTCCAGCTCAGCGGATGGTCGGGGGCTCCCCGCTCGATCGCGGCGCGCATGCTCGCGGCGCTGGACGCGGCCGGGGCCAAGGTCCTGCTCGTGAGCCAGGCCTCGAGCGAGCGCTCGGTATGCGTCGCCGTGCACGCCGACTCCCTCGTCGCTTCCCGGGCCGCGGTGGCCGCCGAGTTCGACCTCGAGTTGCGCGCGGGGGTTCTGGACGAGCCCGTCGTCGAGGAGGACTGCTCGGTGGTGGCCGTGGTGGGCGACGGAATGAAGGCCCGGCCCGGTGTGGCGGCGAGCGTCTTCGGAGTGCTCGGACATGGTGGAGTCAACATCCGCGCGATCGCTCAGGGCTCCTCCGAGCTGAATATCTCTTTCGTGGTCACGCGGAGTCAGGTGGGCACGGCCGTGCGGGCGACCCACGCGGCGTTCTTCGGCCCAAGGATCCCCACCGCGCAGATCTTCCTGGCGGGTCCGGGACGGGTGGGCAAGGCGTTCCTTCGCCAGCTCGGCGAGGTCATGGCTTCGGGCTCGAACCACCTCAAGTTGGTGGGCATCGCGCGCGGGCGCCGGGCGGTGGTGCGCCCCGAGGGGATCGACCTGACCCGGTGGAGCGAGGACCTGGAAGCCGGCAGCGGCGACCTGGAGGGGCTCGTCGAGGCGGCGGTCGGGTGGCCGCACTACCCGCGCATCTTCGTCGACTGCACGGCGAGCTCCGCCCCGGCCGCCGCCTACGCGCGGCTGCTGCGTGCCGGCGTCGCCGTCGTGAGCGCGAACAAGATCGGCTTCTCGAGTTCGGGCGTCGAGCACGAAGCGCTCCGGCGGGCCCAGCACGAGGTGGGCCGGCTCTACTACGAGACCACGGTGGGAGCGGGCCTGCCGGTGCTCCGCCCGCTCGCCGACCTGCTCGCCACGGGCGACCGTGTCGAGCGCATCGAGGGGATCCTGTCGGGCACGGCGGGCTTCATCCTCGACGAGGTGATGAAGGGGGTGACGTTCAGCCAGGCGGTGAAGGAGGCGCACGCGCTCGGGTACACGGAGCCCGATCCGCGCCTCGACCTGAGCGGGACCGACATCGCGCGCAAGCTCGTGATCCTGGCGCGTGAGGCGGGCATCGACCTCGATCTTGGAGAGGTGCGCGTGAAGCCCCTGGCGGAGTGCGGGGACGGGGGAGTGGAGGCGTTCTGGGAGCGCCTCCCCTCTCTGGACGCGGGCATTGCCGCGCTGCGCGACCAGGCGCAGGCACGCGGGGGAAGGCTCGTCTATCTGGCGCGCGTTACGCGCGAGGCCGCGTCCGTCGAGCTCGATATCGTGGGCCCCGACCACCCGTGCGCGGCGCAAAGCGGTCCGCAGAATGTGTTCGTCATCGAATCGAGGCGCTACAAGGAGTCGCCCCTCGTGGTGCGCGGGCCCGGGGCGGGCCCCGAGGTCACGGCCGCGGGCGTCTTCGCGGATGTGCTGCGGGCGCGTGCCGAAGCTTCCGAAATCCCGCGCCGCTGGGACTGAGATGACACGACGAGTGGACTTCCTGCGGGCATTGTGCCCCGACGGTACAAGCTCGAAGGACTTTTGTCGGAAACGCTTGACGTACCCGGACGTTCTGGGTAGATACATCACTTCGTTGTCGACATTGGATCTTCGGACCGGCGAGATGAACGGCATTCTGGCGCTCGGCCTTACCAGCCTCCTTCGACTTATCGGGCTCGTACTCGAGTTCGAGAGGGCGCCTCTTGCCGTGCGTACGGGATAGCTGACAGCGGATCCAGACACGACCGAGCGGCGGGCCCTCTGAG
>CAZFIS010000028.1:11105-30659 GCA_964519125.1 uncultured Gemmatimonadaceae bacterium | reverse complement strand
CGCACCTGTGGCCAGAAAATCCGGATCCGAGTCACCCACCACCGGAGCCACGACTCTCTTGGTGATCGCGTCCACTTCCTGCTGGGCCCGTCCCGTGGAGACGCCGGGAGAAAGCCGTGCGATCACGTTCCAGTTGTGTGCCGTGCGGCTCTGAGAGGGAGCCTGAGGTTCGGCGGGCGCCCAGACCTGGGTCTCAGGTGGATACGCGGACCCGTCCGGAATCACGCCGACGACCCTCGCTCGCTCCCCGAGGATCTGCAGATCCAGGGCGTTCAGCGGACGCGCTCCCAATTCGTTCTGCCAGAAGGAGCGGCTCACCACGACCACCGGCGCGGCCCCGACGACGTGATCGGAGGGAAGGGTCAGTCGTCCCTGAACCGGCCGGACCGGAAAGACCTTCCAGTAGTCCACCCCGATCAGGCTCGCGCTCGCCTTGACCGGCTCGACCCCCCCCAGCGCGGTGACGTCGAAGGACGTGACCGCGCCCACGCCCGCGAAGCTCCGGCTGTCCTCGCGCCAGTCCCGATAGTTGGGCCAGGCGACCCTCATCGTGCCGCCGTGGTTGGTGGCCTCCCGGATCGAGACGAGCTGCTCCGGTCGACCGTACGGTAGCGGCCGGAGGAGCACGCCATCGACGACGGAGAAGACGGCCGTGTCGGCTCCGATACCCAACGCGAGCGTCACGAGCGCGACCAGGGCGAACCCCGGGCTCCGCGCGAGCGTGCGCAGCGCGTAGCGCACGTCCTTCCACATCGCATCCAGCGTCATCGTCCTCACCTCCGACCATCCGTGGCTCACTGCGACCCCGCGCGCTAGGTTCCGCGAAGGGCGCGGCGCAACTGCCCGCTCCCCCTACGCCTGAATCCTTCGGGCTGTTTCCCGGCTCTCCTTCATGGAATCGGAAATCCACCTGAAGGGAGTCACCGCCATGAGCATGGTATGCCCCACCCGCAACGAGCATCGTATCGACCGCGCCATTCGCGTCATCCTCGGCCTCGCCCTGCTGAGCCTCGTCTTCGTCGGCCCGAAGACGATGTGGGGCCTGATCGGCATCGTGCCGCTCCTCACGGGCGCCGTCGGCGTCTGCCCGCTGTACTCCCTGGTCGGACTGTCCACGTGTCCGCGTGACGGAGGTTGCTGAGCATTCCGACGACGCCGATCTCCTTCGGCGCAGCGCGAAAGGAGACCACGAAGCGTTCACGATGTTCATGGGACGCCACGACGCGGCCGTGCATCGCTTTCTGGCGTCCCTGAACGCAGGGCCGGATGAAGCCGAGGACGCGCTCCAGGAATGTTT
Organism: uncultured Gemmatimonadaceae bacterium; assembly: GCA_964519125.1. Classification (GTDB taxonomy): domain Bacteria; phylum Gemmatimonadota; class Gemmatimonadetes; order Longimicrobiales; family Gaopeijiaceae; genus SZUA-318. The sequence goes on along the minus strand of CAZFIS010000028.1, from coordinate 29,362 downwards.
CGTCGCCGCGTGGCGGAGCGCGGGAACGTACCAGGGCCCCGATTCCGCGCGCGGGTGGCTCTTCGCGATCGCCCGCAACGCGCTCAGGCGCCGTCATCGACGAAGGATGGGCGAGCCGGCGGAGCTCGCGTCGCTCGAGGAGCTCGGAGAGCAGGCCGGATGGGGCACCGACGACGACGTGCTGGAGTCGATGGAAGCACGCGAGACGCTGCTGTGGGCGCTGGGCCAGCTCGACGATGAAGATCGCGAGGTGGTCGTGCTCAGGGACATCGAAGGCTTTTCCGGCGGGGAGACCGCCGAGATTCTGGGGCTGGGGCTGCCGGCGATGAAGAGCCGTCTGCACCGGGCCCGTCTCCGGCTTCTGGCCGCTCTGCGTGAGCGCGACAGGAGGGACCATGCCTGATTTGCATCGCATCGTCGCCGGGCTCAGCTGCGGGGAGGTGCTGGACCTGCTGTCCGACTATGTCGACGGCGACCTTCCCCCCCAGACCGTCGCGCGCGTGCGCGCCCACGTCGAGGGATGCGACCACTGCGAGCGGTTCGGCGGGACGTTCGGTGCGCTCGTCTCCAGGTTGCGGCGGGAATCGGTCGCGGCCTCGGAGATTCCCTCGGACATCCGCCGGAACCTGGCCGAGCGAATGAGGACCGAATGGTCGCCCGACCGGGAGGAGTCGGACCGATAGCAGGACCCCACCGACGACACACCCACGCGGCACTATATATCATTCATCCGTCGCGCAGACGGCTCATATGCACTGCATTGTGTGTACGACATTCGCATCCGAGCACGACGGACGTTATGTTAGGATACACCACAAACAGTGCAGTAGCGGCCAGGAAAACGCCAATGAATGATATACCATACACCGCGGCATCCGATCACGAGATCCTCACCGAGCTCGGCCGTCGCCTCGAGACGCTTCGCCGATCCCGCGGACTCACGCAGAGCGAAGCGGCGGAGCGGGCCGGGCTCGGACGCAACACGCTTTACCACGCCGAGCGCGGCGACAATCCGACGCTCGCCACAGTGATCCGGCTCCTGCGCGTCTACGGGAGGCTCTCCGCGATCGAGGGCTTCATCCCGGAGCCCGAGATCTCCCCCATGGCCCGGCTCCGCGCACGCCAGGGGCGCCGAGCTGGAAGGCAGCGCGCCGATGGTTGAGCCGACGGCCGTGCGGGCCGAAGCCGAGGTGCGCTTGTGGGGCGGCACGGTCGGCGCCCTCGTCGAGATGGAGAGCGGGCGCGTCCTCTTCGAGTACGCCGAGGAGTTCCGGAGGCGCGGGCTCGAGATCTCCCCCATCCATCTCCCCACCGCGATCGCCGGGCCGCGGAGCTTCGAGGAGCTCCGCCGCAAGCCCGCCTACGAGGGGCTCCCCGGCGTGCTCGCCGACGCGCTACCCGACGCCTTCGGCACGCGCGTGATCCGCGCATATTATGCGGCAAGGGGTCACACGGACCAGGCGGTCAGCCCGGTTCAAAGACTTCTCTACGTCGGCGAACGCGCCCTCGGCGCGCTCACGTTCCATCCAGCGGCGGATCTGCCGATCCGCGAGGCGGAGCTCGAGTCGCTCGAGGTCCAGCGGCTCGCGCACGACGCCCGGCGCATCGTGCGGGATCGGCCCGCGGTAGCCATCCCCGAGATCTACCGCATAGGCTCCTCCGCGGGCGGCAAACGCCCCAAGGCGATCGTCCATTACGACCCTGATGCTGATACACTGCGCTCGGGCGCGATGACGCCCGAGCCCGGCGAGATTCCGTGCATCCTCAAGTTCGACGGAGTGGGCGGGGGAAGCCCCGACCCCGACACTCTGGGGCCGCCGTCCTACCCCAACCGCGTCGAGGCGGCATACGGCGACATGGCTCGCGCGGCGGGCCTGGACATGGCCGAGATCCGGATGCTCGAAGTGGACGGGTACGCCCACCTTCTCATCACCCGGTTCGACCTGCGGAACGGGGCGCGAATCCACCAGCATACCTTCGGCGGGATGGTCCACGCGGACTACAACGAGCCCGGATCGAGCTCGTACGAGGAGTACTTCCGCACGATCCTCCGCCTAGGAATGGCGTACGACGCGCTCGGAGAGGCCTTCAGGCGAATGGCCTTCAACGTCCTGGCCGTGAACCAGGACGACCACGTCAAGAATTTCTCGTTCCACATGGATGCCGGGGGACGCTGGGCTCTGGCGCCCGCCTACGACTTGACGTTCGCGCATGGCTCGGGGTGGACGGCCACGCACCAGATGCGCATCCGCGACAAGCGCTCGAACATCCGCGAAGCGGACCTCGTCGCCGTCGGCGAGGAGTTCGGCGTCAAGCGGCCGGGCCGGATCCTGGACGAGGTCCGCGGCGCCGTCGGCGAGTGGGAGCGCTTCGCGGCCGCGTACGAGGTTCCCGCGGAGGGCGTGCAGACGGTGCGCAGGGAGCTGGACGAGCGGGAGAGGGAGCTGTGCGCCTGAGGAAGTGACGGCGCGCATCCTCGAGGCGTAGCGGAGCGACCCTCACCTGCTCGGCCCGACCACCCTGTAGCGAGCGATGACCGGATAATGGTCGCTCGTCGTGCCTGCATAGTCGGGGATGTACCGGTCGGCACGAAGCACCTCGACCGATCCGGGCACGTAATCTGCGAGCTCCTCGTCGGTCGCGAGTTGCTGGTCGATCACGGTGGGATAGCGCACCATCGATGCGACGTGGTCGCGCACAAGCTGCGTCGTCGTGAACGTGTAGTCCGCCGGATCCGCCACGAAGACCCTGTAGGGCGACGGGCGGCCCGACGTGATCGACCCGTCGATCTCGTCGTTGAAATCGCCGATCACGAGCACCCGCTGTGTTGGCCACGTTGCGTCGAGGTAGGACTTGAGGGCCCGCGCAGCCGCCGCTCGCCGGGTCCAGCTCTTCCGGTCGCGGCCGGACTTGGCGTGCATCACGATGACGACCAGCTTCTCGGTCGCGTGGTTCAGCGTCACGCTCAGGCGGAACTCGACCGGCGGCCGGCCTGCGAAATCGTAGTCGTCCCGGGCCAGGATCACACGCGCGCCCAGCACGGTGACCTCGTCCTTCCGGTAGACCAGGGCGACCTTCTGCTCGGCGTTGCCGAAGTCGCTGTACGAGGCGGCGCCGCCCCTCACCACGGGATCGTTGGCGAGGATGCCGGCATAGCCCGGGAGACGCGCGACGAGGGCGGCGAACCGCGCGGCGCTGACGATCTCCTCGAGGCCCCACAGGTCCACATCGGCGCCGGCCATCACCGCGCTCACATGATCGAGCTGGAGCTCTTCGTCGGTGGGACCGTGCCGGGGGTCGCCGAACCACTCCACGTTCCAGTTCGCCACGTCCAGCGTCGTCGGCGTTCCCTGGGCGGGTACGGAGACCGTCTCCCGCACCTGTCCCCCGCACACGAGTGGCGCTGCCCCGAGCCACGCCAGGGCGACGAATGCGCGCGTCGTGCACTTCCACGGAGACATGGAACGCGTCTACCGCAGGACGTGCACCAGGAGCAGGGTGATCGCGGCGAGGGACCACCCCGCGAGCACGTCGCCGGGGTAGTGGACGCCCAGATAGATGCGCGACACCCCGACCGAGAGCCCGACCGCGAGGACGCCCATGCCCACCTCGGGCGGCAGGGCGAGCGCCACCGGGAGCGCGAGCGACAGGGCGGCCGTCGCGTGTCCGGACGGGAAAGAGAAGCAGTCCGGCATGTCGATGAGCGTGGACAGCCCGACGGGGAGGCTGGGCCGCGGCCTGGAGATCCAACGCTTGAGGAGCTGCACCAGACCGTGGGAGAGCGCGAGCGTGATCAGAGCCTCGCGTCCCACCGCCATGGACACCGGCAGCAGGCCGAACGCGAGCGCCACACCGATCGGAATCGCCAGGGTCGGATCGGCGAGGTGCGTAACGGCCCGCATCAGGCGATCGAGCGCCGGGTGCCGGCGTAGGGCGAGCGCATGCAGGAGACGCCGGTCGAGGCTCCCGAGGCGAACCATCAAGGGACTCATGCGGCCCCCGAGACCCCGGCGCTCTCGAACGGCGCTTCCGCGCTCGGCACAGTCGTGATGGCCGACTCCGGCAAGGACATCCGCACCGCCGCGAGGTGTGAGGAGAGCAGGAGCGCTCCTGTCGATGAAAGTAACCTCATACCTGGCCGTACACCGCAGCCACGAAGTTGATCGTGCGGGTGCCGACACACGATCGGCTCCACGTCGGGAAGCCGCGTCCATCAGGCGAGGTGGGAGCACAGCCATTACTCTGTGGGTATTGCAGCCCCGACACCCTACTCACCCGGTCGCAACTGCGCCATAGGTCGGCGCGGTAGCCTTCCGAAGCGCATTACGGCCCAGGAGCGTGGATGGAACAAACCCGGAACCCCGACGATCTGGACGAGCTGGTCGCGCGGACCACCGGACTCCAGCCGAGGCGGCGCCTCTTTCACGCCGCCAATGGTCTGATGGTCTTCGCGTTCCTGCGTTTCGTGCCGTTGGGACGTTACGCCGTGGCCGGGCTTTTCGGCGCGCTCTTCCTCGTCGCCCTCGCCATCGACCTCGCACGCCTGCGGATGCGTTCCTTGAACGTCCTCTTCTTCCGCGTGTTCACCCATTTGGCCTCTCCGAGGGAGGCTGCGGGTGTCGCTTCGTCCACCTGGTACGTGGCCGGAGTCGCCCTGGCGGTCCTCCTCTTCCCCCGGGGCTGGGCCGAGCTCGCGGTGCTCGTCCTCGCGCTGGCCGATCCGATGGCCAGCTATGTCGGGCGGCGTTGGGGCGGGAGTCGGAAGCTCGGCACCGGCACCTGGCTGGGAAGCTCGGCGTTCCTGCTCGTGACGATCGCACTCCTCCTCACGGTCGCGTCTCCCGGACGGGCGCTCGTCGCGGCGCTCATCGTGACGGCCGTGGAGGCCCTCCCCTGGCCCCTCGACGACAACTTCACGATTCCGCTCGCCACGTGCGCCGCTCTCCTCCTGGTAGGGGCATGAGGGAGGGCCGGCCTTGTCGAGGCGGCACGCCGATCCTCTACCGTCCCGCCGCCGTCCCGCTCTCCAGGACCGCCAAGCGGCGCCGCACGGCCTCCACCTCAGGTCGCAGCCCCTCCTCGGCGTTCGCTCGGAGAGCCAGGTAGCGGCGGAAGGCCGCGATCGCTGCCGTCCGCTCGCCCACCCGCTCGGCCAGACGTCCCTCTATGCGCAGCGCCGTCGCGAGCGTGCCCAGCGTAAACCAGTAGTGGTAGGGACGACGGCGTACTGCGTCGAGCGCTGCCCGGTCCTGTCCCAGGTGCTCGTGCAGCCGTGCCAGAGCGACGGGGGCGTAATACTCGCGAACGCCCGCGAACCCTCCGGTGTCGCGCACGGAATCCGCGGCGGCGAGTCGCGCTGCAGCGTCCGGCGCGCCTCGCAACACCGCCGCCACGGCCTCGATCAGGACGGCGCACTCGCGGTCCGCCACGATCCCGTAGGAGGTCCGTCCGGTCGATCCCGGGTGGCCCAGGTCTCGCACCACGCCGGCCAGGCCCTTGAGGTCCTGATGCCACACTCGCCACTGCTCCGTCACACACCGGTCGCGATCGAGCGTCTCGGTGTCCAGGGCCCGGTCCGCTCCCGCCGCCAGATCCCGATCGAGCGCTTCGTATGCGGCGCGTGCCGACGACACGTCCCCGTCGGAGTAGAGGGCGTTCCGGATCATGATGCGGAGCGCGTCGTGCGGATCGGTCTCCACCTCCGCATAACGACGCAGAAGCCGATCCGCCTCGGCCGGGCGACCTTCGTCGAGCGCCGCGGCGGCCAGGAGTTGGAGCCAACCCGCGCGCGTTCCCGGCGCTCCGGGTCTGCGCTCGAGCGCGGCGGCCGCGCGCGGAACGTCTTCGAGGCCGACGCCGTCCAGCACGCCCATCCCCACGATCCGGATGAGGCTGGCGGTGGAGATGCTGTCCATGCGAGCCCGAAGCCGGGCGAGCGCCGCGCTGTCGTGCTCGGCGAGCGCCAGGCGCCACCGTAGGTAGTCTCCCGTGGGAGCGCCTGCATCCGCAGCCAGGAACGTCAGCAGGCGACTGTGCGCGGCCGCTGTGTCGCCCGCGTCCAGGGCGAGCTCCACGACATGGTCGTACGGCGGTGCGAAGCCCGGGCGGAGCGAAACCGAATGGCGTAGGGCGGCGCCGGCGCGCTCTCGGGCGTCGATCCGTCCCACGAGCGCCCCCCAGTGCAGGAGAATGTCACCCAGGCCGTACCACGCCTCCGCCCTGTCCGGATTCGCCTCCACGGCCGCCTCCCACGCCCGCACGCGCTCCGCCGCGGTCTGGCTCTCTCCCGGCGCCGGCGCGAGCGCGGCGAGCAGCGCCCGGTCTCGCGCACTCAGGCGCTTCGCGCCGGCCCAGGCGAGCCGCGTCGCACGTTGCAGCGGTGCGGGATCCACACCCCAGCTCGCCGCCATCAGGAGAGCGAGCGCCGCGGGCGTGAAGGTGGAATCCCGATCGAGGGCCGCGCCCAATCGGCCGGCGGCTTCGTCGAATCGGCCTCGCCGGTAGGCCTGGAGCCCCTCGAGGTAGTCGCGGAGAGCGGGTAGCGGCGTCGCCGCGAGGACCTCCGCGGGTAGGCCCTTCTCCCCCGCGGTCGCGGCCAGAAGCAGTCCTGCCAACCGATCCGTGAGCGCCACGAGACTGTCCACGGGTCCGGTCACGCGCGCCCGCGTCACGACGTTCCGATTGCGTACGTCCACCAGCGTCACGCCGAGTACGAGCCGAGCGGGCGTGCCGTCCACCTCTCCGAGCGCCACGAGCCCCGCACCGAGCCTGGCCGCCACGGGCGCGGCGCTCCCGGCCGCCAACACCGTATCGCGCCCTTCGCGGGCAGCCCTCTGCCATGCAGCGACCGCCAGCCCGGGGTCCACGGCCCGAAGCCCGGCACGACCCGTCAGGTCGGAGGCCAGGAGATCGACCATCCCCTGGCGCAGATAGGCGAGCGCCGAGCTGGCGCCGGAGACGCGGAACGGAAACACGGCGATCCTCGACACATCGAGCGGAACCGAGCCGCGAACGGTGCGGCCCAGCAGAGTAAGCGCGCCGGCGATTGTGACGATGACCGCGAGACCCACGCCACCCCGGCGGATGGACGTCCATTGCCTCCGGTGGGGAGAGGCCACGGCGGCGGACCGGGGCACCATGGGTGGAAGCGCGCCCTCCGTGGCCCGGAGATGCCCCTCGTCGGGTCGGCGCTCCGGCCGCCCTTCCAACCGCGTTGCCGGTGTGGAAGCCACCTCTCCGTCCCGCTCCCGCAATGCCTGGACCAGGGCAGCGGTCTCGGGCGTGGGCTCCATGTCGTACTCGGCCTCGAGCCTGCGCGCGAAGGTCTCGTAGGCGCGCACGGCTGAGGCACGGTCGCCGACGGAATCCAGCAGAGACATGAGCCTGCGCAGCCCCGGCTCGTCCTCCGGTTGGAGCGCCATGGCCCGCCTCGCCCATCCGATCGCGGCGGCGGCGCCGGCTTCGGACTCGGCTCGGTCACAGAGCGTCCATGCGGCCTCGACGGCCCGCCGGGCCAGTTCCAGACGCCGATCTTCCAGCCACTGATCGAGCTCCGAGCTCCCGCCCGGATGGAATCCCACGAGGAGGGGGCCGCCGTAGAGCGCGAGCGCGGCTTCCAGGTCGCCGGCCTTCAGGGCGTCCTCGAAGGCGACGGCGTCGCACCAGACGTGCTCGTCGGAGAGGCCGACCCCCTCTCCTCGCGCGGTGATCGCTTCGGCGCCGAGCTCCCGCCGCAGCGACGAAAGCAGGGAGCGCAACGAGCCTCTGGCCCGTTGTTCGTCCGAATCGGGCCAGAAGAACGCGACCAGCGCGTCACGCCGTTGCAGGCCTCGCGGGCGGTGCAGCGCGAGATACGCGAGCACGCCGAGGCGCTTCGAGCTCGTCGCGAGCGCAGGGACCTCGGCTCCGTCGGCCGAGTGAACGCTGATGGTGCCGAGGAGCCGAATCTCGATCAAGAAGAGGGCGGTTCGGGTGGAATCTTGAAGAAGAGTCGATTGAATAACGAAGAATTCACGTTCCGCTAACGTCGGCCCCTGAACTTGGAGACGCAAGCATGCGCCTCCGGCCCCCCCCGACGGCACGGGCGCACCCCAACCACCCCCCTCCCACCACGCCGGCGCGATGCCGGCGTGCGCCGGAGATAAGGAGGAGAGTTCCGACCATGCGTCTCCAAACCCCCGTGCGTGCCCTCGCGGCCGCGCTCGTCTGTGCCTTCGCGCTCGGCGGATGCAGCAGCGACGGCGGCATCGTGCAACCGCAACCGAATGTCCCGGCAGCGTCGGCCGCAAAGGCCGGACAGTTCAATGCGGTGACCAACCCCGGACTGAACGACGTGGCCGATTACACGTTCTCTCGCCAGCGCGGTACGCCGCGCGTCGAGCGGGTGACCGTCAACACGCCGTCCGGCTACTTCCCCGAGGCCGTCCTCCGGATCGTCAACGGTGACAGCGACGGAGCGCACCGGGTCTCCTCCGCGATCGTAGCCTGGAACGGCCAGGTCGTGCTGGGGCCGAACGCGTTCTCGCAGCAGACCGACTCCGTCGACGTGCCCGTGCGCTTCGGCGCCGACCCGTCGACGCTGGCGGTGCGGCTCGCAGGCAAGCCGGGCGGCGCGATCACGGCACGCATCCTCGGACGCACGACCGAGATCCTCACGTTCGCGGGCGGGAAGGTGACCCTCACCGTTCCGTACGGAGCCGCACCCGTCGGTACGGACTTCACCGCCACGCCCGCCGGATCCCTCGACGGCGTCGCGCCGCCCGTACCCGGCACCGCGTTCGAGTTCGGGCCCCACGGGACCTGGGCGAAGAACCTGACGGTCTCGATCGCCTACGATCCCACCAAGCTTCCCGCCGGCGTCCACGAGAACGGCCTGGGGCTGTTCTGGTACGACGGAACGGCCCGGCAATGGCGGTCGCTCGCCGACGTCCGCGTGGACGCCTCGGCGCACCGCGCGAGCGGTGACATCGGGCACTTCACCACGATCGCGGTCGTGCCGGACACCGTGCGCGTCTGCCCGAGCGACCCGACGGCCGCGCCGACGCTGGAGCAGGGGCTGGGCACCGTGGCCGACGGCGGGACGGTGCTGCTGTGCAACGCGTCGCATCCCGCCTCCAACGTCGGCATCACCCATTCGGTGACGATCGAACCTGACGGCACCGGCTTCAGCCCCACGCTCCAGGGTGACGGATCGGGCGTGAACCTCTACATGGAGAGCGCAGGAGCCTCGCTCACGCTCGAGCACCTGCACTTCGCCGGCGCGGGCGCCAGCAACGTGCGCCTGACCGGGACGGAGGGGAACATCACCGTCCACGGATCCAGCTTCGACGTGGCGGCGAACAACGGCGCCTCCGGCGTGAACGCGCTGGGCGTGACGGGCGGGACACTCCTCGTCCAGAGAGACACGTTCGCCGGCGGCGGCTTCGGCGTGAACGCGGAAGGCGGTGATCCCCTGCACGTCTACGACAACCGCTTCACCGGCCAGATCGTCGCACCGATCCAGCTCTCGTCCGGGGCGAACGGAGAGATCACGGGCAACACGACGGGCGGCTGCGGCCAGCAGTGCGTGGCCCTCTACGGCGCGGGATCGACCAGCATCACGTACAACGTCTTCAAGGCCGAGCCCGACGGGACGACGCAGTACGGCGTGCTGGCGGGAGGCGGCGGCCCGGTCACGATCGACCACGACACCTTCGACCGGAACTCCGGGGACGCGCCCCAGATGGTGTTCACCGTGGCGGCCGTTCAGCTCCAGGACGTACCCGTGGCGCACATCGACAGCAATGACTTCTACGCGGGGGCGCGGGGCATCTCCGTGGCCCGCCCGAACCCGGCATCGACCGACGTCCTCGATGTCTTCAGCAACGACTTCGGCCAGAACAACGACGCCGTCGTGGTCGAGGGCTCGCCGGACGCGCATCTGTCGGACAACAAGTTCCTGGACAACCACGGGGTGGCGATCGCTTTCCGCGGCAACGCTTCGGGCGTCATCGGCGGCAGCGAGATCCGAGGCTGCGGACCCGAGGCGTGCGTGGAGTTGCAGGAGGCCGGCACTGTCACGTTCACCACGAACCTGGTCCTGCCGAGCGTCGACAGCCCCACGGGCCTGGCGCTCGACGTGCGCAACACGGTCGCGAACGTGGTGAGCAACTCGATGGACGGCGACCTGGAAGGCAGTGCCACCGACCCGAACACGTGGCCCATGCACGACGCGGTCATCCGGCTCGAGAACGCGGACGGCTCGACCGTCACGAACAACGACATCTACCGGGGCTACCGCGGAGTCGTGGTGGCGGGCTCCGCGTCGAACATCACCATGCAGGACAACCGGATCGGGCAAGAAGCGATCGCGCTCGAGGCGGACGGCGGCAGCCCGACGCTCAGCATCACCCGCAACGACGTCACCGACTACCAGGTGAACAGCCTGGCCGGTTCGGGTTGGACGAGCGGCTCCGCGACGTGCGACTGGTGGGGCGCCACGAGCGGGCCGACGCTGGTCGCGGCGGGGATCGGGGGCTCGGTCTACACGCCGTACGCTAGCGCGCCGATCGCGCGCACGACCAACCCCTGTCCGTAGGCCCCTTCCACCGGACCCCCGGCGTCGCGCGTCCGCGCGGCGTCGGGGGCCTACCCCCGCTCCTCCGCTCGCCGCTCCGCCTGCCAGAGCCAGTACAGCAGCGGCAAGGTCAGCACCAGCAGCCCCGCGACCGCGAAGTACACCGGAACGAATCCGATCCCCAACACGGCATCCACCCCGACGATGGGGCCCAGGCTTCCTCCGACGTCTCCGCAGAACTGGTAGAGCCCGACCGCGTACCCCCGCTCCGCCGGAGGCGTCAGGTCTCCCAGGAGGGTGATCAGCGGTACGGTGCTCCCCCCCATCCCCACCCCCAGCAGCACCATCGCGGCCAGGACCGGCATCAGGCCGTGCGCGAGGCCCAGCACAACGAATCCGGCCACCGAGGCGAGCACGGCGGGGAGCGCCGCGCCCATGCGGAACGTGATCCGGTCGAGCTGGCGCCCGATGAGCAGCGCGACAACGCCGGACGCCAGCAGGAGCACGCCCATCACGAACCCTGCGGTCGGCTGCGCGCCGAGGCCCCCGATGGTCAGGTGCCGGTGGTCCACGAAGAGGACCAGCGTCGTGAGCAGGACCCCCTGCACCGAGAAGTAGATGAGGAGGTTCGAGAGCCAGATCGTGGAGATCCTGAGGTCCCGGGCCATCCTCAGGCTGCGCTCCGCCACGGCACGCACCCGCGCGCGCGCCCGCTTGCACGCCGAGGCGGATGACGCCGGCGGCGGGGCGGCCTCCTCCACCCGCTCCGCCCGGATGTTCGGCATCAGCGTCCAGGCGACAACCGCTCCGGCCAGCGCGAGCCCCGTGGCCGCCAGGAACGCGGCATTGTCGGAGACGAGCCCGGCGATGAGGCCGCCCATGACGAGGCCCGCCGGCATCCCCAGGCTCATCGCGGTGCGCACCATGGCCATGATGCGCCCGCGATTCTCGGGCCGGGAAGCGTTGAGCCCCACGGTGAGCCCGCCCACCATCAGGAGCGACGAGCCGACGCCCCACAGGCTCCGTCCGGCGAGGAAGAAAGCCCCGGGATGCGACGTGTGGAGCGCGAGGCTGTATGTCCCCGTGGCGACCGCCTCCACGAGGAGGCCCAGGGTCAGCGGGAGCTTGCCGCCGATCCGATCGACGAGGAGCCCGGTGAGCGGGTTCACGACGAGCCGGGTGATCCGGTTCGCGGCCAGGATCAGCCCGATCAGGTAGCCGGACAGCCCGAGCTGAACGCCCAGAATCGGGAGAATGGGGAAGACGATGCCGCCGCCGATGCCGCCCAGGAAGGTGAGCAGCATGAGAATCCACGCCGGACGGCTCACCGGTGGAGGTGCGGTGTGCGAATTCGTCGACCGAGGCGGGTACGAACGTGGCATGGCCAAGAAAGTAATCGGAGATGAAACCCGGAAAGCCCGGACTCGACCGTCACGAGCATCCTCACGTCCGCCGGGGACGTGTTAGGTTCCCCTTTTCGCTCTCCCCGCCGACGCCAAGAGCCGATGCCTCAGCGCCCCGACCCCCTGACCGTGCTCCACGAGGTCTTCGGCTTCGAGGACTTCCGTCCGGGTCAGCTCGAGGTCATCGACGCCGTGCTGGCAGGACGCGACTGCCTCGCGGTCATGCCCACGGGGGCGGGCAAGTCCCTGACGTACCAGATCCCGGCGCGCCTCCTGGACGGCACGGTGCTGGTGATCAGCCCGCTCATCAGCCTCATGAAGGATCAGGTGGACGCGCTGCGCGCGTTCGGATTCGAGGCCGTGGAGATCAACTCGACGCTCGATTTCGAGGAGCGGCAGAACCGCCTGGCCGGTCTGAGACGCGGCGCCTACGAGTTGGTCTTCCTGGCGCCCGAAGCGCTGGAGGGTAGGCTGCGCGATTTCGTGCAGGGGTGCCCGATCTCGCTCCTGGTCGTGGACGAGGCGCACTGCATCAGCCAGTGGGGCCATGACTTCCGCCCCTCGTACCGGAAGCTCCAGGGTCTCAAGGTCGGACTCGATGTGCCGGTGCTCGCGCTCACGGCCACCGCCACGCGCACCGTCGCGCGCGACATCCTCCGTCAGCTCGGCATGAGGAATCCGGCGGGCTACAAGGGCTCGTTCTTCCGCGCGAACCTGCATGTACGCTGCCGGAAGAAGGGGTCGGGCAACACGCGCGAGGAGATCCTCGCGCTCGTGCGTCGTCACGCCGGTGAGAGCGGTATCGTGTACTGCCTGAGCCGCCGTGGCGTGGACCAGACCGCCGAGTACCTGCGCGGGAACGGCGTGCGCGCCGTCGCCTACCACGCCGGGCTCCCCGACGAGGAGCGCCACCGGAACCAGGAGGCGTTCCAGCGCGACGACGTGGACGTCGTCGTGGCGACCATCGCCTTCGGCATGGGCATCGACAAGTCCAACGTCCGCTTCGTCATCCACCGCGACATGCCGAAGGACGTCGAATCGTGGTACCAGGAGATGGGGCGCGCGGGCCGCGACGGGCTCGACAGCGACTGCATCCTATTCTACTCGTGGGCGGACGTGAAGCTGCACGAGCGCTTCCTGTCGGACATCGACGACCCGGACCTCTGGCACGAGAAGCGCCAGGCCACGGTGCAGCTCTTCAACCTCCTCGAGTCGGGGGCGTGCCGGCACCGGGCCATCCTGCGCCACTTCGACGAAGCCATGGAGCCGTGCGGCTCTTCCTGCGACGTGTGCACGGGCGTGGGCGCGGAGGATCTGGCGGCCGAAACGATGCTCGCGCGAGGCGTGACGCGACGCACCGCCGGGCGCGCCGGCGGGCCGCGCTCCGTGAAGCCCGCCGCGCTCGCCGTCCACGATGGATCCGACCCGGAGGACGAGGCGCTCTTCCAGCGTCTGCGCGCGCTCCGCAAGGAGCTGGCCGACCGCCAGGGCGTGCCGGCCTACATCGTGTTCAGCGACAAGGTGCTCCGCGAGATGGCCGCCCGGCGCCCCGCGACCGCGGCCGACCTCCTCGACGTGCCGGGGGTGGGGCCCGCCAAGCTGGAGCGGTACGGGCAGGTGTTCCTGGAAGTGCTGAGCGTATAGACTGCGGCAGCGCGTCCGGACACGCCCAAGAGCTCAGAAGTCGATCGTCACCCGCTTGCCGGAGTAACGCACCTCCTTCGAGGTGCCCGACGGCAACAGGACCACCTTGAACGTCCGCCTGGTCTCCAGCTCGGTCGCCCCCGCCGGCGTGCCGGGCTCGACGGTGAACCTGTGTACCCCGTCGTCCCACGTCATGCGCGTCCACGTCCCCTTGCCGCTCAGGTACCGCTGGCTCGTGCCGTCGTCGTCGTAAAGGGTGAACGCGCCGTCCGCACCCGTGTAGACGCGCAGCGTCGTGGGCCCATTCACCTTCTGGCCGGTATACTGCCTTACCGGATCCAGGGGGACGATCGCGCCGGCGCGCACGTAGATCGGCATCGTCGCGAGATCGACCGCGCGCTCGACCGTGCGCCCTCCCGTGACCTTCGCGCTCGTCCACCAGTCGTACCAGGTGCCCTGCGGCAGATAGACGTCGCGTGAGGTCGCGCCCTTGGTGTAGACCGGCGCGATCAGCATGCTCGGGCCCCACATGTACTGGTCGGCCAGGCCGCGCGCGCGGTCGTCGTTCGGGAACTCGAGCCACATCGCGCGCATGAGCGGCATGCCCGTCGTGCGCGCCTGCCACGCCAGCGTGTACGTGTAGGGGAGGAGCTCGTAACGCAAATCGTCGTACTTCCTGGCCACGGGCTCGATGGCCGGATTGTTCAGCTCGGACCGATGGACGAAGCGAGAGCTGTCGGTGCTGGTGTTCTCGTTGTTGCCCTCGCGGGGGCCCATGTCGGAGAGCCCCCATCCCCACGGGAGACGGAGCCACCAGGTGCGTCCGTGCGAGCGGAACGAGCCGCAGAACGAGCTGAACTGGAACCAGCGCGCGTACAGCTCGCCGGTCAGCTCACCCGTCGCGTAGAAGCCACCCGTGTCCGATCCCCAGTACGGACCGATCGACAGCGAGTAGTTCAGCCCTACGGCGATCTGCGTCTCGAGCGTCTTCCACGAGCTCTGCGTGTCGCCCGACCAGACCCACCCGTCGTACTTCGCGATGCCGGGGTAGCCGTTCCGCTCGAGGTTCCAGGGCCGCACGTCCGGCTTCGTCCAGAGCGGCCCCTGGTAGTACATCTTCTGGCGCTCCATGCGCTCGAAGAGGTTGAACCAGTCGCCCTCGTCGGGCCAGAACGCGTCGACGCCGTACTCCTTCACGAGCGGGACGTGCTCCTTCCAGTAGGTCAGGATGTGGTCCGCGTCGACGGTCTCGCCGGGCTTCGGGGGGATCGAACCGTGCAGCGTCGGCAGCTTGTCCCGGTCCCACGGGACCATGTGCAGCACGACCTTCACGTGCTTGCGGTGCATCTCCCGGAGCACGGTCCTGGGGTCGTGCTTGAAGACCGCGGGATTGAACTGGAACGACGGCTGCTCGGTGTTCCAGCCGCGCGGCGTGAAGCCCGTGCCCAGATAGATCACGGCATCCAGCGGGATCTTCTTCGCGCGGAACGTGTCGATGATCGCGACCATCTGGGAGTCGCTCTCGAGCGTACGGTGCGACTGCATGTAGCCGAGCGCCCACCGGGGCGGCATCGCGGCCGGACCCGTCACCGTCGAGAAGTCCTTCATGAGCGCGGCCGGATCGCGGCCGTCGAAGACGAACAGGTCCCAGAGGCCCGGCACGATGCTGTCGACGGGTGGCTTACCCTTGTCGAGCGCGAGGCCCTGGTTGCGCTCGTTCTGCGGCACGTCGGCACCCACCGGTGGCTTCCAGGGGATGAAGAGGCCGCGGTCGGGGTCGCGCAGGTCCACCTCGACCCACGGCGTCGCGACGAACAGCCCCCACCCGGCCGTGCCCACGAGCATGGCCACAGGATTGCGCGAGCCGTACGCGTCGCTCTGCCAGCGTGGCTGCATCCGGAAGAACGAGCCACGGCGGTCGAACTGAGGCATCCGCTGCTTCCACGGCTGGCCGCGTACGGGCCGCGGGCCGCCCTCTCCCAAGCCGAGGACCGGTGCGCCGCCCTCGACGAACGAGAGCGTGCCGTCGGGCTCGAACACGAGGTCCTGCACGGTCCGTCCGTCCGCGTCCGTCACGTGCAGGCTCAGCGGATCGGGACGTACCTCGACGGTCAGGCTTCCGACCCTCCGGGTCACCGCCGCCGTGACCTCCCGGAGGCTGATCGCGGGGGCGGGCCAGGCCTGCTCCGCCACCGCGGGGGTGAACGGGAAGTCGCCCGCGTAGTCGACCGGCTTCAGCGTGACCCTGACGGCGTGCGCACCGGCCGCACGCACGTCGAGCTCTGCGGGGCGGCCCGCCGCGGTGATCTGCTGGGCGCGGAGCACGCCGGCCGTCGCGAACAGCGCGAGCGGAGCGAGGACTGTGCGAACGAAGGGCTTCATGGAGTGCTCGTGTCTCGATGGGAGGTGGGCCGTCCGGTTCGTGGTACCTACCCCGTGATCTTCTCGCCCGGGACGCACCTCTTCGGTGGCGTGGCCTGCCCGCTCCTGCCCGCCCGTCCCCCGCGCCCCGCCCGGCTTCCGCGCTCCGCCGCACGCTGCTGCTCGCGCGTCCACCAGTCCGGGTTGTGCTCCTCGACGTACTCGTTCATCTGCTGGCGCGTGCGGTCCGCCACGTTCGCCGTCACGGGGAGGTACTTGTCCGGCGGGATGAGCCGGCTGATCAGCTCGTACAGCCTGGGGTCAATCTTCTTCAGGTCCGCACGGTCCTTACCGCCATTTCCGACGTACCACTCCACGCCGACCGCCCAGTACTCGTTGAAGGTGTTGCCGGCGTAGCCGCGTGCCGTCGGCAGGCCCGGCAGTGAGTCCGGCCCGCACGTGGACTTCGCCACCTTGTATGCGTTCACGATGTCCCGGAACCACTGGGGGTCGGCGTTGGCGATGCCCGCGCCCATGATCGCGTGCGAGAACTCGTGCACGCAGATGTTCGTGCCCCAGTATCGCGTGCCCCAGTAGCCGAGCACGTTCTCCGCGGCGCACGTCGTGAACGTGCCGCCCATGCCTCGCGCTCTCGGATTCCAATACGCCTGGGGCGTCCGATAGCCCAGGCCGCCGGGCTCGTAGTAGCCGGCGCGCTCGCCCTCGGTGAGACGCGGGTCCAGGTACTTCGGCACGGTCCAGTTCCGTTGCTCCGGAACGTCCATCGTGTACTCGGTCTCGGCCATGATCCCGACGCGCGCGCCGTGCGCGATCATCGTGTCGCGGATGTCGGGCCGGCTGGCCAGCATGTAGTTGACCTGGTCGCGCACGATCGCGAGCGCCGCGTCCGGCACGTTGGCCGACCCCAGGATCGGCAAGCCGTTCGCATCGGCGTACTTCTTGTAGAACGTGGTGTCCAGATGGAAGCGGGCGACGATGGCCGGCGGTGGCGTGGTCACCACGTAGCTCAGGTAGTCGTCGACGATCGGCCGGGGCCGGTCGGTGGGGAGCGGCGGCGGCGTCCACTGCTCGAGCTCGGCCGGCGGCTTCCATCCGGGCGGCGCGCAGTCGGGAATGCGGCGGCGCGGCGGCTGCACCACACCGGCCGGCACGTTCGCGGACGAATCCACGGGCTGTGCCGTGTCGGCCGCCGACTGGGGCCACGGGCACGGCACCATGGCCGGGCGCTCGCGCTCCGGGCGCGCGGTCCCGGGCCGGGGCGCGTTCGTCACCGCGTGGGCGCACGCGAAGGTGGCGAGCGCCGCCGCGAGCGAGAGCCCCGATCTGCGCATGGACATCGTCAGAACCATCCCTTTCGCTTGAAGTAGGCCACCATCGAGCCGCCCAGCACGACCATCACTCCGATCAAGGCCGGGTATGCCCAGTGGATCTTGAGCTCGGGCATGTACTCGAAGTTCATCCCGTAGACCCCGGCCAGGAACGTGAGCGGGATGAAGATGCTCGCCATGATCGTGAGCACCTTCATGATCTCGTTCGTGCGATAGCTCACCGTGGACAGGTAGAGATCCACCATCCCCGAGCTGACGTCCCTGAGCGCCTCGACAGTGTCCAGGACCTGGACCGCGTGGTCGTGGACGTCCCGCAGGTAGATCCGGGTCGTCTTGGAGAAGAGGCCGTTCTCGTTGCGCAGGATGGAGTTCATGATGTCGCGCAGCGGCCAGATCGCACGCCGCACTGCGATGAGCTCGCGCTTGAGGGCGTGCAGCGCGTGCATGGTATGCTCCTGCGGATCGAGGAGCACCTCCTCCTCCAGCGCCTCCGTCACGTCGCCGATCCCCTCCAACGCCCGGAAGTACGCGTCCACGACCGCGTCCATGAGCGCATAGGCGAGATAATCGGAACCGGCCTTGCGGATCCGCCCACGCTCGGAGCGGATGCGCGCGCGCACCTCGTCGAACACGTCGCCTTCGCGCTCCTGGAACGTGAAGACGTAGTTCTTGCCGAGGACCATGCTGAGCTGCTCCTCGCTCACCTGCTTGTGCTCGGCATCCCAGCTCAGCATCGGCAGCACGACGAACACCGCGTCGTCGTACTCCTCCACCTTGGCCCGCTGCCCGACCGAAAGGATGTCCTCGAGCATGAGGGGATGCCACCCGAACCGCTCACCGACCTTCTCGAGGAGTCCGATGTCGTGGAGCCCGTCCACGTTGATCCAGCTCACCGTGGGCAGGTCCTTGAGGTGGAAGCACGCCGTGATGTCGGTGGGCTCGTCC
>CAZFIS010000028.1:0-11095 GCA_964519125.1 uncultured Gemmatimonadaceae bacterium | reverse complement strand
TCGAGGCAGATCGGGCACGGCTGGAACGAGACGTAGTTCCGCGCCCGCTTCGGCTCGTCCTCGGTCAGGTGCTCGGCGTCGTAGTCGAGGAAGCAGATGCGGACCCGCTCCATCTTCTTCGCGCCCGTGTGGACGAGCGTCCCCGGAGCCGAGCCGGGCTTCTTGTGGGCTCGCCGCACCAGGCGCCCCATGACGCGCAGCTGATGGAGGGGGTTGATGGCGTTCGGGATCAGGTGCCGCCGGCTCATCCAAGTCCTCCGTCCGCAGGGAACTTCCCGGAGATCCGGCGGGGCTGTCCCGCTGGCGGTCGCTACACGACCGGCGCCCCCGCGTGGCGAGCGCATCCTCGAACTGTCGCTTGTACAGGCGCTGGTAGACCTCGCTCCGCTCCAGGAGCTCGGCGTGGCGTCCCTGGTCCACGATGGACCCCGCGTCGAGCACCAGAATGCGGTCTGCGCGGATCACCGTCGAGAGGCGGTGTGCGATCACCGGCGTGGTGCGCCCGTCCATGAGGACGCGCCGGTGATCGTCACGGCACTGAGAATCGGTTAACATACCGCGCAGTGCTCCTCCCGATCCACACACCACGCCGCCACGGCCATGCTTCATAGAAGAGCATTCATCGTCACCGTCGTCTGGACGCTCCTTCTGCTCCTGCTTGGCAGCACCGTATACGCCACCCACTCGAGCCTCGCCTGTCCGGACTGGCCGACGTGCCATGGCACGATGGTGCCCGTGATGACCGGCGGGGTCTTCTGGGAGCACCTCCATCGCCTGGTGGCCGGTGGGCTGATCCTCATGTTGCTCCTGGCCACGTGGATCGCGCGCAAGGAGACCCGCGACCGCCCGTGGATCTTCAAGACGTGCGTGGCCGCCGTCGTGCTCATCTTCGTGCAGGCCGTGTTCGGCGGCCTCACCGTGCTGCTGAAGCTCCCACCGGTGATCGCCACGGCTCACCTGACGCTGGCGCTCCTCTTCCTGGGCCTGGTGACCGTGCTCGCATCCGCAACGACCTGGTCTCCGGACACAGGGTCGATGCGACTCGAGGTCGCCGGGGGACTGAGAAGGTGGAGTACGGCGACGGCGGGGCTCGTGCTCGCCCAGTGCGTGTTGGGCGGCGCGGTGCGGCACTTGAACGCGGCGATGGCATGCCCGGACGCCCCTCTCTGTCTCGGGCACCTGATCCCGCCGCTCGACAGCGGTCTGGTCGCGCTTCAGTTCTTCCACCGGGTGATGGCGCTCCTCGTCCTGACCGCCGTGTCCGCCCTCGCCGTCTGGACGTACCGGGCCGGCGCCCCGCCTGTCGTACGGAGCTGGGCCACCTGGGCTGTGGCGCTCGTGTTGGTCCAGATCGGGCTCGGCATCACCACGGTGCTCACGGCGCTCGCCGTCGTGCCGGACGCCTTCCATACGCTCGTCGCCGCGAGCATCTTCGCGATCCTGGTGCACCTCACGACGATCGGGTGGATGGCGCTGACGCACGGAGGAGAGCCCTCGACGGTGGCGGCCGAAGCGGCCTGAGCCCGACCCGCCGAGCAGCGAGGAGAAGCCCATCCATGGACAGGTCCCAGGTCGGCGACGCATTCGCGGCGCTCGACGCGATCCTGAACGCGACGAGCGCCGTCGCGCTCTTCACCGGATTCTTCATGATCCGGCGCAAGAGAGTGCGTCAGCACCGTCGGGCGATGCTCACGGCGGTCACGGCGTCCGCGCTCTTCCTCGTCTCCTACCTGACACGCACTGCCCTCACGGGCACGCACCGTTTCGCCGGCGTGGGCACCGCCAAGGTCGTGTACCTGTCGATCCTCTTCTCGCACATGACGTTGGCGGCTCTCGTGGTACCGCTCGTGCTCCGTCTTCTCTGGCTCGTGAGCAAGGACCGCTTCGACGATCACAAGCGTCTCGCGCGGTGGACGTTCCCCGTCTGGGCGTACGTCTCCGTCACCGGCCTGGTCGTCTATGTCCTGCTGTACCACGTCTACGGCTACAAGTGAGCGCTCCGCCGGCCTCTCCTGGCGCCGTTCGGCGGGGCTACGCGGAGGCGGTGACGGCCGCCGCGCTCTGGGGCTCCTCCGGCATCTTCAGCGTCTATCTCTTCCGGATGGGGGTCTCGCTCGCCGCGGTCGCCTTGTGGCGCCCGCTCCTGGGCCTCGTCTTTCTGGCGGCGTACTACGGAGCGTTCCATCGGCGGGAGCTCCGCGTGGGGTGGGCGGCCTTCGCCTTCCTCACGGGGGTGGGCGGTGCGGTGGTGGGGATCTTCCAGATCTCCTATCAGGCGTCGATCGACGCGGTGGGCGTGCCCAGCACGGTCGCGCTCCTCTACCTGGCCCCGGCCCTCGTCCTGGCCGCGGCGGGACCCCTTCTGGGCGAATGGCCCAGCCGTCGACGTGTGGCGCTCGCCGCGCTGGCCGTCGGTGGCGTGTGGCTCTCGGTGTTGGGCGCCGAGGACGTGCCGCCCACGTTCGGGTCGGCGGGCGTAGGCTGGGGCATGGCCAGCGCGGCCTCGTACGCCGCCTACACGCTCTTCGGTCGCTTCGCCGCGCCGCGGTGGGGAGCAGCTCCCACGCTCATCTATAGCACGGCCGGGGGATGCGTGCTGCTCGCCCTCGCGCTGCCGTTCCTCCCTCTCGGCCCCACGCTCCCCACGGGCTTCGCGGCCTGGGGAGTGCTGGCGCTCCTGGCCTTGGTCACGCTGGCTGCGGCCGAGATCCTCTTCTTCGACGCGCTCCGCTACGTGGAGGCCAGCCGTGCCTCCATCGCAGCCACGGCCGAGCCCGTGGTGGCGGCGCTGCTCGCCACGGCGATCCTGTCGCAGGGCCTCCGTCCCGTCGGTTGGCTCGGCCTGGTGTTCGTGGTCGCCGGGGTCGCGGGCGTGGGCATGACGCCCGGCCAGCGCCAGCGACGCAGCGACTGATCGCGGGAACGTCGCCGGCCAGCGAGCGGGTCGGCGCGGCTCCGCCCCTCCTTCACGCCAGCGGGAAGGAGATCTCCACTTCCGCGCCGCCGTCGGGCGGGTTGCTCAGCTCGATCCTACCCCCCATCCCCTCGACCACCTTGCGCGCGTGCGATAGGCCGAGCCCGAGGCCATCGGGCGCCGTGGAGTAGAAGGGATCGAACGCGCGCTTGAATGCTTCCTCGCTGAAGCCGGTACCGCGATCACGCACGAGGAGGGCGCCGCGCCCGTCCTGCTCGACGATCGTCACGTCGACGGTCCCGCCTCCACCGAACCGGCCCGCATTGTGGAGCACCAGGTAGAGCGCGTCCATGAATGCCGGTCCGTTGACGCGGACCCGAACGGGCTGCTCCGCCAACCGCATGCGCACGCCGATCCTCTGATCGGCCGCGAACTCCCGCGTGACCTGCTGCGCCAGCGATCCCAGATCGTGCTTCTCCGCCTCGGAGCCCGGCTCCTTGAGGAAGAACTCCAGATCCTCGAGTCCACCGAGAGCCCGAGCGATGCGTTCCCGGAGCTCGCCGGCATCCGCGTTCGGTCCGGCACCCTCCAGCGGCTCTCTCACTGCTCCGCGCAGGAAGCCGCCGACGCGGCTGATCGCCTCCCGCAACGCTCGCTGATGCTCCTGCTCCCTCGGGGCCCAACCCGTCTCCAGGGCTCGCCGCAGTTCGAGCTCGGCGCTCCCGGCCGCTCCACCCTCCGGGAGCCCGCCCCTCGCCACGGCTTCGGCCGCGGCCCGGATGCGCCGGTCCGACTCTCCCTGCGTGCGGGCGCGGGCCGCGCGCCCGCCGGCCCGGGCGATCAGCAGGCCCGCTACGAAGCCCACGAGCAGGCCCACGACGAGGCCGACCACGAGTTGATTCATCGTACTTCCTGAGTGCTCGGTGAAGCTCCGGGCGTCCCACCCGGAGCGATCAGATCTTGGCACGCCCTCCGATTCGTGGCAACACGGCGTTGCGGCTTGGTCACGGTGGGCCTATCGTCGCCCCATGGATCCTCTGCTACCCGTCATCCGGCTTCTGGAAGTCAGTTCGGACCCGGCGAACCCGGCGCCCGGAGTCCTGCGCGACCTCTTCGAACGGATGCGCCGGATCGCCGTGATCGGCATATCGCGCGACCCCCTCAAGGCCGCGCGGCGCGTGCCGTCGTACCTGGCCGCGCGCGGCTACGACGTCATTCCCATCAACCCGTACGCGGATCGGATCCTCGGCAAGGAAGCCTACGCCACCCTGACGGAGGTGGATCCACCCATCGACCTCGTCCTGATCTTCCGGCCCACCGGCGAGGCGGGCGCCTTCGTGGCCGAAGCGGCCGCACGCCCCGACCGGCCGGCCATATGGCTCCAGGAGGGGATCCACGCCGACATCGAGGTGACGGCGGCGCGCAACTCGGGTCTCATCGCGGTTCAGGACCTTTGCGCCTACAAGGTCCATCGCGCCCTCTACCCTCAAGCTCCTTCGAGCGCCTCCGCCAGCACCTCGGCGTGACCCTTGGCCTTCACGCCGCGCCAGACGCGCAGCACCTTGCCGTCCTCGCCGATGAGGAACGTGCTCCGATCGATGCCCATGTACGTGCGGCCGTATCGGTTCTTCTCCTTCCAGGCGCCGTAGGCCTCCGCCACCGAATGATCCTCGTCCGCGAGGAGCGGGAAGTTCAGCCCGAATTTCTCGCGGAACTTGAGGTGGGAAGCGACCGGGTCGGGTGACACGCCGAGCACCACGGCGTCCAATCCGTCGAACCGGGGCAGCATATCGCGGAACTCGCACGCCTCGACGGTGCAGCCGGGAGTGTCGTCCTTGGGATAGAAGTAGAGAACCACCTTCCGCCCGCGCAGATCCGACAGCTTCACGTCCTGGCCTTCGTCGGAGGGCAGCGTGAAATCCGGTGCGGCGTCGCCGTCTTCGATCATGTGGTCCGTCCTGCGACAGGGGACAAGATGTCCAACAACGTTCCCTCCCACCGACACAGCGAGTCGCCCCGTGCCTGGCACTGCGAGTGCACCATTCGCCCCTCACGACCGGACGCCTGTTCCAGAACCGACTCGCAGAAGCCCGACAGGAACGCGCACGCGTCGCCGCCGGGGTCGGCCTCGATGAAGAACAGGGACCGCCCCTCGATGGAGAACGGGCCCCGCGCGAAGCCGCCGATGCGACGTCCGAAGAGCGCCTTCAGCTTCCGGCCGGCCCGCGCGCGAGCGACCGCGTAGGCCAGCGGCTTCGGCATCAACCGGCGCCACCCACCCGGATCCTCCGCGCCAGCCAACAACCGCCCCAACTTGTGGAAGATCTCCTCGCTGTCGGGTCGCCGGATCACCAGCCGGAAGAGGTCCAGCACTTCGGCGTCCGAAAGGCGCACTCCCCGGCGCCGATCGCTCCGGTACGTGCGGATGCGGCGCTCGACCACCTCGCTCAGGCCGAACCGGCGCGGCATCGTGACGGTCGGATCCTCGTCCTCGAGCACTTCGGGAGGCACGTCCTGATCCCGGATCACCTCGAGGAGGCGCAGAGCCACGACGGCTCGGATCCGTCTCTTCGAGGCGGACTCGGGAGCGGGTCGGGTAGACTGGGTCAACGAGGTCGACACGGTGGCATGGGGGGGGAGGGTCATTGCTTCAATCTCGGGCCGGCCGTCGATCACGGCAACGGAGCCTTGGACTGCGAATTTCGCGAACGTACCGATTTGAGAGTGACACTCGCACCCTCCGCGCTTATATAGGTAGCGTTGGCTCAGGTCCATGACCGGCCGACGCCGAGCGGGGCGAGTGTGGAGGGAATCTCGTGGCCCACCCTGGGGGGGCTGGTTCTTCGTGCCATCGAGACCCTCCGCCTCCCCCGCTCTTCGCGTTTGGTTGTAGTTTGGGACTCATGAAGCGACATCCTGCCTTCGATCCGCCCGAGTACGTGGACTGGAGCCCCGACCCGGACTTGGTGCGCGAGTATGCGGAGCGCATCGACGCCGACCCCCTGCGCGCCGCCGAGGTCGCCGCCCTGGACCGAACCGCGCTGCTCTCGCTCTACGAAGATCTCCTGCGCACGCGGCTCCACGACCTCACGCTCAAGCGCTGGGTGCGCTCGGGCATCCTCTCCAAGGCCTGGCTGGGCACGGGAGAAGAGGCGGTGACCGTAGGGTCCGTCCGGGCCCTGGATTCCGGGTCCGACGTGGTGAGCCCGATGATTCGCAACGCCGGGGCTCTCCTGATGATGGGGATGCCGCTCACGGACGTCTTCCGGGGCTACCTCGCGACCGCCGATTCGCCGAATGGCGGCCGCGACCTCCACCTCGGCGACCTGAACCGCGGCGTCCTCCAGCCTGTCAGCCACATGGGTACGAACGTGCCCATCGTCGCGGGCGTGGCTCTGGCCTTCAAGAAGAAAGGCGAGCAGCGCGTGGCCCTCACGTGGGTGGGAGACGGCGCGAGCAGGACCGCGGCCTGCCATGAAGGCATGAACTTTGCTGCGGTCCTTGACGTGCCTGCCATCTTTGTGATTCAGAACAATCAGGTCGCGCTCGGCACCCGCCTGGATCAACACTCCAGGAGCGACCCCCGCCGGTGGGCCGAGGGATACGGGATCCCGAGTTGGGTGTCGGACGGCAATAACGTTCTGGACGTCTATGCGGCAACCCGGCTGGCGGCCCAGCGGTGCCGGGCCGGAGAGGGTCCGGCCGTGGTCGTGGCCGAGACGTTCCGTATGGGCGGCCACGCCACGCACGACGAGCGAGAGGCCCGGGAGACGTTTCCCTCCGAGCTGTTCGCCGCGTGGGGGCGGAGAGATCCGATCGGGCTCTTCGAGGCCCATCTCCTCGCAGAGGGGATCGCTTCGGCCGATCTCGAAGAGATCGAGGAACGGGTGCGCCGGGAGATCGAACGGGCGGCCGAAGAAGCGCTGGGAACGAGAGATCGCCAGCCGGAAGGGAGGGCGGCGTTGTACGAAGGGTTTTCGGAGGGAGGAGTCCTCGTGGGCCTGGAGAGGCGGCCCGTGAATCCCGTTGTGGCGTCCGCCGGTCGCCAAGCGTATGATTGACCACGCGGATAAGCAGCGTAGGTCTGCGGCGGACACGGGGTTGACTCAGCTTCCCTTGAACGCCTCCGGCGGTTCCGGCATTTTGCATTGGTTAGAAAACAGAATCATTCGTGATAAATAGGAGGGGGGTGGCCCCACGGGAGCGCGTCCCGTGGGATCCTGTCCTCGAGCCACCGCTCTACGATTGGAAGTCAAATGGTCAAAGCAGATCCGGAAGAGCTTCGCCTGATCCTGGGTAACGACCCGTTGGACGATCTTTCCGACGAAGACCTGGTCACTTCGCACCTCGACGGACGCCCGGGTGCGTTTCAGGAGCTCTACGACCGGTACCACGATCGGTTGGTCCACTTCGTCACCCGCAAGACGGGGGATGGAGACCGGGCCCAGGACCTCGTCCAGGAAGCGTTCATCCGCGTGACGCGGCATCTGCATCGCTTCGACACGTCCAAGAAGTTCTCGACGTGGATCTACACGATCGCAAGCAACCTCTCCAAGAACGAGCTGAGGAATCGGTCGCGCAGCCCTCTGGTGCTCTTCCAGCGCCTCACGGGCAACTGGGAGGACGACCACCGTCCGCTCCAGTTCGAGGATTACTCGATGCGGCCCGACGACCTCTACCGAAAGCGCTTCCTCCGCCGCCTCGTCGAGGAAACCGTCGAGGAGCTCCCCGAGCACCATCGCCTGGTCTTTCGCCTGCGTGAGCTGGAAGGGAAGAGCTACGAGGAGATCTCGGAGATCACCGGAGTGAACCTGGGCACGGTGAAGAGCCGACTCCACCGCGCCCGCAATTCATTCGCTCAGAGGATCGAGCCCTTCCTGAACTAGAAGGCTTGTCGCCGCCTCCAGAGAGCGCGACCCCCAGGCCAGGCCATGTTCGAAAGTCTCCGAGATGCGTTCCGCGAGGCGGTCGCCAACTTCAAGGACGAGATGGCGCGCGATCAGGTTCCCGAGACCGTGGACCGGCTTCTCGCCGGGATGGTGGAGGAGCTCACCGCGGCGAAGACCGCCCTGCGTGAGCTCGAGGACCAGATCCAGCGCACGCGTGCGGAGGCCGACAAGGCCGGGACGGAAATCGAGACGTGCCGGCGGCGCGAGCGCATGGCTCAGCAGATCGGTGACGAGGAGACCGCGCGCGTCGCCCGCGAGTTCGGCGAGAAGTACGAGAAGCGCCGGACCCTGATGGAGCACAAGGCCACCGCGCTCGTCGAGGAGCTCGAGTTCCGCAGGTCCGAGCTCGACGACATGCTCGCCAAGATCAAGGAGGCCCGGGCAAAGCG
Organism: uncultured Gemmatimonadaceae bacterium; assembly: GCA_964519125.1. GTDB lineage: Bacteria > Gemmatimonadota > Gemmatimonadetes > Longimicrobiales > Gaopeijiaceae > SZUA-318. The sequence goes on along the minus strand of CAZFIS010000028.1, from coordinate 2,843 downwards.
TGACTCCCTGACCGCCACGGCGGGCCGCACGGGGGCGCGCGAGTCGATCCAGGCTGCCGACGACCTCTTCGGGGAGCTCGACCGCATGGCCTCGAAGATCCAGGACGAGGACGCACGGGCGCACGCCGCGGAGTCGTTCGGGGATCTCGACCTCGACATGGACGACGATTTCGAGGCCCCCGCCCCCGAGGCGATCGACTTCGATGCGCGGTTGGAGGAGCTGAAGAGGCGGATGCAGGAGGGGTAGGCGCTCCGATCGAGCCGCAGGCTACGCCTCGTCGGCGAAATCCCTCAGGAAGAGCAACCCCGCGCACTCCCCGGCGAGAAAGAGGATGTCATCGCGGTCGCGTCTCGCCACGGGCGCCTCCCGAGCCTCGCCCCCCCCGTCCAGGACCATGTACCACTGCCGGCCCTCCCGGATGCCCAACAGGACCGAAAGGCCGGCCGCTCCTGCGTCCCGCAGGGCGGGCGGCTCCTCCTTGTCGCGCTCCCCGAGCACCGACACCGAGAACGATGTCCTCGGCGGGTCCTTCGCGAGGTCGAGCACGACGAACGGCCTGAGCGACGCGGGACTCGCCGGATCGCACCACACGATCGCTCCCCGGTCGCCACCCGCCAGGTAGATGCTGCGCCACAGCGGTAGGGCGAAGCGCGACCGCTCCCCCTCCGCGCCCCACAGCGCAAAGATCGCCGCGGGACCTTCCTCACCGTCCTCGTCCCGGTTCAGGTACTGGGTCAGATCGATGACGTCATCGCTCATGCATCCAAGCTCCGCGCCGAGGGGCGGGCCGTCAACGATGGCCGCGCTGGCCGCATCCGGCGGTTCGACGTAGGTTTTCGTCGCATTTCGTCGAAAATCGGGACAACATCCACGCCCCACGGCGCGGAGCCGCGAATGCAGAACTTGATCGGAGTCGGAATCTGGGTCGTCATGGGGGTCGCCATCGGCCTCGTCATGAAGGTGATCGTCAAGCGCCCGGAACAGACCCCCGGCCACACACCGATCCTCTTGATTCTCGCCGCCCTCGCGTCCGTGATCGGCGGCATGCTGGGCGTCGGCGTCTTCGAGTTCTACAAACCCCTTGCCATCAGTTGGGGCGGGATGGGAGGCGCCCTGGTCTTCTCCACGCTCATGGCGTGGGTCTACCGGTGGGGGGTGCGCGGCCTCGTCTGAGAAGGGCGCTCCTTCGAGCCCCAACCACCCACAGGTCGAAGCCATGTCTGACGTATTGAAGTACATCGACGGCGAACTCGGCAGGTACCGCAGCGAGCTGTACGACTTTCTCCGCATCCCCTCCGTCAGCGCCAAGTCCGAGCACGACGGCGATACCCGTAAGGCGGCCGAGTGGTTGGCCGAGCGGATGAAGGATGCGGGTCTCAGCGCCGAGATCCTCGACACCCTCGGCCACCCGATCGTGATCGGCGAGTGGCGCGGCGCCGGAGTGGACGCCCCGACGGTGCTCGTTTACGGGCACTACGACGTGCAGCCCGCCGAGCCTCTGGATCTGTGGGATTCGCCGCCTTTCCAGGCGACGGAGCGCGACGGACGCATCTACGCGCGCGGCTCGACGGACGACAAGGGCCAGCTCTACATGCACGTGAAGGCGCTCGAGGCGCATTTGGCCTCCAGCGGCAAGCTTCCGGTGAACGTGGTGCTCATCGCCGAGGGCGAGGAGGAGGTGGGCTCGCCCAACCTGGTGCCGTTCGTCGAGGCGAACGTCGACCGCCTCGCCTGCGACGTCGTCGTCGTCTCCGACACCGGCATGTTCGCCGAGGGTCTGCCCACGCTGCTGTTCTCGCTCCGCGGCCTCGCCTACTACGAGATCGTCGTGAAGGGCGCGAGGAGCGACCTGCACTCGGGGGAGTACGGCGGCTCGGTCACCAATCCCGGCAACGCGCTCGCCGCCATCGTCGCCTCGCTGCACGACACGGACGGACGGGTGGCGCTGCCCGGCTTCTACGACGACGTGGTCGAGTGGGACGAGGAGACGCGCGAGCAGATCCGCTCGCTCCCCTTCGACGACGAGGAGTACCGCGCCGAGCTCGAGGTTGGGGCGCTGACGGGAGAGAAGGGATACGGGACGCTCGAGCGCCTCTGGATCCGCCCGACGTGCGACGTGAACGGGATGCTGTGCGGCTACACGGGCGAAGGCGCCAAGACCGTGCTCCCGAACCGGGCGATGGCGAAGGTGAGCTTCCGGCTGGTGCCGGACCAGCGTCCTTCGAGAGTGAAGGCGATGCTCGAGGCGCACCTGAAGAAGGTCACGCCTCCCGGTGTGACGGTGGAGCTCATCGAGCACCACGGCGGCCGGCCGTGGAAGGCGCGCGTCGAGGGCAAATTCTTCGACGCGGCGGCCGAGGCGCTCGAGGAAGCGTTCGGAACCCGGCCCGTGCTCGCCGGTGACGGCGGCTCGATCCCGATCGTGGTCGAGTTCGAGGAGAAGCTCGGCGCCCCCTGCGTGCTCGTCGGATTCTCACTCCCGGGTTGCAACATGCACGCGCCCAACGAGTGGTTTTCGATCGAGAACTACGAGAAGGGGATCGGCGCGCTCGCACTGCTCTACGAGAAGCTGGCGCGATAGGCGAGGCGGCCGTCGGCCCAATGCGTTGAAGAGAGGGGAGCGCCGTAGGGCGCTCCCCTCTTCGCGTTCGGGGGTCGGCGCGGGCGAGGGAGCCTCAGTGCACCTGGAACGTGACGGGGAACTGGACCCACACCCCCACCTTCTTGTCCTTGTTCATCGCGGGATCGAAGCGGTAGACCTTCGCCACGCTCAGGGCCGCCGCGTCGAGCTCCGGACGTCCCGAGGTCTTGAAGACCCTGGTGTCGCGCACGGTCCCGTCCG
>CAZFIS010000027.1:0-31171 GCA_964519125.1 uncultured Gemmatimonadaceae bacterium | reverse complement strand
CCGGCGTCACGAGGGTGGGGGGCATCTGGTCGTCACTCGTCGGTGATGCTTCCGAGCTCCGCGCCAAGCCCCAAAACGCTTGTGACCAGCACAGCGTTCGTTGTAAGCTGCTTCCTGGCCGCGCCACTCCGCGCATAGCCAACAGGACTCACCTACGGGTGCCGTCGGGTCGAGCTGGCCCCCCCGCGAAACCGCCCGCACCCCGGTTCTCCGCCCCGGAGGTGTGTATGCGTCCGACACACGTGACGTCTGCCCTGCTGCTGTGTCTACTCCCCGCGACCCTCGCAGCGCAGGTCGACAAATCGGCCATCGTCAAGACTCGCGACGCGTTTCAGGTCCAGAGCGTATGCCGGGTAGACCAGTGCACGGGAGCGGAGGCTGACTCGGTGGTCGCCTTCACGTCGCATCCCTTTACAGCCGCCCCCCCGACCCGAGAGGTGCTGGACTCGGCGCTGGCTCAGGCGCGGCGCGCGGTGCGGGGGGTTACGGTGACCGGGTGGGGAGCCAAAGATCAGAAGGCGTGGACCCTGTTCGACGCCCCGAACCTCGTGCCCCTCGGGGGGGCGCTCGACGGCGCTACTCCCACGGGTAGCGGTGGGGCACTCGATTTCTCCACCGCAGCCCTGGCCGTGACGGATTTCCTCATCGGGCGAGCGCAGGCCGAGCTGGCCCAGAGCACGTTCGCGGATGTGTCCGCGTGGATGGAGAAGGGCGACCTGAAGAACCTGCTCCCGTCCACGGCCGCGACGCTACGAGCCGTGGACACGATCGGCTATCGCTCACTGGTTCCGACCTTTCGGGCTGCGGCCAGGGCCGACTTCCGTCAACTGCCGATCCACGCCGTGGACCCGAAGCTGAGCATCTACCGTGGCCTGCCCGTGCCCGATGGCCTGCGCTTCCTGTCGCTGGCCGCCCAGGTCATGCTCCAGATCGACGCCGGTACCACACCGGTGGACGCCGTGGCGAACATGACGAATCTCGGAGTGACGTTTTCGGACCACTCGACGATCGGCGGGGCGGTGCGGGTCGCGGCAGCGCTCGCCACGGAGGCGCGCGCCGTGGAGCGCACGAAGACCGACTCCACGGCGACGAACGAGCTCGCGAGTGTCCTTCAGGACCGCGTCCAGGCCCCGGTGTTCGGAGCGTTTCTGATGGACGAGGTCGGCCTGGCGCGGGAGAACCGAAGCCAATGGTTCGCCGACCACCTCGCCGGCCTTCAGGACCTGGCGTGGTCCCTGAACGCCGTGATCAACCAGGTGGGCACGCCCCAAGGGGCGACGCCTCAGGACCGTCAGCTCCAGGTCGCCCGCAGCCTGAGCCACGTCCTCGTCGCGACGGCGTCGCTGCTCGACGATGATGGCGTCGCGAGGGAGGTCCGCGCCGACGCGTCCCTGGCTCTGGACCTCTGGGCCGCCGCCTCGGCCAAGGACTACAGCAAGGTCGTGGTCCTCACCATGAACAGGATCGTCAGCGATACGGCGAGAATCCACGGGCTGCTGAGGGCCCGCGTGCTCAGGGCGAGGGACACCGCGCAGGCACTGCGAGCGTCCGCAAACGGCGCGAGCCTCGTTGCGCGGGCTCGGAAGAAAGCCGAGAAGGACAGCGCCAGGGTCGCGAACGACGACTCGTGGCAGCGCTTCGGCGGCCAGACGGTTCGTGTGATCACGTTCGCGGCCTCCATCGCAAGCGCGGACTCAGCCGCCGACCTGAAGGCGGCCCTCGAGGCCTTCGTCGATCCGGTCGGCTCCTTCCGCGCCCGCCGCGTTCCGGGAACCTGGGCGGTGTCCCTCGTGGCCTACCTCGGCGGCTCGTTCGGGAAGGAACATCTGCACTCGAGCAGCCAGGGTGCGTCGAGCTACGGCGGCGCGTTCGCGCCCATCGGGCTCGAGCTGTCGCTCGGCCTGAAGAACTCCTTCATCTCCTCGATCGGACTGTTCGGGAGCTTTGCGGACCTCGGGACGCTGGTGAGCTATCGGTTCGGTCAGGGCAACGTCACCCAGAACGGAACGACCCAGAGCGTGGACCAGAATCCGGACATCAACGTGAGTCAGGTGTTCTCGCCGGCGGTGCACCTCGTTGTCGGCATCACCCACAACCACCCATTCACGCTCGGCGTAGGGTATCAGCGTGCGCCGGACTTGCGCACGCTCGGCTCCTCGGGAGACAGGATCACGGTGGACCGGTTCTCGTTGTTCGCCGGAATCGACCTCACGCTGTTGCGATTCTGAGGGTCGCGTCGGCGGGTGGGGTAGCTGGCGTGGTAGGGGAGGTGGGTGGGAAGGTGCGTCGCTCGGTCTCCCCTCCGTTGCCTCCCGCCCCCCTCCGACCTACCGTGATCCACCGCCGAGCAAAGCACGCTCGCGGCCATCCCGCCCTCAACAGGAGCACACCCCATGTTCGTCGTAACCTCGGAGCACGTCACCGGCCACACGATCACGGAGACCAAGGGTCAGGTCTTCGGCGTCGTGGTGCGCAGCCGCGGCATCGGCGGCAACGTCATGGCGGGACTGCGCTCGATCGTGGGTGGCGAGATCAAGGAGTACACGGAGCTCCTGGAGGAGGCGCGCCGCCACGCCGTGGATCGCATGGTGGCGAACGCGTCCGCCATGGGCGCCAATGCCGTCATCATGATGCGCTTCGACTCGTCCGAGATCGGGCAGACGATGAGCGAGATCGTGGCGTACGGAACGGGGGTCGTCGTGGAGCGAGCCGACTGAGATGCTTCGCAACACGTTGCTCGGCGCGGGCGTCTCGGGCCTGTTCGTGGGCGTGGGGCTCCTCGTGGCAGGCCTGTACGGACCCGGGCTCAATCTGCTGGTCGGCTCCGGCGTCCTCACCCTCGGCGTCGGCTTCGAGCGCTGGCGCTACGTCCGCTCCCTGACCAGCCCGGAGGGGCGCTGGCAGCCCACCGGGGAACGGTTTCTGGATCCGACCACGCATCAGCTCACCGACGTCTTCTACAACCCCGATACGGGAGAGCGCGACTACCGGCCGGCCGAGGACGACGACCGTCGCATCGGGCCCGGGTAGGGCCGGCCGGTGACCCCATCCCGGTCGACCCGAATCACGAGGAGGCGGTCGCGATCGGCCGCCGGTTCCTGTCGGCGGGAGGACGCTGGGTGGGGACGACCCTGGTGCTCGCCGAGCTCCATGGGCATCTGCTCCAGAGGCGCGGACACGAGGTCGCGCGTGCCCGTACGCGGGCTTCCCGCACCTCCCGGCACGTCGCGCGAACGAGGGGGTAAGGAACCGTAGTTGTCGGGTGCGTGACGGTTCGTCGGATCGGCCCTGTGGCGACATGACGCGAGTCCGGAAGCGGACGCAAGTCCTGATCGACGGGCGAAGGCACATCCTGTCCCTTGCCGTCGCCGTGTGCTGCCTCGTGGGCCCGTGTGCGCCTCCGCTTCTCGCCCAGGACATCCTGGACATCGGCGGCGCGGGCTTCACCCTCGCGGTGGCGAGGCGGCAGGTGGCGCTCCTGGGCGCTTCGCGCCACGCGCTGGCCGAGAGGCTCCTCGCCGTGGCAGCGCGCGCAGGGCGCCTCACCCGGGGGCGCGACAGGACCGAGCTCCTCGGCCAGGCGCAGCACCTGGCGGACAGCCTCGCGCTCCTCGATGAGGAGTGCGCCCGGGCCGATTCCACGCTGCGCGCCCTGCGGGCCGAGCGCGACACGTCCGGCGTCGCCGAGGACACCGCCCGCGCCGCTCATCCGCTCGCCGCGTCCGGCACGGTGCTCTCCGGACTCGTGCGCGTCGTCGCCGACGAGCGACGCCGTCTGCGCACGCTCCAGTCGCTCCAGGACGAGATTCGTCTCTTCATGGGCGACCTCAGGGTCCTGGACGAGACGGCGATGCCGCCTGCGGTCCGCTCCACGGGTGGCGGAGGCGAAGGAGCGGGGGGCTGCGGGATCCCTTCGTGTCCCGTCGACCTCGGTCGCCCGGCCGACGTGCCGCTCGAGTACACCCGGCCGGAAGACGCGCTCGCGGTGGATGCCGGGCTCGTCACCGCTGCGTCCCTGGCGAGGCTCCAGGAGTGGGCCCTCTCCTTCGTGGAGAACGGCGAGCGGCCGGTGGGCGAGACGGACGCGGGCGGCGGCGGTGTGACGCGGGAGGTCGCGTTCGGACTCGGGGTGGTGAGCTTTCGGGGCGAAGGCGGTGGAAGTACGGGCCCGAGCCTGCGGGCCGCCTCGTCGCTGTCCTTCGACCGGACGCTCGGCGGCGGCGTGCGACTCACGCTCGAGCCATGGGCCGGCGCCCGGTCCGTTCGGCTCCCCCGGGGCTCCTCCGCGGAGATGGCGGTGGAGGCGCGCGAGAGCCTCACCGGTGCGAGCGGCGAGCGGGGCCCGCGCTGGCAGGTGACGTCCTGGCAGAAGGTCCGCTCCCTCTCGGACCCGCTCCCTCTTCCCGGCTACCTGGAGCCCGGGCGGCAGGAGGGGGGCGCGATGGGTCGCGTGGCGGTTCCGCTCGATGTCCGGTGGGCCGTGGAGGTGGGGGGCGGAGGGGACATCGTTCGCTACGGGCCCGCGGATTGGCGTGCGCTGGACCATCGCGGCGCCAGCCTCACCGCTTCCCTCGTCCGCGAGGGGAGCGTCGGCTCCGCGAGGCTGTCCGTGCTCGCGTCCCGACACAGCTTCCCGAACGACGGGCTTCGGGAGGACAGGCGCGTGAGCGTGGGCGCCGACGCTTCGACGGAGGGGAGGATCGTGCTGCGGCTGTCCGCGGGCGTGACGTGGAACGACTCTCGGCTCCCTGCCTACGACTACCGCTCGGAGCGGGCCTCCATCGTCCTGTCCGCGCCGTGGGGCGCGGGCTCCGTCCAGGCGTATGGCGCGCTCGCGCGTCAGCGCTACCTCGATCCCGGATCGGTGGAGGTGAGGGTGGCCCCTTCGACCCAGGACGCCGGCTCGGTTCTGGCGGTGCAGGTCACCCGTCCGTGGGGGCCGAGCCGCGCGCTCCGGCTCAGGGCCGAGTGGTCACGGAGCGAGACGGGGTTCGCCAACGACTTCTATCAGCGCTTCGGCGCGAGCGCGCACGTGGCGTTGCGGGGGCTCGGAGGAGGCTGAGCGCCGGGGGCCTATTGCCGCGCCCGCGCGGCGAGCCACGCGTCGTAGGCTTGCGCGCCCATGGACTCCACATCCTTGCGACCCGTCTTCGTGATGGTGTTGCGCTCCTCGTCGAGGATCACGACGGTCGGGACCGACGCGACGCGGTAGCGGTCGAGCAGCGCGGCGATCCTCGCGCGGTCGTACGGGACCGCCGGCCAGGCCATGCTGTACATCTGCATGAAGGCGAACAGGACCTCGGAGTTCTCGTCCAGGTTCACCAGCACGATCTCGAAGGACTTGTCGGCCGCCTTGATCTCGTTGTAGGCGCTCACGAGGCGCGGCGTGAAGGCCGCGCACGCGGCGCACGAGTGTTCGGCGAAGTAGATGCCGATGAGAGCCTGGCCCTGAACGGATCGGAGGTCGACCTGTCGCCCGTCCGCCATCACGAGGGACGAGCCGAACAACTCCTCGAACGAGGGTTGGCTCTCCTGCGGGCCGCCACCGGACGATCCGGAATCGGTTGGCGAATGGCCGCAAGATACCGCGAGGCAGCATGCGAAGCCCGCGAGCGCGAGGCGGGCGCGAATCCAGCGCGAACCGGCCATTCTTGTAGGCCCCCTCCAACCCGAATACTAAGTTGGGGGCAGGGCGAGTTCAAGCTGTCCGGACCTGCAGCGGATAAGAAGCGAACGTGAGCGCGGGTCGTCGGCGCGCTCGGGACGAGCCCGGCCGTGGAGCCGCGGGTCGCGGAGCTAGCCTGCGTACATGCGGATCCCCACCGGCGCGGGCGTGCCGAACGCGCCCGTCACGCTCACCCGCACCCGCCGCACGCTCCGCGCCTCGAACCGCTCGAGGCGGCGGTAGCCGACGGTGCTCCCCTCCGCGAGCGGCACCCACGCGCCGCCCGCGGCGCCCTCCACCGTCCAGCGCTCCACGCTCTGTCCCCGCGTGATGTCCTCGGCGAGGTCCACGACCGACACGCTCGTCGTGCGCGCGAGATCCACCTCCGCCACGGCCGTGCGCGCTCCGGTCGCGCGCCACGCGGGGGTGAGGCCCGCGAGCACATCCCCCGAGAGGAGCGCGTCGAGGCGCGCGCGCATGCCGGCCAGGCGGGCGACGTCGGTCGGGTCGAGGAGGCCCGCGCGCGTGGGCGGCACGTTCAGGAGGAGCTTGGAGTTGCGGCCCACCGACGTGAAGAAGAGGCCGACGAGGTCGTCCACCGTGCGCACCTGGTCGTTCTCCTTCGGGTGCCAGAACCATCCGGGCCGGATCGACACGTCGGTCTCGCCGGGGCGCCAGACGGTGCCGTTCGCGTCGCCGTGCTGGAGCTCGGCCGTCACGGCCGCGCCGCTCACGCCGGGGTAGGGCACCACCGCGGGATCGACCGGCGACCAGTTCGGGTCTCCGGCCACACCGCGCTCGTTGCCGATCCAGCGCACGTCGGGTCCGGCGTCGGAGAACATCACGGCCTCGGGCTGGAGGCGGCGCACCAGGGCCCAGAACCGGGGCCAGTCGTAGACCTGGTGCCGGCCGTTCGGGCCCTCGCCGTTCGCGCCGTCGAACCAGACCTCGGCGATCGGACCGTAGCGCGTGAGCAGCTCGGTGAGCTGCGCGCAGTAGAGGTCGTTGTAGCGCGGGGAGTCTCCGTAGGAGGGCGCGTTCCGGTCCCACGGTGAGCAGTAGAGTCCGGCCTTCAGCCCCTCCCGGCGGCAGGCGTCCACGAACTCCCGCACGACGTCGCCCGTGCCGTCCCGCCACGGCGAGCTCGCCACCGAGTGCTTCGTGGTGGCCGTGGGCCAGAGGCAGAACCCGTCGTGGTGCTTGGCGGTGAGGATCATCGCCCGGAACCCCGCCGCCTTCGCCGCCCTCGCCCACTGGCGCGCGTCGAGCCGCTCCGGCCGGAAGACGGCCGGGTCCTCCGTGCCGTCGCCCCACTCGCGGTCGGTGAACGTGTTGACGCCGAAGTGCAGGAAGAGCGCGAGCTCGTCCTGCTGCCAGGCGAGCTGCGCCGGGCTCGGCCGGGGACGCGCCTCGGCGAGGTTCGCCGCGCCGGGAGCCCACGGTCCGAGACGCGCGCGCACCAGCCCCGCGGCCGTCGCCGCGAGAAAGTCGCGCCGGGTGAGGGAGTCGGGTGTCATCGCCCCAGGATAGGGGACGTGGCCCCGTTCGGGCCACTCCGGGCGCGCCGTCGGGGGATGCTCTCGGCCAGCGCGCTCACCTGCCGGCTCGGCGACGCGGCCGCCTCCTCCGCCCCCTCACTCGGGCACCCGTATCGTCCGCTTGCCCACCATGTTCATACGGGTGCGCCGGATCGTGTCGGCCTCGACCACCGAACCGTCGGCGTAGCGGAAGCGCAGGGCGCTCTCGGGGCACTGCACCACGCACGCGCCGCACTGGATGCACTGGCCCGGACGGGCGATCGTGACCACGCGGCGCTTGCCGTCCATCTGGAGGACGTCCCGGGGGCAGACCTGGACGCACTCGGCCGCACCGGTGCAACGCTCCTCGACCAGGTCCACCGACGCCGGGTTGTGGAAGGTGTTGATGTAGCTCCCGTACCAGGGAGTGGTGCCCTCGAGGTCGACCGACAGCACGGCGCCGGCGAGGAGGCTCACCCCTCCGACCCAGATCACGGGACCCGGAGCGAGGCGCCCGGCAAGGGCCAGGACCGCGCAGGCGACGCCGAAGCCCAGCGCAGCGAAGGCACCCAGGATGGGCCAGCGCCGTCCGGGGCCGAGGTTCAGACGGGGGAGCAGGGCGAACACCGCGGCGACCACGGTGATCAGCGACGCGGCGGCCGCGGCGAGGATGCGCGGGCCCGCCAGGGGCCAGAGCACGAGGCCCACGACGAAGAGCATCGGCACGGCCCACGTCGTCGCCATCTCCATGCGCTCCCAGAGGGGAAAGCGCATCGTGCGCTCGCCTCTGTGCACGCGTCGTCCCCGATCGAGGAATGCGGGCAGGTCCTCGAGGCGTGCGGGGCCCCAGCGGGTCGCGAACCCCGTGGCCTCCGTGATCTTCCGGCGCTCGACTCCGGTGGCCGAGAGCTGCGGGAGGATGAGCTCGCGGTGGGTCACGGCGTCGGCGAGGCCCGAGGTGCGAATGGCGGAGATCACGTCGTGGTGGGTGAGGTGACCGCCGCCGGCGGCGCACCAGACGTTGATGCCCCGGCTGTCGGCGACGAGGACGAACGCGTCGCGGCCCCGCAGCACGCCGGTGAGCCGGCGGACCGTGAGGGTGAAGTTGCCGGTGAGCAGCACCGGGGCGTCGGGACCGGGGTCGCCTACGCGCCTCAAGCCCGTCGACGCCCGGTGGGGGAGCATCCGAAGCACCGTGTCCCTCAGGTACGCCGGCAGGTCCCGGAGCTTCATGCGTCGGCCTCCGCTCGCGGGGGTGTGACGGCACCTCCCGCCTCGGCCCTGGTGGCGTGGACGAGGACGAAGCTGTCCTCCCAGGTGCGCGTCTCCTCCACCTGTGCGAACCCCGCAGCGCGCACGGCGTCGGTGAGGCCGTCGACCGGCCTCGTGGTGGTCTGGGTGAGGAGGTACGTCAGCGCGGTCAGCGGCACCCGGCGCAGGTGGTACCAGGCCCGCCGCACTCGGCTCCGCGGCGTCACCTCGTCGGCAACGAGGAGCTCGCCGCCCGGCCGCAGGCGGCTCCGGGCGATCTTCAGCGCGTAGGCCCGCTGCTGCGGCGAGAGCTCGGAAAAGGCGAGGCAGGAGACCACCGCGTCGAGGCTCTCCTCGGCGAAGCGGTCCTCGATCTCCGCGGCGGCCAGTTCGATCCAGGTGACCGTCCCCTCGCCGGGGACGGGCTTGGCCCGGGCGACCTGGAGCATGCCGGCGTCACGGTCGATGCCGAAGACGTCCGCGCCCCGGGCGGCACAGGCCAGCGACACGCCTCCCGTGCCGCAGCCGATGTCGAGGATCGCCCGGCCGGGGGCGGCGACGCGCTCGGCGATGCGCCGGTAGACGCCGTCGATGCGCCCTCGGGAGAGACGGCGGACGCCCCGGTCGTAGCGCCAGGGTGCCGACTCCAGGATCTTCATCCACACGAAGCTGCTCATGCCGGATGTTGTCGGCACGAATCGCCCGCTGGCAAGCGCGGCTCGCCTCGAGCGCGGCTCGCCGGCGGGATCGTGCGGCGCACTCGCGGCCGACGCACGTCGGGGTTAGATCCCTCTCCACGCCGACGCTTCGCGCTGGGACACCTGCGCCGGCCCCGGTGGACCCCGAGGAGACGATCATGCGCCGCGACCCCGACCCCGAGCTCACCGACCGACGCGCCTTCCTCCGTCGCGCGGCAGGCGCCGTCGGTGCCGCGGCCGTGGGGATCCGCGGTGGGGAAGGGGTGCGGATGCCCGCGGACCGGTCCCCGTCGCCCGCACAGATACCGCAACGCACGACCCGCCCACCGCTCGCCGAGCGCCGCTTCACGAGCCCGGCGGTGGAGCGCACGATCGAGCGCGTGAAGCGCGAGGTCGCCGACCCGCGGATCGCGCACCTGTTCGAGAACTGCTTTCCCAACACGCTCGACACCACGGTCGACGTCGGCGAGGTGGACGGGCGGCCCGACACGTTCGTCGTCACCGGCGACATCGCCGCGATGTGGCTACGGGACTCGAGCGCGCAGGTGGAGCCCTACCTGCCGCTCATGAAGGACGACGACGGGCTCCGGCGCCTGGTCGCGGGGGTCCTCCACCGGCAGACGCGCTGCATCCTCCTCGACGCGTACGCCAACGCGTTCTACAAGGACGCGAGCACGGTGAGCCCCTGGAAGGAGGACCTCACCGACATGAAGCCGGGGGTGCACGAGCGGAAGTGGGAGGTCGACTCGCTCTGCTGGCCGATCCGCCTGGCGCACGGCTACTGGAAGACGACGGGAGACACCTCGCCGTTCGACGAGGCGTGGCGCCGCGCGATGCGCCTCGTGGTCGCGACGTTCCGCACGCAGCAGCGGAAGGACGGGCGCGGTCCCTATCACTTCGAGCGCAAGACCGCCTGGCAGACCGACACGGTGGCGGGCGGGGGATGGGGCAACCCGGTCCGCCCCGTGGGCCTCGTCGTGTCGATCTTCCGACCCTCGGACGACGCGACGATCTTCCCGTTCCTCGTCCCCTCGAACCACTTCGCCGTCGTCTCGCTCCGCCGGCTCGCCGAGATGGCCGAGGCGATGGGCCCGGCCGACGCGTTCGCGGGCGAGTGCCGCGCGCTCGCCTCGGAGATCGAGGGCGCGCTCCACCGGCACGCCGTCGTCGAGCATCCGGCGGCCGGCCGGGTGTGGGCCTACGAGGTGGACGGGTTCGGCAACCGCCTCTGGATGGACGACGCCAACGTGCCGAGCCTGCTCGCGCTCCCCTACCTGGGGGCGTGCTCGAGGACCGACCCGCTCTACCGGCGCACGCGCGCGCTCGTGCTGTCCGGGGACGATCCCTGGTTCTTCCGGGGGAGCGCGGCCTCGGGCGTGGGCAGCCCGCACACCGGACCCGGCCAGGTCTGGCCGATCGGCCTCATGACGAGGGCGCTCACGAGCACCTCGGACGACGAGATCCGCGGCGTGCTCGACACGCTCGCGGCCACCGACGCGGGCACGGGCTTCATGCACGAGGCGTTCGACAAGGACGATCCGAAGAAGTTCACGCGGCCGTGGTTCGCCTGGGCGAACACGCTCTTCGGCGAGCTGGTGCTGAAGGTGCTGGCGGAGCGGCCCGCGGTGCTGCGGGCTTGAGGGTGCCAGCGTACCATAGTACCATACATCGGGTACAACGTACGCGCCTCGTCTCCGAAGCGGATGATCAAGGTCACCTTCACGCTCGACGACGACACCGTCTCCTATCTCGACCGCACGGCCGAGCGGCTCTCCAAGCCGAAGAGCCAGGTCGTACGGGAGGCCATCCAGCTCTACGGGGAGCAGATGGGTCGGCTCACCACCGAGGAGCGTGACCGCAAGGTGGCCGTGTTCGACGAGGTGACGGCCGCGATCCCGGATCGGCCCCGCGAGGAGGTGGAGGCGGAGCTGGCGGACGTCCGCCGCGCGCGGCGGGGCGGCGGACGGCGATCCACGCCCCCGGCCCGCGGTCCGGATTCGAAAGGGCGCCGGTGATCGTCCTCGATACGTCGGTGCTCATCGAGGCGGTGGGCGCGGGCGGTACGCTCCGCTCGGCGCTGCGCGAGGAGATCGCCGCGCGCCAGCGCATCCTCCTTCCCACGCTCGTCCTGTACGAGTGGCTGAGGGGACCGCGGCTGCCCGAGGAGCTCGCGGCCCAGGAGGCGCTCTTCCCGGCGGCGGAGGCGATTCCATTCGGCTCCGAGGAGGCGCGTAGAGCGGCCGAACTCTCTCGCGATCTCCCCCGCTCCCGCGGTCGGGAGATCGACCTCGCCATCGCGGCGTGCGCGCTGACGTGGAGGGCCGCGCTCTGGACGCTCAACGGCGAGGACTTCCACGACGTGCCGGGGCTGGAGATGCGGGGCTCCTGAGGAGGGTGGGCGGGACGGAGCACCGCTGCGCGCCGCGGCGAGACGATCCGACGCTACCGCACCACCACCCGGGCCGACGCCGAGTGTCCCGACCTCCACAGGACCTCGAATCGGTGGGTGCCGGCCACAAGCCTCCAGCGCGCCCCGTCGAAGGGCCTGCCGTCGATGTACCACGTCGCGGGCTCGTCCGGGCTTCGGCCGACGGCGGTGAGCGGGATCGTGGCGTAGCGGCGCTCGACTCCGGGAGGAACGGCGTAGCGGTCTCCGTCCTGAGGAGAGATGAGCGTGTACGGTGCCGGTTCGTCGGGATCGGCCGCGGGTCCACGGGTGGCGGCGAGGGTGCGGACCGCGCGCGGCTGGCCGGTCGTGCGCTCCCACTCGGCGTACTCGGCGGGCAGGACCGTGCGGCCGCCCTCCTGCCAGTCGTCGTCTCTCAGGGGCTCGGTCCCGGGCAGGAACCACTCGATCATGGAGGGACAGTCGCGCGTGGCCCGCATCCCCGAGAGCCGGCACACGGGCATCGCGACCGCGCCGGCCTGCTCCGGCGTGGGCAGCGCGCCCGCGGGGTAGCGGCGGGCGGTCTGGAGCACGGCGCGATAGAGGAGGGGGCCGGCTCCGCTCACGCCGCTCACCCCGTCCATGGGCTGGCCGTTGAAGTTGCCCACCCACACGGCCACCGTGAACCCGGCGGTCGTCGCCACGGCCCAGTTGTCGGTGAAGTGGCGGCTGGTACCGGTCTTGGCCGCCGCGGGGAAGGGAAAGTCGAAGGGGCTCCCGGTGCCGAAGCCGGGCATACGCGCCACGGGGTCGGAGAGGATGTCGAGAACGATCGTGGCGGCTCCCTCCGACATGAACCGGCGCGCGGGGGCCTCCACCGGGGGAGGCTCGTCGAGGAGCGGGCGGACCGGCCGCCACACCCCGCCCCGGGCGAGGCCCCGGTAGGCGTCGGCGAGCTCGAGGAGCGTCACCTCTCCGTTGCCCAGTGCGAGCCCCAGCCCGTAGTGGTCCGCCGAGCGATCCAGGGAGGCGAACCCCGCTTCGTGCAACGTGCTCAGCAGCGTCGCCACGCCGATGCGATCGGTCAGCACGACGGCGGGCACGTTGAACGAGCTGGCCAACGCCTGGCGCGCGCGCACCGGACCGCGGAAGCGTCGATCGTAGTCCTGGGGCGAGTAGGGGCCCGTCGCGGTGGCCCACGTATGGGGCACGTCGGGCAGGATGGTGGCGGCCGTGAACCCCCGGTCGAACGCGGCTCCGTAGAGGAACGGCTTCAGCGCGGAGCCGGGTTGACGGGGTGAGACCACCATGTCGACCTGGCCGTCGCGGTCCGCCCAGAAGTCGGGCGATCCGACCCAGGCCAGCACGCTCCCGGTGCGGTTGTCGAGCACGACCACGGCCGCGTCCCGTGCGCCCTCGTCCTTCAGGAGGTCGACGGTATGGCGGACCTCGGACTCGAGCGCCTCCTGCAGGTCGAGGTCGAGCGTGGTGCGCAGCACCCCCGTGGTGTCGGTGTCCCGGGCCTCGTGCTCCAGGAGCCAGGTGGTGAAGTGCGGCGCGAGGAAGCGTGATGCGGGATGCGCCCGCAGGACCGGCTCCTGGTGGGCGCGCGCGACCTCGTCGGGCGTCAGGTAGCCCTCCGCCCGCATGCGGCGGAGCACGGCGTCGCGCCGCCGGACGGCGGCCTTCGGGTCCACGAGCGGGTTGTCGCGCGAGGGGGCGTGCGCGAGCGACGCCAGCAGCGCGGCCTGCCCTGGACTCAGGTCGGTGGCCGACGCGTCGAAGTAGAGGTGCGCGGCCGCGCTCACGCCGCGCGTACCTTGACCGAGCGGGAGGCGGTTGAGGTAGAGCTCGAAGATGCGCGCCTTGCTCAGGTGAGCCTCGAGCCGCAGCGCCCAGAGCATCTGGCGGACCTTGCCCAGCGCCGTCCGGGGAATCGGGACGAGCAGACGTGCGGTCTGCATCGAGAGCGTGGACGCGCCCGACACGACGTGGCCGGCGCGTACATCGGTCCAGGCGGCGCGTGCCACGGCTCCGGCGTCGATGCCGTGGTGCTCGAAGAAGTGGTGGTCCTCCGCGGCCAGGAAGGCGCGGATGACGTCCGGGTCGATGTCCGCGTAGGAGATCCATCCGCCCCGCGCGCCGCCTTCGGCGCGGGTCTCGCGCAGCGTGAGGCCGTGACGGTCCTCGATCGTCAGGCTGGCGAGCGGCGGGGGAGACGCCACGCCGGCCGGGAGCGGCCAGGCGATCCACGCACCGACCAGGAGCGCGGCGCCCAGAAGCCCGAGCGCGACGGTGCGCACGCTCATCGTCCGGGTGTCCGCACGGTGAACGTGCCGCCCCCGGTCCGTCCGTTGACGCCGGGGTTGTACATCTCCTCCGCGTGCGCCGGCGGATACAGGAACGTGCCGGCCGCCGTGGCCCGAGCCAGATACGTGGCCGTGTACGTGCCCGGCCACAGCACGGTCGCGGAGTATACGACCCGGTCGTCGCGCAGCTCCTTGTGGTCGAACGCCGACCACACACCGGAGTCCCAGGACCCGTAGTACCATCCGGTGCGCTGCTCCAACTCGGCGGGTGCCGGGACCGTGGCGCCGAACGCGCTCAACGTGCGCAGGCTCAGGTCCACCGGCTCCAGGCCAGCCGGAAGCGGGTCGTCGAGCACGACGAACGTGCGAACGGCGGGCACGCGGAGCCGCAGCCGCACGCGCACGAGGTCACCCTCGGCGGCGCTCACGATCGGCTTCCCGGTGGTGGCGTTCTCGTACCACCGGTCCACCTGGATGCCGCGCTCCACGGGCGTGAGCTGGACGCCGCGGGGCGTCTCCCGGACGGTGATCGAGTAGTAGGCCGGGGATCCCCCGTCGGCCTGCAGCGAGAGCTCGGCGCGCGGCGGCCGTCCGTCGTCGCCGGGCTGCACGAAGCCCTGGAGCGACAGGACCGTGTCGCGCGGTGCGTGGATCTCGCCGTCGGCCACGAGGAGCGTGCGGCCGCCCGCGCTCACCCGCACCGTCGTCGGGGGCGCGGCGCGGCGGGCGCGCTCGTAGTGCACGAGCGCGAGCACCATGGATCCGTAGTCCTGGGTGTTCCAGGGGCGAGCGGCGTCCACGCGACCCTGGTCCAGAAGCGTCTCCACGAGCGGGTCGAGGAGCGGACTCTGCGGGTCCACGCTCAGGAGCGCGTCCAGGAGCCGGGCCGCCGCGCGGCCCCGCGACGCGAAGTAGAACCGCAGACCCGCCGAGTCGGGCAGCACGGCCTTGCGGCCTTCCACCTTCACCTGGCCCGCCGCACCCAGGATCAGCAGCTTCGCGACGCCGAGCTGGTGCCGCCTGGCGAGGACCTCACCGAGCAGCAGGCGATCTTCCCAGCGCAGGCGTGAAGCCTGGCTGACCAGGGTGTTCTCCATGGCTACGTCGGGCCGGCCGGCCCGGCTGAGGAAGTCCACCGCGGCGGTGCGCTCGGCCAGTTGGGCACCGGCACCGCCGAGCCAGAAGTCGCCCACGGCCGAGTGGGCCAGGATGGCGCCGCGCTCGTGCAGCGCGCGGCTCAGGTAGCCGGCGATGCCGGCGAGCACCGTGTCCTGCACGGCGATGCCCGCCGCCCGCGCCTCGAGGAGCACCCGGCCCGCGTACGAGGTCAGCCACGGCGACGTCCAGTCGTCGTAGCTCCAGAACCCGATCCCTCCATCCGGGCGCTGGCGCGCGGACAGGACGCGGACGGCCCGCTCCACCTGCGCACGCGCGTCGGCCGGCGCGATGCGCTCGTCGGGATAGAGGGCCTGGGCGTCCAGGAGAGCCACCAACGGGAGCGCGGCACTGGAGACCTGCTCGGTGCAGTCGTACGGGTAGAGGCGCATGCGCGCGCGTGCGGCCTCGATGGCCGTGAGCACCGACGAGCCCACGTGGATCTCGATCCGGGAGCGCGTCGGGTCGACGTTGTCCTGAAGCTCGATCTCAACCGTCGCCGTGTCGTGCACGACCCCCGACACCGTGCTGGACAGTGGGTAGGAGCTCGGCCGGATCGGCACGGCCACCGCCACCGCGTCGGAGTAGCTCCCGGAGGTGGCGTCGAAACGGAAGTGGGCGCTGTCACCCGCCTCGGCCTCGAAGTCGAAGCGGACGTCGGCGCCGCGTCCCTCGCGGAGCTTCTGGCTCTTGCGGCTGTCTCCCTCGAGCCGGATGCCGCTCGTGCGGGCACGCACGTCGACCGTGGGCGTGCCGCCCATGCGGCTGTTCACCACCACGCCCGCGCGGAACCGGTCGCCCTCGCGCACGAACCGCGGCAGCGCCGGTCGGGCGAGCAGGGGGAGGGTGACGAGCAGCTTCGACGAGCCCGAGCCGTAGCGATCGCCTTCGGTCACGGCCACCGCCATGACGCGGAACGTGGTGACGTTGTCGGGCAGTGGCGCCGTCACCCTCGCACGGCCGGCGGCATCGGTGACGACCGAGCCCAGGAAGAACGCCGTGCTCTGGAAGCGCGAGCGCAGGATGCCGGTGGCGTCGGCGCCGCCCCCGCCTCCCGGCGACCGGGATCCCTTCTGGCCTTCGGGAACCTGCGGGGCCACGGCG
The DNA here is from genome assembly GCA_964519125.1 of uncultured Gemmatimonadaceae bacterium. Classification (GTDB taxonomy): domain Bacteria; phylum Gemmatimonadota; class Gemmatimonadetes; order Longimicrobiales; family Gaopeijiaceae; genus SZUA-318. The sequence continues at coordinate 15,086 of CAZFIS010000027.1, read as the reverse complement.
ACGAGGTTGCTCGCGAGGCGCATCCCCAGCCCGCGCGCGGGATAGAGGAGGTCGATGGGATCCGGGGTCCGGTAGCCGGTGAGCGCGAGGACGCCTTCGTCCACGGCCCACAGCGTCACCTCGGCGCGCCGTCCCGCTCCGCTCCGGTCCTTCACGGTCAGCGCGAACGTGGCGCTGTCGCCCGGCCGGTACTCGGGGCGCGCGGGTGTGATGTCCACCGAGAGGCGCTTCACCTCCGGGGTCACGCGGAGCTGCGTGTAGCCGACGCGCAGCGTCGGACGGCCCGGGTCGTCGAGCGGTCCGGGCGGTGCGCTGCGTCCACGCACGACCACGATGCTCACGAAGACGTTCGGAGCGTAGGCTTCGGTGATCGGGAACTTCAGCGTGGTCGCGCCCGACGTGATGTGCAGTCGCCGCTGCTCCAGCACGCGCTCGCGTTCCACGGTGATCCACGCATCGGCGTCGGTGATGGGCGAGGCGAAGAAGACCGTGGCGGTGTCGCCCACGGTGTAGCGCGACCGGTCCGGAACGACGTCCATCTTGAACTTCGACGCGTCGTTCCAGGGCATCCAGCCCTTGCCCGAAGCCCATCGCTGCAGCGTCGTGCGCACGTCGCGGCCCGCGTCGTCCTTCGCGGTGAACGAGACCGTATAGGAGCCGCCTTCCTCGGGCGTGAAGTCGCACGCGACGGGATCGGCGGCGGTGCGCAGCGTGCAGGAGGCGACCGTGTCGGCGACCCACGAGCCGGTCTCGCGGACATTGCCGTCTCGCAGCAAGCGCGTGCTGTGCCACTCGCGACGCACCACCGTACCGGTGACCGGCACGCCGGACGTGCGGGTCCCTCCCGGCTCGACCGTGATCACGTCGATGCTCACCGGCTCGCCCGCCTTCCAGAAGTACGACGAGCCCCGTGGGCGGGCGCCGATGTAGAACGCGGCCGGATGCACGAGCACCGAGGCCGACGACGACGCGATCTGGCGGTTCGCGTCGGTCACGGTCGCCACGAACGTGACGCGGGTCGGCCGGCCGTCGCTCGTCCCGGGAAGGGCCTTGCGGACATCCCAGGCGCCCGTGGCGTCCAGGCTGTCCACGCCGGACTCCAGCACCCGGGGCCCGGCAGGGTTCCCCTCGTCCCACCAGCTCCAGGCGACGCCGACGGCGTAGCCGTCCGTTCCGGGGATGTCCAGCTCCCACGGCGAGACGGCCTGGGAGCGCACGCTCCAGGTCACGGGAGCGTGGCCCATCGGCGCTCCGAACAAGTAGTGCGCCGAGACGTGGAAGTCGGCGGAGTCGCCGGCGAGCTTCGGGCCCGAGGCTCCCACCACGTCGACCAGAAACTCGGGCGGACGGTACTCGGCGACCCGGTACCCGTCGCTCGCGACCGACTGCCATTCCCCTCGCACACGCGCCTGGACCTCGACCTGGTACGTGCCCAGCGGAAGCCCCTGGGCGAGCGGCAGGCGCTGCTCGGCCGTGCCGAACGGGCTGAGCGCCGTCACGGTGTCGCGCAGGAGGCCGCGCGCCCGGTCGTGGAACAGCCACCGGATCGAATCGCCGCGGGGCACCGTCAGTGCGCCGAGCGTGCCGCGGCGCAGGATGGCCTTGGCGTACACCGGCTCGCCCGGCCGGTAGATGCCCCGCTCGGTGAACACCGCGGCCGCCACCGGCGCGCGGCTCGCTCCCCACGCCGCCGATACGTTGAAGTGCCAAGGCGAGAGATCCGGATCGTACGCCGAGATCGGGACCAAGGCCCGGTCGTCGCCGAGCGAGGCCGACACGTAGCCCTCGAAGCTGTTGCACTGCCAGCCCCGGCACGGATCGTCGTAGGTGCGGAAGTGACGCAGCGTGGTGAGGCCCCGGTCGTCGGTACGGCCCGTGGCCAGCACGCGCCCCTTGTAGTCGTGCAGCGCGACGGCGGCCCCGGGGCGCGCGGTCCCGTCGTGGACACCCGTGACCCACACGACCGCCTCGTCCACGCCGACCCGGGCCGTGATCGCCAGGTCCGTGACCTGCACCAGGGCGATCGGCTGGTTGCGCTGCGTGAGGCTGTCGAGCTGCGGACTCGACACCCGGACGGCCCACAGCGTCGCACCCGACTCGCCGGGGCGCTTCGACCGGTCCGGCCGGATGCCCGAGATCGTGCGCTCGTCGGGCGCGCCCCCGACGACGAACGTGTCCTCACGGACCATGCTGCGCGCCTCGCCCCAGGGCGCTCCCCATCCCCACCGCTGCCCCAGGAACGCGGGCTCGAGGGAGTCGGGCACGGGGAGCGCGCTCAGGACCAGCGTATCGGCGTTCACGTGCTGGACCGCGAGCGTTCCGAGGCCGTCGCGCTCCACGAGCAGGCTTCCGTACTCGTAGCTCACGGCCGGTGCGTAGCCCGTCGTGGTCACGGCGCGGACGACGGGCGTGGCGAGGCGCTGGCCGAACACGTCCTCGAGCGTGCTGTCCACGCGGACGGTGTACGTGTGGTGCGGGGTGAGCGTCGCGAGCAGGGACCAGCCTGCGCTCGCCCGGCTGGTGTCGCCCAGGGTGAAGTGGACGTTTGGCCCGACGTGCACGTGGCGCATCACGTCGGCGCCCCGTACCGGCGTGGTGAAGGAGACTCCGATCGGTCCGGTCGGGCACCAGCGGAGGGAGCACGTCACCACGGCGACGCGCAGCGGCCCGCGGGTGCGGAACGGCCAGCGCAGCGAGGTCGTCGACCCGGTCGACAAGGTGGGAAGCAGCAGGGTGTCGGAGCACGCGGGCGCAAGGGGCTCGGCGGGGACGAGGTCCACCACGCGGCGGAGGTCGTGCGCGGAGTCCGGAGCCGGCCAGCCCCGGACTCCGGCCCAGCGGAACGAGCCGGGATCGTCCGGGCCGATCCGGCGAGGAGGCGTGCCGGCCGGGCGCAGGGCGACGGTCCCTCCGCCGCAGCCGAGGCGTATGCTCGCGTTGCGGGCCAGCTCGTCGACGTCCGGCTCGGCGGACAGCAGCACGGAGAAGACGGGCTCCGTGCCGAGATATCTCGGCACGGCCCGGACGCCCGCCGGTGATCCTTCCAGCACCTTCGGCGGACTGACGGTGAACGTGTAGTGGAAGGGCTCGTCCAGGCGGCTGCCGTCCATGGCCGCGAACGAAGAACGGATCGTGACGACGTACGTAGCCCCCGGGGTGAGCGGTGCCGACGGGCTGAACCGGAGCGTGACCGGATCGCGCCACTCGACCGTTCCCGCCACGGCGGGCGCGATGTCGAAGATCGCGGTCGGATCGACGGTCTGGTCGAGGCCCCCGGCGACCGGGCGGTCGAACGTCACCGTCACGACGTCGAACGGGTCCGCGGGACTGGCGGGCGTGGTGCGGAGAACGTGGAGCGGGCCGGCGTCCGACAGGACGACGCTCGCGAGGAGAAAGGCGGTGGGAAGACGGCCACGCATCATCGGTCTCTCGGGCGCGGGGATGTTCGCGTAGGGGCAGTCTGATCCACCACCGAAGCAAATCCCGGGCCAATAGGCTGCGGCCGGGACGCATCCGGCATCATTCGAGGGTAGAGCAAGAGCACGTGGGCAGCAAGCACCGGGCGGGTGCCGGCGGCCACCGGCCCCTCGTCTGGCGATGTCCCGACGCTCCGGCCTACCTTGAGCCTCCTCACCCCGAACCGGATGGGTACGCCATGACGATGCGCGGCAGGGAGTCGAGCCGGCGCGCGGGGACCGTCGTCCCCGGATCCTTCGGCATTCCCTTCGTCACCCTCCTCGTCCTGCTCCTCGCCTCCTGCGCCCCGCCCGACCATCCCGCGGGGCTCGTCCAGACCGACCTCACCCGGTGGGTGAACCCGTTCATCGGCACGGGCGGGCACGGCCACACCTATCCGGGCGCGACCGTCCCGTTCGGGATGGTCCAGGTCAGCCCGGACAACGGCCACGCGGGCTGGGACTGGTCGTCGGGCTACCACTGGTCGGACTCGCTGCTCACGGGCTTCAGCCACACGCACCTGAGCGGCACGGGCATCGGCGACCTGCTCGACGTGCTCGTGATGCCGGTGGCGGGTCCGGTCGACCTCTCCCTCGACACGCTCCCCGACGGAACGCGCCCCTACGCGGACCATCTCTCCCACGCCGAGGAGGAGGCCTCACCGGGCTACTACGCGGTCACGCTCCAGCGCAGCCGCATCCGCGTCGAGCTCACCGCCACGGCGCGGGTCGGCCTGCACCGCATCACGTTTCCCCGGGGATCGGATCCGGGGCTCGTCGTCGACCTGGGCTTCTCCGAGAACTGGGACCGTCCCACGTCCACCGAGCTCCGCCAGGTCTCGGACACGCTCTTCCTCGGCAGGCGCTACAGCACGGGGTGGGCCAAGGACGAGCGCGTGCACTTCGCGCTCGTGACGTCGCGGCCGGTGACGCGCATGGACGTGGTGGGCACCTCGCCCCACGAGCGCGTGCTGCTGCACTTCGCACCGGCAGGCGACTCGGTGCCGCTGCTGCTCAAGGTGGGGATCAGCTACGTCGACGAGGCCGGCGCCCTGAAGAACGTCGAGGCCGAGGCGCCGGGCTGGGACTTCGACGGCGCCCGGGCCCGCGCGCGGAAGATGTGGCAGAGCGAGCTCTCGAAGGTGAGGATCACCGGGGGCACGCCCGAGGACCGCACCATCTTCTATACGGCGCTCTACCACACGCGCCTCGCGCCGATCCTCTTCGAGGACGCGGACGGCCGCTACCGGGGCGGCGACGGCAAGGTCCACCAGGCCGAGGGGTTCACCAACTACTCGATCTTCTCGCTGTGGGACACGTTCCGCGCCGCGCATCCCCTGAACACGATCATCGACCCGGCGCGCGTGCACGACCTGGTGGCCTCGATGCTCGCGTTCGGTGACGAGCACGGGCTCCTCCCGGTGTGGCTGCTCGTCGGCAACGAGACGAACACGATGACGGGTAACCATGCGGTGCCGGTGATCGTGGACGCCGTGCGCGAGGGGCTGGCGCGGGTGGATCCGCAGCGGGCGCTCGCGGCGGTGGTGAAGAGCGAGTCCTCGGACATCCGCGACCTCGACAAGTACAGGACATGGGGGTTCGTGCCCGCGAACCTGGCCGACCAGGCGGTGACGAAGACGCTCGAGTACGGCTACGACGACGCGGCGGTGGCGCGCCTGGCCGCGTTCGTGGGCGACAGCGCCACGGCGCGCACGTTCCGCTCACGCTCCGACGCGGCGTGGCGGCACGAGTACGATCCCGCGACGGGGTTCATGCGCGGGCGGCAGAGCGACGGCACGTTCAGCGAGCCGTTCGATCCGCGCCACTCCGAGCACGAGGGGCACAGCGACTACACCGAGGGCGACGCGTGGCAGTGGGCCTGGTTCGTGCCCCACGACGTGGCCGGGCTGATCCAGGCTCACGGGGGCGACGACGCGTTCGTCGGCATGCTCGACGAGCTGTTCGACCAGGACACGGTCGTGACCGGCACGCACAAGGCGGCCGACATCAGCGGGCTCATCGGCCAGTACGCGCACGGCAACGAGCCGAGCCACGCCATCGCCTACCTGTACTCGTGGGCCGGCCGGCCGGACAAGGTGGCGGACCGCGTGCGCCAGATCCTCGACACGCAGTATCGCGCCGAGCCCGACGGGCTCTCCGGCAACGAGGACTGCGGGCAGATGTCGGCGTGGTACGTGCTGAGCGCGCTCGGCTTCTACGAAGCCGATCCGTCGTCGGGCGTGTACGTGCTCGGCGTGCCGCGCTTCGACGAGGCGCGCATCCGCGTGCAGCACGGCACGTTCACCGTGCGCGTGCACCGCGACGGCCCCGGTGCGCGCTACATCCGCTCCGTGACGTTGAAGGGGAGGGACTGGCCGTTCACCTACATCCGCCATTCCGACGTGGCGAGCGGCGGACTCCTGGAGATCGAGCTCGGCGCCACTCCGTCGCCCACGTGGGGCAAGGACGCGTGGGCACGCCCGCCGTCCGACTCCGATCCGGTGGGCGTCCAGGTCGTGCGCGACGAGACGGAGGAGATGGCGCGGCGATGAGCGCGCGAGCGATGCGCGGCCGCGCCGTCCTTCTGCTCGCCGCCGCGGCCGCCTCTCTCGCGGGCTGCGCCCATCCCGAGCCGGCCGTTCTCACGCGCTCGCTCGACCGCGGGTGGCAGCTCCAGGAGGCCGGCGACTCCACGTGGATCCCCGCGACGGTACCGGGCACCGTGCACACCGACCTGCTCGCCGCGGGGCGGATCCCCGATCCGTTCGTGGGCGACAGGGAGAAGCAGCTCGCGTGGATCGAGGACGCCGACTGGACGTACCGCACGCGCATTCACGCGGACGCGCGCCTGCTCGCCCGGCAGCACGTCGAGCTCGTGTTCGACGGGCTGGACACGTACGCCGACGTGCTCGTGAACGGAACGAAGGTGCTCGCGGCGGACAACATGTTCCGGCAGTGGCGCGTGGACGTGAAGCGCGTGCTGCACGAGGGCGAGAACACGCTCGAAGTGCGGTTCGCCTCGCCGATCCGCGTGGGCAGGGAGAAGGCCGCCGAGAGCCCGTGGCCCATCCCGCACCAGGAGCCCGATCCCTCGAACACGCGGGCGTTCACGCGTAAGGCCGCCTACCAGTACGGGTGGGACTGGGGCCCTCGCTACGTGACGAGCGGCATCTGGATGCCCGCGCGGCTGGAGGCGTGGAGCGGCTCGCGCATCCGGAGCGTGCGCGTCGTGACGGACTCGCTCGGAGCGCACCAGGCCCGCGTGCGCGTCGACGTGGAGGTCCGCTCCACGAGGGCGGGGCGGGTACGTGTGGGCGTGAAGAGCGCGGACGGGGCATTCACGCCGGAGATGGTGGACGCCGACGTGCGGGCCGGCGTAGACACGGTGGCGCTCACGCTGCGCATCGCCGAGCCGAAGCTCTGGTGGCCGCGCGACTTCGGTGAGGCGCACCTGTACGGCGTCGACGTGGACCTCACGCGGGACGGGCGCTGGGACCACCGCCACGTGCGCTTCGGCGTGCGCACGATCGCGCTGGACACCACGGGGGGCGCGTTCACGTTCGTCGTGAACGACGTGCCGTTCTTCGCCCGGGGCGCCAACCTCGTGCCGCCCGACCACTTCCTCCCGCGGGTGGATTCGGCTCGGTGGGCGCGCGTGCTCGGCGACGCCGCCTCGGCCAACATGAACATGGTGCGGGTGTGGGGCGGGGGGGCCTACCTGCCCGACGTCTTCTACGACCTGGCCGACGCCGACGGCGTCCTCGTGTGGCAGGACTTCATGTTCGCCAACGCGATGGTGCCCGGTGACTCGGCGTTCGACACTTCGGTGGCCGCGGAGGCGCGCTACCAGGTGCGCCGCCTCCGGAACCACCCGAGCCTCGCGCTCTGGTGCGGCAACAACGAGATCGCCGAGGCGTGGGGCGCCTGGGGATGGCAGGACGACTACGCGCCGGACGTGCGGGCCGAAGTGGCCGCGGCCTACGCGCGCATCTTCGAGGGCGTGCTGCCCGAGGCGGTGCGCACGAACGACCCCTCGGTGCCGTACTGGCCCGCCTCCCCGCCCGTCTCGTGGGCGAGGCCGGAGGCGCTCGTGCGGGGCGACAGCCACTACTGGGGCGTGTGGCACGGACGCCAGCCGTTCCGGGCGTATGCGGAGCACGTGCCGCGGTTCGCGAGCGAGTTCGGGTTCCAGGCGCTGCCCGCCGAGGCCACGCTCGAGGCGTTCGACTCCGTCGCGCCGAAGAGCCTGGACGACGCGGGCATGCAGGAGCATCAGAAGTTCCTGACGACCGGGAACTTCACCGGCTACGACATGATGCGCCTGTACATGCGCCGCGAGGGGTGGCCCGTGCCGCCCGACGACTCGGTGGACGCGTTCGCGTACGTGAGCCAGCTCCAGCAGGCCGAGGGCGTCGGCCTGGCGATGAAGGCGGAGCGCCGCTCCTGGCCGCGCACGGCGGGCTCGCTCTTCTGGCAGCTCGACGACTCGTGGCCGGTGGTGTCGTGGTCGAGCGTCGACTACTTCGGCCGCTGGAAAGCGCTCCAGTACGAGGCGCGCCGGGTGTTCGCGCCCGTGGTGGTGCTGGCCGACCTGTGGAGGGACACGCTGCGCGTGTGGGCGATGACGGACACGGGGCGGGTGCGGGCGGCGCTCCAGGTGCGCACGGTGGACGTCGGGGGGGGCACCGCGCGGGTGCGCGAGACGCGGACCGCGACGCTCCAGGGCGGCTCCGCTCCCCAGAGTTGGGCCTGGCCCGTGGACTCGGTGCTCGGCGGCGCGGACGCGCGCAGGACGGTCGTCGAGGTGAGTCTCCTGAAGGCCGACGGCACGAGCCTCTCGCGCGACCTCGCGTTCGCCGTGCCGCCCGACTCGCTCCGCCTTCCCGACCCCGGCGTGCGCATCGAGTCGGTCGAGCGCGACGGCGATGCGTGGAAGGTCACGCTCACCGCGGCGCGCTTCGCCTACGGCGTGCGCCTCACCGTGGCGGGCGAGGGGGCGCGGTTCAGCGACGACTGGTTCGACCTTCTGCCAGGGGAGACGCGCACCGTGCTCGTCACCCCCGACCGGGCGACACCCGACCTGGCCGGGCGCCTCCGGGTGAGGACGTTGGCGGGGGTGGGGGCCGAGGGGTCCCCTGCTCAGTAGACGTCCAGGTCCTTGCCCGCGGCGACGCTGCCGCTGAAGTGCTCCTTCACCTCCCCCACGATCTCTTCGGGCGTCTGGCCGAAGAAGAGCCAGTGGGTGAGCACGAGGAGCTTGGGCCGAGCCTTGGCGGCCATCTCGCCGAGCTCGATGCCCGAGGTGTGGAAGTGCGTGTGGTACTCCTGGTCCTCCGGGCCGAGATGCTCGAGCCCCTTGGCCGAGTAGACCTCGTGCACCATCACGTCGCAGCCGTCGCAGTAGCGGATGATCGTGTCCAGCGGAGGGGCCTCGTCGCCCGACACCACGATGCTCCGGCCGCGCGCGTCGAAGCGGTAGCCGAGCGCCTCGGGCCACGTGCCGTGGTGCACCGGAAAGGCCGTGACCTTCACGTTCGCGTCGGAATAGACCACGCCCGGCTGGATCTCGTGCACGATCACGTGGTAGGCCTTCCAGTTGCCGTGCTCGAGTCCGTAGACGCGCAGGCGGATGTCCTCCTTGTAGGCCTCGAGCAGCGCGGTGACCATCGCCTGCGTGCCCTCGGGCCCCCACACCTCGAGCGGGCCGGGCCGCCCGAGAACGGCCGGCGTCAGGATCAGGTCCGCCAGCCCCAGCGTGTGGTCGGAGTGCAGGTGCGTGATGAACACCCGCCGGAGGTTCCGGACGCGGAGCGCGGGAATCGAGTCCTTGCGGGCCGCGGCCACCGCGCGGCGCACGACGCCCGCGCCCGCGTCCACCAGGTACGACTCGCCGCCGGCCACGATGGCCGTGGCGGGCCCCGAGCGGTTGGGATCGGCGATCGGCGTGCCCGTGCCGAGCAGCACGACGACCGCGCCGGTATCGGCGGGGGAGCGCGGCGCCGCGGGCCCGGGTGCGGAGATCCCGGACAGCGCCGCGGGTGGAAGCGCCAGAAGCGCGAGGAGGGGCAGGGTGGCTCGTCGCATGCGGGCTCCGTGCGTGGAGAGGGTCGGTCCGGCCGAGGGCAATGTTGCGACGGGCCCGGCCCTGTCAACCACCCTGGAGCCGTCGGCCGGCCTGGCGAAAGGCCACCGCGCCGCTGCCATCCCTAGAAGATCCTCGCGCTCGTCCCCGTACGTACGTATCGTCGTCCGGCGTTCTACCTTCGATCGGAGTTGGACATGGATCCAGGCATGATCTTCGTCATCGTCCTGGTTGTGCTGGTGATGAGCTTCCGTGCGTTCCGTCCCATCGCGCATGCGCTGGCGGACGTCCTCCGGAGTCGCCTCGACAGCGGTCCGGCTCCGAACCGCAGCGACGAGCAGCTCGAGGCGCTGCGCGAGACCGTGGAGGCGCTGTCCAACGAGGTCGTCCGGCTCACGGAGCGCGTGGACTTCACGGAGCGGCTCCTGGAGAAGCCGCGCGAGGAGGTCGGAGAGGTGAAGGGCGCCCCTTGAGCGACCCTCCACGCTCGCACGCCTACCGCTGGCTGGCGGTGCTCCCGACGGTGTTCATGCTGGTGGGCGTGCCCTTCGTGAATCGGATGAGCGGCACGTGGGTCGGGCTCCCGCCGCTGCTCACCTGGTCGGTCGCGTGGGTCGTCCTCACCTCGGCGACGATGGCGCTCATCTGGACGCTCGACCGACGCGGCGATCCGTGAGGCCCCTCCGGTGAACGCCGCCCTGGGGGTCATCGTCCTCTTCTTCGCGGCCGCGGTCGCGCTCGGCCTCCTCGCGAGGCGCGGCCGGACGATGACGCTCGAGCAGTGGAGCGTGGGCGGGCGCGGGTTCGGCGCCCTGTTCGTCTTCCTGCTCATGGCCGGTGAGATCTACACGACGTTCACGTTCCTGGGCGGGAGCGGATGGGCATACGGCCGCGGCGCGCCGGCCTTCTACATCATCTGCTACGGCACCGTAGCGTATACGCTGTCGTACTTCATGCTTCCGGTCGTGTCGCGGTACGCGAAGGCGCACAACCTCGTGTCGCAGGCGGACTTCTTCGTCAAGAAATACGACAGCCGCGCGCTCGGCATCCTCGTCTCGCTGGTGAGCGTGGCCGCGCTCGTGCCGTACCTGGTGCTCCAGCTCACCGGGATGGGAATCATCGTGAGCGAGGCGTCCTACGGCACGATCTCTCCCCACGCCGCGATCTGGATCGGAACGCTCGCGCTCGTGGGCTACGTCGTGATCTCGGGCGTGCGCGGCTCGGCGTGGACGGCGGCGCTCAAGGACCTCTCGATCCTCATCGTGGCCGTCTTCCTGGGCATCTACCTCCCCCTGCACTTCCACGGCGGCTTCGGCGCCATGTTCCGCACGATCGAGCAGGCGCACCCCGGATTTCTCAACCTTCCTTCCCGGGGGATGAGCTCGAGCTGGTTCATCTCCACGGTCCTGCTCACCGCGCTCGGGTTCTACATGTGGCCGCACACGTTCGCGTCTGCGTACACGACCAAGGACGAGGACGTCTTCCGCAAGAACGCCGTGGTGCTCCCGCTCTATCAGCTCGTGCTCCTGTTCGTGTTCCTCGCCGGGTTCGCGGCGGTGATGCAGGTGCCGGGCCTGAAGGGCACGGACGTCGACCTGTCGCTGCTGCGCGTCTCGAAGCTCGCGTTCAGTCCGTGGGTGCTCGGGGTCATCGGCGGCGCCGGCGTGCTGACCGCGCTGGTGCCGGGATCCATGCTGCTGGTGGCCACGGCCACGATCCTCGCCCAGAACATCTATCGGGAGATCGTGCCCACGGCCGACGATCGCCGGGTCGCGCTGGTGGCCCGGTGGATGGTGCCGGTGGTCGCGGCGGTGGCGCTGTGGATGACGCTGCGGGGTGGGGAGGCGATCGTGCCGCTCCTTCTCATGGCCTACAACCTGGTGACGCAGCTCTTTCCCGCGCTGATCCTGAGCCTCGCCCAGCGGCCGTGGCCGACCCGGGCCGGCGCATTCGCGGGCGTGCTCGCGGGCGAGGCGATGGTGGCGTGGCAGACGATGAGCGGGATGACGCTGGCGCGGATGGTGCCCGCGGCGCCGGGATGGGTACAGGACCTGAACGTGGGGTTCGTGGCGCTCGGGGTGAACTTCGCCGTGCTGGTGGCGGTGAGCGCGGCGACGCGGCGGCCCTCCGCAGGTGTGGTTCCCGCGGAAGTCAACGACCTCAGGCCCTGAGCGTCTTCACGCCGTAGCGGCCGAAGATGCGGTCCCTCGTGACGAGAGTGAGGTGCTCCGCGAGAGCCTGCGCCGCGAGCAGCCGGTCGAAGGGATCGCGGTGGTGCCAGGGAAGGTCGGCAAGTCGCTCCGCGTGAGTCAGATACACCGGCAGCTCCTCGAATCCGGACGAGGCCACCGCCTCGACGACGCTGCGCGTGGTGGTGAGTCGGCCCAGCGACGCCTTGATGGCGATCTCCCATCCGCAGGCCGCGCTCACGTAGACCTGGTCGGCACTGCGGATGGCGTCCATCGCCTTCTTCGTGAGCCGGTCACCCCCGTCCCACCAGATGAGCACCTGCGTGTCGAGGAGAAGCCTCATCCGCCCTTGCTCTTCGGGGGACCCCCGAACGCCCGGCTCGTGTCTTCGGGAAGCGGGGCGTCGAAGTCGTCGGCCACCTTCCACTGGCCACGCCCTCTGCCCGGCTCGCGCAGCGGACGGACATCCTCGAGCGGGACGAGCTTCGCCTTGGGCTTGCCCGACTTGGAGATGACGATCTCCTCGCCGGCCGCAGCGCGCTCGACCAGGGCCGAGAGCGTGGTCTTGGCGTCATAGAGGCTCACGGTCTCGCGGACCACGGGATGGCGCTTGGACATGCCGCCAAGCTGGATACATTGACCAGATTGGTCAATGGTCGGGAGAGACGCCGAGCCCGGCCCTCCACCCGAACGCGGCCGCCACGAGCGCACCCACGCCGGCGACCACCACCGCGGCCCGCGCGCCGAACAGGTCCGTGATCCCTCCGAGCAAGGGTCCGCCGATCGGCTTGGTCCCGGCGAACAGCACCGCCTGAATGGCCATGACCCGCCCGATCATCCGTGGGTCGGCCCGGATCTGCGCGATGGCCGTCGTGGCCGTCATGTAGGCGACGCTGGCGCCTCCGACCAGGGCGGCCACCAGGGTCGCGAGCGCGACGTTCGGCATGGCCGCGAGGGCGAGCAGGCTCAGGCCGAGCCCCAGCGCCCCGATCGTGACGGTACGGATGGTGACCGTGGAGCGCCGGGCCACCACGAGCGCTCCGAGGACCGCGCCGGTGCTGAAGATCGAGTAGAGGAAGGTGAAGTCGGTGTCGCTTCCGTGCAGGGTCTTCTCGACGAAGAGCGGGAAGAGGACCGTGAAGTTGTAGCTCAAAGTCCCGATGATCAGGAGCATGGCGAACGGGATCCAGATCTCGGGAACCGAGGCGATGTAGCGGATTCCGGCGCGGATCTGTCCGGTGCCGCGCGGCGACGTCTCCAGGCGGCGCAGCTCGGACGTGCGCATCATCGCGAGCGCGGCGAGCACGGACGTGTACGAGACGGCGTCGAGGGTGAAGCACCATCCGTAGCCGACGCTCACCACCAGCAGCCCCGCGATCGCGGGGCCGGCGATGCGGGAGAGGTTCACCATCGCGCTGTACAGGGTCACCGCGTTGGGCAGGTCCTCGACGGGCACCATCTCGTTGACGAACGTCCGCCGCACCGGGTTGTCGAACGCCAGCATGACGCCGCCCGCCACCGCGGTGAGGTAGAAGGCCCACAGCGGCGTCTCGGGCAGGAAGGCGAGGGCTGCCAGCGCGAGCGACTGGCCCATCTCGAGCGTCTGCGTGACGAAGAGCAGGCGGCGCTTGTCCGTCCGGTCGACGATCACGCCCGCCCAGGGGGCGAACACGAGGATCGGGCCGAACTGGCAGGCGGACAGAACGCCGACCGCGACGCCGCTTCCGGTCCTGTGCAGCACCAGGAGGGTCAGGGCGATCCTGGTGAGCCAGTTTCCGGTATTGGAGATGGTCTGACCGGCGAAGAAGAGCCGGAAGTTTCGCGACCGGAAGGACGAGAGCGTGCGCCGAACGAAACCGGGCTCGGGCGCGGGAGGACTCATGCCCCAAGTGTACGATTCGTCGAGCCCGGCCTCTAGACCCGCCCCTCGATCCTGCCGAGCACGCGCTCGGCCGCGAGCGCCGCCGCGAGCACCCCTTCGTCCCCTCCGGCCCGCGCGACGAGCTGGAGGCCGACCGGCATGCCGGCCCGGTCGAGGCCCACGGGGATCGTGAGGGCGCACAGCCCGAGGATGCTCACGCCGCACGTGGGCCGGAGCGCCGCGGCGTTGGTGGCCAGGTAGCGGTCCATGTCCTCCATGTCGGCGACGGGGGGCGGGGTGACGATGGCCGTGGGCAGCGCGAGCACGTCGGCATCGCGGAAGAGCGCCTCGGCCTCGCGCGCCATCTCCTCCCTGCGGGCCAGGGCCGCCTCGTAGTCTGCGCCGGCGTGGACCCCGGCCGCCGCGATCCGCCTGCCGACGATGGGATGCAGGATCTCGAGCCAGCCGGGGAGCTCGCTCTCGAGGAAGTCGAGGCACTCCACGCCCGCGATCCCGCCCGTCATGTACAGATCCACCGCCCGGTCGAGGAGCGAGCCGTCCATCTCCGAGCGCTTCCACCCGGCGCGTCCGAGCTCGGAGAGCGCGTCCTCCAGGACGGCGGCGATGTCGCGCTGGCACTCGTCCCAGATGCCGCACGTCGGCACCGCGATGCGGATCTCCGCGGCCCCGCGCGCGGCGAGCTGGCGGAGGAGCGCCTCCGGATCTCCCCAGGACGGGTCCACGGATCCGAAGAACCACGCGCTGTCCTCGACCGAGCGCGTGAGCGCGCCCACGGTATCGAGCGTGTGGCTCAAGGGGACGACCCCGTCCGTGCCGAGGCGCCCCTTGCTCGTCTTGTGCCCCACGACGCCGGTCATCGACGCGGGAATGCGGATGGAGCCGCCCGTGTCGGTGCCGAGCGCGATCATCGCCGAGCCTTCGTGGAGGCTCACACCCGCGCCGGCCGACGAGCCGCCGGGAATGCGGTACACCCGCTCATCCCATGGATTGCGGGGCGTCTCCCAGTTGGGGTTCGTGCCGACCGCGCCGTACGCCAGCTCCACCGTGTGGGTCTTGCCCACGATCACGGCGCCCTGCTCGCGCAGGCGCCCGACGAGCCACCCGTCGTGCGACCACCGTTCCGGGAGCCGGCGCGGCGTTCCCGCGAAGGTCGGAAGCCCCTCCACGCCGTAGAGGTCTTTTACCGAGACCGGGATGCCGCACAGCGGGGGAGCGGGAGAGGTACCCGCAAACATCGCGTCCGCCCGGGCCGCCTGGGCCCGGGCGGACGCCGCGTCGAAGATCTTGTAGGCCCCGAGGCGGGTGCCGCGTTCCTCGTGGAGGCGGATGGCCTCCTCCACGAGGTCCGCGGCGCGGACGTCTCCGCTCCGGAGCGCTCGAGCGGTGTCTCTTACCAGATCACCACCTGCTTGGCGCCCGAGCGGACCATCGGATCGCCGGGCTTGCAGGAGAATGCCTGGGCGAATGCCGGCATGTTG
>CAZFIS010000026.1:0-31414 GCA_964519125.1 uncultured Gemmatimonadaceae bacterium | reverse complement strand
GGTCTCCGCGTTCACCATCACGGTGACGCCGGTGAACGACGCGCCGAGCTTCACGAAGGGCTCGAACCAGGTCGTGTGGCACGGCGCGGGCGCACAGACGGTGACGGGTTGGGCCACGAACATCAGTCCCGGACCGGCCAACGAGTCGACCCAGACGGTGTCGTTCACGGTGACGAACACGGACAACTCGCTGTTCAGCACTCAGCCGGCGATCAGCTCGACCGGCACGCTGACGTACACCCCGAGCACGACAGGGTACGGGACGGCGACCGTCTCCGTGACGGCGAAGGACAACGGGGGCACGGCCAACGGCGGGGTGGACGCCAGCTCGACGCAGACGTTCA
Source organism: uncultured Gemmatimonadaceae bacterium (assembly GCA_964519125.1). Lineage (GTDB taxonomy): Bacteria > Gemmatimonadota > Gemmatimonadetes > Longimicrobiales > Gaopeijiaceae > SZUA-318. Next base: position 31,070 of record CAZFIS010000026.1, on the reverse strand, counting down.
CCATCGCGGTGGGGCCGGTGGCGATCGTGACCGCCGAGCGTATTGGCCAGGTGTCCGTGATCAACCTGGCGACCAACACGGTGGTGAAGACGCTCTCGGGCTTCAGCGCTCCCAGCGGCGTCGCGATCACGCCGGACGGCACGGAAGCGTACGTGGTCAACGGCAAGGTCTCGGTGATCGATGTGGCTCGTGACTCCGTTACGAAGACGATTGCGGTCTCCAACGTTCCCTCGGGCGTCGCGTTCTCGCCGAGCGGCACGAAGGCATACGTAACCCAGAACGGCACCGACTCCGTCGCCGTGATCGACGTGTCCACAGGCACCGTGACCAAGAAGTTCGCGGTCGGCAGCGCCCCGATGGGCGTCGCGTTCACGCCGGGCGGCACGGCGTACGTGGTGAACAGCGGGAGCAACAACGTATCCCTGATCGACGCAACCACAGACTACGCCGTGAGCACACTCGCGGTCGGTGAGTTCCCCCTCTACGTGGCGGTCTCGCCGGACGGCACGAAGGCGTACGTGTCGAATGAAGGCCTGTTCAGCGCGAGCGACAGCGTCTCGGTGATCGACGTCAGGAACGACAGCGTGTTCACGAACGCGATCAAGGTGTCGACGCATCCTCGTGGCATCGCGTTCACGCCGGACGGCAGCAAGGCGTACGTGGTGAGCTCCCCCACCGACTACGGCCCCGGCAATGTCTCCGTGATCAACGCTGCGACGAACGCGGTGAGCGGGAGCCCGATCACGACCGGCGATACCTCCAGCCACGTCGCCTTCACGCGGGACGGTAAGACGGCGGTCGTGACCAACTTCTACGGCGCCAGCGTTTCGGTGATCGACGTGGCCACGGGGACGGTGACCAAGACCATCACGATCCCGGGATTCGATCCGGAACCCCAGGGGGTCGCGATCTACTGAGGTGTGGGGCAGGGGCCGGGCGTGACTGAGGCGGTGCACGCGTCCTCAGCCTGCTTCTGTTCCCGGACCGGCGACGTAAGATGCGTACGCCTGATGGACATCTGCCCAGAAGGTTGCCGTGAACTCCGAAGCCTCCCCTTCGTGATTCTTGGGTCCGCGCGCTCGGTCCGTTCCTCTCGAGCGTGACTCCTCCTGAGTCCACCTCTCGCCACAGGTCTTCCATCGGGCCGAAGCGGCCGCGCCCGCGCGGCCTCGTGCCGCTGTTGTCGGCCCTGCCGCTCGTGCTGCCGAACTGCTCGTCGGGTGACAAAGGCACACCCGAACCCGGCGCTGGAGCGCCTGACGCTGACGCCCTCGGGCTGGCAGGCGGACGCAGAGGTGGGCGAGAGCACGGTGCTGCAGACCAAGGTGACGGATGCGAGTGGCGGCCGGTGAGTGGGATCGTCCTGAGCTATAGCTCGAGCGACACGACGGTGCTGCGGGTGAGGAACGAGGGTGGCACCCAGGCGGTGGTGACGGCGGTGCGCCCAGGCACGGTGCAGCTGACCGTCGGGCTGGCATCGAGCGAGAGCGGGACGGGGATGGCGTCGTCGGTGAGCGTGCAAGTGACGGTGCGCCTGGCGGGCGTGGCGATCGAGCAGTCGGGCACGCTCGTGGTGCTGACGTCGACGGGTGACACGGCCGCGGTGCAGGCGCGTGCCCTTGACGTAGACGGCGATACGGTGCTGGGCGCGGGCCCCGAGTGGAGCGTGGCGCCCTCGCGATGGCGAGTCACGCGCGCGTCCTTGCTCCCGGGTCGGCCACGTCGCTACCGTGGAGGAGTCCCCCCCGGGCCCGACCCCTGGGCCGATGTTCCACTCCCACATCGATCACGTCCACGCGCACCTGGAACGGGTGCGCTACGGCCACCTCGTCGACCCGCCTCCCGACGCCGTCTACCTCGGTGCCGAAGAAGAGGATCATTTCTGGGAGCTGGTCGGGCTCCGATTCTCGGGATGCCCGATGGTCGTGCTGGCGCTCCTGCGCTTCCAGCGCCTCGATCTGCCCGGCATCGATAACGCGCGAGAATCCCTCGCCACGTACCTATCCACGCTTCCGAGCCCGGGGTGGGAAGACGAGGCGGGCGCCCTGACGGCGCTCCTGCCTCCGAACGACCAGAGCATCTCCTTCTTCCTGAAGCGTTTGAGGGCGGGGCTGCGTCCAACTCCGGTCAACCTGGATCCCGCACGCATCGAGGTGGCTTTCGACTTTCGCCTCCAGAACCCGACCCTCATCGCGGACTTCCGTGACTCGGCCGAACCTCTCACCGATCACTATTACCGCACGGTGGACGGCCACGTTCTCCGGGGACGCTCGCACGGAGTACCGGCCACGGCCCCGGAGGAGCTCCATCGGTTCGTGACGATCTCGTCACCCGAGCAGATCACGGCGTCGGGTGTCTATCCACTTCCGACGCTCTTCGTCAACCGCCGCTACCTCGCCCTGCGGGCCGAAGCACGCACGCGGGACGAGTTGGTGGCCCTCATGAAGTGGGTTCCCTTCGATCCGGCGTCGGCGGCGCCGGAGGGCGTGCTTCCGCTGCCGGCGCCGAGGCGCGTGGATCTCGCGAAGGCAGAGGGGGCGTGAGCGACGTCCCTCGCCCGGCGGGCGCCACGGAGCCGGCCACGGTTGGCCTTTCCGGCCTTCAACGGCCATCTTGGTCCCCACTTATGAATACGTCAGGCGTACCCAGAATCGGTCGGCTGCTCGATCTCGCCGGCTTGGTGCTCTTCGTGGTCGGCGGTGCGGTCTTCGGCCGGGCGTGGCTCGGATTCGGCGCCATGCGCGACTATCGGCCCGGGCCTCACGACCCGCTGTGGGCCGCGACCAAGGTGGCCAACGGCTTCCTGCGCCTCCAGCACATCGGCGTGGCGCTCATGCTGGCGGGGGTGGCCGTCTTCGTGATCGCCTGGTGGACGGCGCGTCGCGTCATCCGCGCCTCGACCGGACGCGAGGTTTCTCCGGCCTCGGAGACCCCCGGGGCATGATGCGCAAGCTCCTCCCTTCGCTCGGCGTCGCGCTCTTTCTCGCGGCGGGGTGCTCGGGACCCGGGCACGCCCCGTCGTCGGCCACGCACACGTTCGAGGCCCGTGCCGGGAAGTTCTGGCTGGACGGACAACCCTTCCAGATCCGCTCCGGGTCGATCCACTACGCACGCGTCCCGCGCGCCTATTGGCGGCAGCGGCTGGAGATGGCGCGCGCGATGGGGTTGAACACCGTCACCACGTACGTCTTCTGGAACCTCAACGAGCCGAAGCCCGGTGTGTACGACTTCAGCGGACGCCGCGACGTCGCGACGTTCGTTCGCGAGGCCGGCTCGCTCGGCCTGCACGTGATCGTGCGTCCGGGCCCGTACGTGTGCTCGGAGTGGGATCTGGGTGGAATCCCCTCCTGGCTGCTGGCAGACTCGAGCGTGGTGGTGCGGACACGCGACTCCACGTACCTGGCGGCCGCGCAACGGTGGATAAGCCGCGTCGGCCAGGAGTTGGCGCCGCTGCAGATCACACGGGGCGGACCGATCATCGGCGTGCAGGTCGAGAACGAGTACGGATCGTTCGGGGACGATTCCGTCTTCATGCGCGACATGGACGACGACTACCTCGCGGCCGGCTTCGACCGCTCGCTCCTGTTCACCGCCGACGGCCCCGGCCAGCTGCCGCGCGGCACTCTGCCGGACGTGCGTGCCGTCGTCAACTTCGGCCCCGGCGACGCCGACTCCGCGTTCGCGGCGCTGCACCGCTTCCGCCCGGACGAGCCCCTCATGGCGGGCGAGTACTGGGCGGGCTGGTTCGACGGGTGGGGCGTGCCGCACCACACGACCAACGCGGCACGTGAAGCGTCCGAGATCGGCTGGATGCTCGATCACGGCGGCTCGTTCAACCTGTACATGTTCCATGGCGGCACGTCGTTCGGGTTCATGAGCGGTGCGAACTTCTACAACCACGCGTACGCTCCGCAGACGACGAGCTACGACTACGACGGCGCGCTCGACGAGGCCGGCCACGTCACCCCGAAGTACCGCGCATTCCGCGAGGTGATCGCGCGGCGGCTCCCTCCCGGGGACACGCTCCCCACCCCGCCCGCCGCCCCTCCGGTCGTCGCTGTGCCGAGCTTCACGCTCGGGGAGGCGACTCCCCTGTTCGACGTGCTTCCGAGTCCGGTGCACCGCACGATGCCGGAGCCGATGGAGCGTCTGGGGCAGTCATACGGGTTCGTCCTCTACCGGACGCAGGTGAAGGGCCCGCTCTCGGGGGCGCTCACCTTCGACACGCTCAACGACTACGGAGCCGTCTACCTGGACGGGCGGCGCGTCGGCACCCTCGACTTGCGCCTGAGGCGGACATCGGCCGCGGTGCGGGTGCCGGCGGGCACGCACCGGCTCGATGTGCTCGTGGAGAACGACGGTCGGATCAACTTCGGCCGGCAACTCACGGGTGAGCGGAAGGGCATCACAGGATGGGTGCGCCTCGGCGGGCGCGAGCTCACGGGGTGGAGCGTCTATTCACTACCGATGGACGATGTCTCGAACCTCGCCTTCCGGCCCGGCGCGGCGCGCGGGCCGGCCTTCTACCACGGCACGTTCGACGTGGCGCGCGTGGGCGACACCTTCCTCGACCTGCGCGGGTGGGGGAAGGGGGTGGTGTGGGTCAACGGGCACAACCTGGGGCGCTTCTGGGACATCGGCCCGCAACAGACGCTCTACCTGCCGGGTCCCTGGCTGCGCGAGGGTGCCAACGACGTGGTGGTGTTCACCCTGGAGCCGCCGAAGCATCCGGCACTCCAAGGCCTCACCGAGCCGATTCTGGATTCGTTGCGGACGGGCGGGGGAAGGTAGGCGCCGCCTCCCTCGTTTTCGGCCCCGACAGCCAGATCAGCCCGAGACCGAGCGCGATCCAGGCCAGCTCCCTCACGCGAGTCACGAGCGCGACGAAGAGCCCCACCGCGGGGTTCAGCCCCAGGGCGGCGAACACCGTGTACATCGCTCCCTCCTTTGCGCCCAGCTCCATGGGCACGAGGAAGAGGACGTTGGTGATCATGGACGTGAACGCGCCGATGACGAAGACCTGCAGGTAGGTCAGGTGGAGCCCCACGCCCATCGCGATGAGCCAGAACTCCGCTACCGAGACCCATCGACTCAGGTACTCCACGCCGAGCGCCTCGTAGAAGCGCTTCGGGCTCTCGTGATAGAACGCCGTGATCTGCTCGTCGAGGCGGACGAGCGTTTCCCGCCTGCTCTCCAGGCGTACGGCCCATCGTCCGGCGAGTGGCACGCGGTAGAGGATGTCGAGCAGCTTCTCGAGAAAGCCGCGTCTGTGCTGCGACAGAAGGAAGAGCGTGAGGACCGCGCAGAGCGCGCCAACCGAGAGCAGCGCCCAAACCGGCACGGCGGTGTGCACGAGCGTGAGCGCGAGCAGCAGGGCCGTCAGCCACATGAGGAAATGGGCGAGCGCGTGGACCATGACGTAGATGACCACCGAGCCGGTCGCACGGCGGGCGCCCAGCCAATGCGAGACCGCAGCAATCTTGAAGGGCTCCCCGCCTGCGTTCGCCATCGGCGTGACGGAATTGATGGCGAACCCGGAGATGGTGAACGCGTACGTCCGCCACAGTGGCGGACGCCGTGGCTCACCTCCCATGATCACCGCCCATGCCCACGCGCTTCCGAGGTAGACCAGCGCGTAGACGCCCAACACCGGCACGATCAACCATCCGATCCGGCCGGCGTCGGTGATGAGCCGATGGATGCCGACCCGCCGCACGAGGAAGACGAACAGGGCGGCGCCGAATACGAAGAAGAGCGCCCTTACCTTGCGGCTCATGGCCGTGCGGATGGAGAGGTCGTCAGGACGTAACCATGGGTGCGGAAAGGTCGGCCGGTGCTCGCCTGGCCATCGCGTCCGCCACTTCCTCCGATGGCTCGGAGGTGCCCAGCGGCAACTCCCGGCACCCCTCACCCGCCGAAGCGTACGCGGTCTCGATGACGTCGATGCAGTGGTAGGCGTCCAGCGTGTCGGGCGGGGTGTAGTCGTGCGCCTCGATGGCTCCGACGAACCGGTCGAACATCGCGTTGAACCACTTGGTGTGGCTCGCGTCCATCCAGTCCGACGACACCGATCGCTTCTCCACGTCCCATGCGGCTCCGGCCTGGGCGGCCCGGGTGCCGGGCACGACCGTCCTGATCTCGATGTCGTCGTCCTGCGCGGTGATCCCGCCGTGCTCGCCCTGGATCGAGTAGACCACGGCGCGCGTGCCCGCGGTCCACGTGAGGTGGACGTGCGCGAGGCGGTTACCCGGGAAGGTGAGCACGGCCGAGAAGTTGTCCTCGGTGTCCCACCGCTCGGGCTCCTGGTTCGTCGTCTTTGCCGTCACGGCGGTAGGCCACGAGTCCAACCAGTCGAAGGCGAGATAGAAGCTGTGGCTTCCGTGGTCCATGGCGATTCCCCCGCCCGACCAACGGCGGTGGCGACGCCAGTCCGGATTCCACTCCGGCACCCCCTTCGCATGGGTGGGGCGGAAGGTGTTGAGCGTCACCGAGCGAACCTTCCCGATCCGTCCCGAATCGAGGATGTCCCGAATGGTCGTAATGACCGGAGCGAAGCGGTAGTTGTGGCACGGGAAGAGGACACGCTCGGAGGTCTTCGCGCGGTCGAGGAGGCGTTGGGCATCCGCGACGCTCGTGGTCAACGGCTTCTCGCAGAGCACGTGCAGGCCACGGCTCATCGCCTCGTCCGCGACGGCGGCGTGCTCGCTCGGGGGAATCGCGAGATCCACGAAGTCGAGCTCCGTGTCCGACGCGAAGAGCGAGCGGATCGAGCTGAAGATCCGCGCCAGCGGAAAGCGGCGGTGGACCTGGCCGCGCCGAGCCTCGGAGACGTCCGCCACAGCAACGATGTCGACGTCGCTCCGATCGAGGTACGCGGGCGCGTGACCCAGGGCACCGATGAACCCGTATCCGATGAGTGCGCCTCTGAGACGACGACCGTTCTTCGATCCATTCGTGCCCGTCATTCCACCTCTCCAAGAGCGAGATCGAACGCATCCAACGCTTCGTCCGCCTCCGCGACCGTGAAGATCAGGGGCGGGTTGATCCGAACCCGGGGGGCGTACGCCATGGTGATGAAGCCGCGGTGCAGCAGCGCCTGGAACAGCGCCTGACAGTGTGCGGCGGGCCACAGCTCGCCATCCTCGTCTACGAGGTCGAAACCGATGAAAAGTCCCTCCCCGCGCACGTGCGTCACGCACGCGTGACGCTCCGAGAGCGCGCTGAACCCGTCGCGGAGATGAACGCCCACGCGGCGGGCGTTGTCGGTGAGCCCGTCCTCGCGGATGATGCCCACGGAAGCCGCCGCGGCGGCCGCAGCGAGCGGGTGTCCTCCGTAGCTCGAACTGGAGAAGGAGGGCTTCGACCACGGCTCCGCGCGGGTGATCTCGTCGCGGGCCAGCACGGCGCTGACCGGGAAGCCTCCGCCGAGTGACTTGCCGAGCGTCATGATGTCGGGCGCGACGCCGCTGTGCTCCACGCCGAACATCCTCCCGGTGCGCCCGAATCCGGTGATCATCTCGTCGGCGATGAGGAGCGCGTCGGCGTCTTTCGCGACCTCGGCGACGGCGGGAAGGAAATCCGGAGGGGGCACGACGTTTCCGGCCGTGCCCTGCATCGGCTCGACGAGGATCGCCGCGAGGCGGCCCGTGGTCTCGCGGCGGAGCTTCTCGCGGGCGAACTCGACGCACAGGAGTCCGCACTCCGGGTACTTCGCGCCGAAGGGGCAGCGCGCGCAGTCGGCGTACGGAGTCAGGTGCGCTCCGGGCGCCAGCGGACCCAGGCCGTGCTTGAAGTCGCTGCCCATCTGCGCCAAGGCGCCGCTCGTCTTGCCGTGGAAGCCGCCCCAGAACGAGAGCGTCTCGAATTTCCCGGTGTGGGCCCGGGCGAGGCGCATCGCGCTCTCGACGGCCTCCGATCCGCCGGAGTACATCTGGAGCCTGGTGAGGCCGGGGGGCGCCACTTCGGTGACCACCTCGAGAGCGCGTACGCGGGCTTCGGTCGTGAAGGAGCCCGCGTGGGTTCGGTCCATCTGCTCGTGGAGCGCGCTCAGCCAGCGGCGGTGGCCGTATCCGAGCGCGGCGACGCAGATGCTCGCGGTGAGGTCGAGAAAGCGATTCCCGTCGACGTCGACGAGTTCCGAGCCCTCACCGCGGTCGACGGCGATGCCGGCATGGGCGGCAATCGCCTGGAAGCCCGGCGCGATGTGCTTCGACTCCCGTTCCCGCAGCTTCTGGCTTTCGGGGCCGGGAATCGGCGTTCCGACACGCGGAGTCGGGATGGAGCCCTTCTTGAAGGGGTCCGTCATGAGCAAGTTCGAGGGTCGGGGAACGATGGATCATCACGTAAAGCGCCGGTAACAAAACAGCGGTGGAACACCTCCGACGCCATGATAGATCCCCTGGAGCGCGCAGGATAGGGCCGGAGCATAGCACGCAACGTCGTGCAGATCGCGCCATTGGAGGCGCCGGAGAACGGACTTCCCGGCTACCGAGGCTTTCTCCCGGTCCTTCGACGAGCATGGCGCGCCCCGACGGAGAAAGCCCGCCAGAGGGGGCCATGAACGGTACTCAGGGTTCCGGACCGTCGATGAGAGGGGCCGGTCCCGGCGGTGGCTCCCCACGGAAGAGGAGCGGAAGCAGCAACGCCCCCGCGACGATCATCGCGGCGCACAGGACCTGTCCCATGCTGAACGGCCCGAGCACGAGGCCGAGCTGAGGATCGGGCTGACGCGTGAACTCGAGCAGGAAGCGCACCACTCCGTAGAACATCAGGAATGCGGCTCCGAGCAACCCTGGACGGTACCACCCACCGCGCCGCGACCGGTGCTCCAGCGCCAGGAGGAGGAGGAAGACGATGATGCCCTCTCCGATGGCCTCGTAGAGCTCCGACGGATGGCGGGGGATGCGCAGGGGGTCGGACGGGAAGACCATCGCCCACGGGAGGTTGGAGGGACGCCCGTAAAGCTCGCCGTTGATGAAGTTGCCCAGCCTGCCGAAGAAGAGGCCCGGCGTGCCCGCGATCGCGAGGGTGTCCGCGACCTGCCAGAACCGCACGTGGTGCACTCGCGCGAAGACCAGGGTGGCCACGATGATGCCCAGCAACGCACCGTGGAACGACAGGCCGCCGTGCCACACGCGCAGAAACTCGACGGGATCGTTCAGGTAGTGGCCGGGCTGGTAGACCACCGCGTACGTGAGGCGCGCACCCAGGAGCATGCCGACGACCAGGTAGCCGATGAGCGTGTCGAGGTCCGCCTCGGTCATCTCGAGGAGACCACGCCGGATGCGCCAGAGCGCGATGCGAAAGCCCACCATGTACCCGACCAGGTACATGATGCCGTACCAGCGGATCGAAACCGGTCCGATCCGCAGGGCTACCGGATTGATATGGGGATACGGAATGCTCATGGGAACGCTCGCGACTCCTTGCTGATCCCGTTCTTACCTGGCCGCCGCTCCAGGTTCCCGAAGAGGGCGACGAAGGGCCACGCGCGTCCGGAGCTTCCCTATCCGAGCAGCAGGAACAATCCGTGCGCGAACACCCCGGCCATCAGCCCGCCCACGAAGTGCGTCGCGATCGCGACGGTGGTGAGCTCACGCTCCTTGAGGCCGTCCATCATGCCGACGTGCGTGCTCAGGAAGCCGGCGTTGCAGATGCCGATGGCCGTCAGCACCGCGACCTCCTTCGTGCCGATGATGCCCGTCTGGAGGAACTGCGGGATCATGCCGAGCGCCGCGCCCACCGACGCCCATGAAGTCACGGGAAAGGCGATTGCCTGGGGGTTCGAGAAGCCGAACAGTGGCTTGATGATGAAGGAGAACTTCGCGCCGATCCACGGAAAGAACGCGATGCCCTGATACGCGGCTCCGGTGTAGCCACCGGCCGGAGCGCCGTAGGAGAGCATCATCACGAGGGTGCAGATGATGATCACGCCCGGCATGATGTCGAGGCCCATCTGCACGCCGTGCGCCCCACCGTCCAGGAGCGCCTGAAGGGTGCGCTGAGCGACGTTGCCCTGCCGAACCTCGCGGAAGCGCATGGTGTCGTAGCCCTCCTCCTCGGCCGAGACCGCCATCTCCCTCGCGCCGTACCTGCGCCGTCCGAACCAGCCCATCAGGCGCACGCTGACGACGCCCCCGAGGATCGCGCCGACGTTGCCGATCAGCACCGCCATGCCGAGCGAGCGCCCGGGCGTCGACTGAGCGAGCATGAACGTCGTCACGATGAGCCCCATCCCGAACACCGTTCCGAAGTTCACCAGCGTGGTGACCTGCCAGCGGCGCAGGTACTTCAGGAAGGCCTTGTCGGTGCCGAGGGGCATGATGGCCGGGTTGTCCGACAGGTAACACGCAACCGCACCCACCGACGTGGCGCCCGGCAGGCCGAAGAGCGGCTTCATGAGCGGCGCCAGCGCGCGGTTCGCGATCGCGACGATCCCGAACTCGGCGATGAACGAGGTGAACGCCGACATGATGATGAGCACGCCCATCAGGAAGAGGACCGTGTTCAGGATCAGGTCGTGCGCGGTCGCCATCATGGTCTTGAACGTGAACGCGACGCCCATCTTCCAGGCGAACACGCCGAAGAGCGCGACCAGCAGCGCCAGCGCAACGACCGTCTCGGTCGTGATGGAGGGAACGATCTTCGCGGGTTGCTTCGGGTCCGCCACCCGCCCTTCGCCCTTCACGCCGAACGCCATCGCCGAGCTCCGCCCAGGTAGAATCCTGCCGCATGGATCGGCCATCATCGTGCCCGGCCCCCGGGAACGCAATGACGTGCGGACGTTCGGGTACCGGCGGGAGGCCACGGACATCGTGCAGCCGGCGACCTCGGGGCGCTGGTGGTCGTCGATCCGGTCGGTCTTGTCGCTCAGGCCCTGGTTCTGCCCGAGATGGACGAGCACAACAGAACGAAACCGCTCACCCGCTCACTTCCTGGGCAGGAAGTGCCTGTCGAACTCCTTCCGATACTGGGGAGGGCCGAGGATCAGGAGCTGATCCTCGGCCTCGAGCAGCGACTTCGGATGTGGGAGGATCAGGTGCTCCTCACGGAAGATCGCGACCAACTCGGCGTCGACCTCCTTGTTGGTGAAGGGGGTGTCCTTCAGGGGCACACCTACGAACGGGCTGCGAGGGCTCAGGGTCCCGATCATGAGCTGCTTCCCCTCGGACACGTCGACGGGAATGGCGGCCTCGAGCAGGCGCATCAGGTTGAGGTGTCCGATCTTCTCCGTATCGATCTCACGACGTTCCTGCAGCATCTTGAGCGCCGTCTTCAGGTGCTCCATGCGATGCGCCGGCGAATCCGAGGGTCTCGGGACCTGTGCTTCGTAGAGGCTCGTGTACTTGAGGCGCGACGTGATCCGCCTCTGGACGAGGAACGCGAGCATGACAGCGAGAGCGGCCGGGACCAGGAGGCTGTATCCGCCGGTCATCTCCGTGACCATCAGCAACGTCGCGATGGGGATCCTGGCCGCGCTGCCGAATACCGCGGCCATGCCGATGACCGCAAATGCGGCGGGCGACTGGTGGAAGAGCTGAGCGCCCAGCGCGCCCAGCATGGCCCCGACGAACAGGGTGGGCGCGAACACGCCGCCCGAGCCGCCGGACGAGACGGTCAGCGCGAACGCGATCATCTTCGCGAACACGAGCAGGGCGAGGACCGTGATCGCGAGGTGACCGTCGATGGCTTCCTGGATCCAGGCGTAGCCGCCGCCGAGTACCTGGGGTAGCGCGAGCGCGATGAGCCCCACACCCAACCCTCCGATGGCCGGCTTGATGTGCGGGGGAATCGGGATCTTGTGGAACCCGTCCCTCATCCCATAGAAGACGTTCGGCAGGATCGCGCCGACGACTCCGCTGCCCAGCCCGAGGACGATGTACGGGCCGTAGTCGTAGATGCTCTTCACCGCCAGGCCGGCGGGAACCTGGAAGAGCGGCTCCCACCCTACGAACAGCCCGTTGACTGCGTACGCGATGACCGCGCCGAGCATCGTGTAGATGAGGGCGTCGCCCTCGAACTGCATCTCTCCGTACAGGACCTCCACCGCGAAGATCGCCGTGCCGATGGGCGACCTGAAGATCGCGGACAGCCCGGCGGCCATCCCCACGAGCACGAGCAGCCGGCGCTCGGCGTCGGATCGGTGGAAGACATTGGAGTAGATCGATCCTACGCCGGCGCTGAACAGGGCGGTCGGCCCCTCGCGACCGGCCGAGCCGCCGGACCCGATGGTGATGGCCGACGCGACGATCTTGAGCGGTGTCACCCGTCGGCGGATGAGCCCACCGTCGCGATGGAACGCACGCACGGCGGTGTCGGTGCCGTGCCCTTCGGCCTCCGGAGCGATGCTGTAGACGAGCACGCCGGAGATCAGGCCGCCGAGCGTCGTGGCCACGGGAATGAGCCAGAGGCCGTGCGCACCGACGACCTGCTGAATCACGTGGCCGGCCGACAGGTCCGCGGGTGTGTACTTGGCGAGGTGCGTCAGGAAGACGCTGTTGCACACGTGCAGGAGGTAGATGAACACCTGGGCCGCGAGCGCCCCCACGACACCGAGGACGATCGTATCGAGCAGCAGGATGTGCTGCCGCTGCATCGGTCCGCGGACCGGCTTCTTCACCGTCCGTCCCCGCTCCTCGGCGAGCCCGGAGCGCTCGTGCCGAACTCCTTCTTCTGGATCAGGTAGGGCACGCCCTTCGTGATCCAGTCACCGGCCGGCTCGCCCTTCAGGTAGTGGTTGAACCACTCCAGGATGCGCTGGTGGTAGTCGATCTGGTCGGTCTTGTCGCTGAGGCCGTGGTTCTGTCCGAGGTAGACGAGCAGCACGAGGTTCTTCCGGGCCCGGCGCGCGGCGTTGTAGAGCTCGACGGCCTGATTGAAGTCCACCGCGCCATCGTGGGTCCCATCCTCGACGAGGAGCGGCGTATTCAGGTTCTCGATGTGGAAGACGGGCGAGTTGGCCTGATAGTCCTTGATGTCCCTCCAGAACGGCGTGCCCATGCGACCCTGGCTGATCTCGAAGATGCGCGCGTCTGTGCCGCCGGAATTCCAGTAGATCGACAGGTACATGCTGAACAGGTCGGTGAGCGGCGCGCCCGCCACGGCTGCCGCGAAGATGTTCGTCTGGGTCACGGTGAACGCGGTCTGGTAGCCGCCCCATGAGTGGCCCACGAGCCCGATGCGCTTCGGGTCCACGTGGCCGCGTGCGACCACGGACTTCACCGCCGGCACGATCGCGTCCACGGCGGACAGACCGGGATTGCGCTCGATCGGGTAGACGATGTCGGGCTGGAAGACGAAGTAGCCGGCCTGGGTGAAGACCGTCCAGTTGTAGTAGTTCCGCTCCGACGGCGCGACGTACTGGTGCACCGATGGCGAGCGGATCTCGTAGATGTAGACGATCATCGGGTACGTCTTCGTCGAGTCGTAGTTGGCCGGGTAGAACAGCGCCCCCTGGAGGCGCCGACCCTGCGCGTTGTGGTACTCGACGAGCTTGGAGCGACCCCACGCGTAGTCCTTCTGGAACGGGTTCGTGTGGGTCGCCCGGGTAGCGTGGTCGAGCCGCGGCCCGGCCACGAAGTAGTCCGGCGAATCGTCGAAGTCCTGGACGCGGTAGGCATACACGTCCGCGCTGTCGGCCTTGATGAGACCGGCGACGTTCTCCGGCTCCCACACGAGCCGCTGGAGGCGGTCTCCGTCCAGCCGCGCGATGCCGTACTTCTTGGTCCACTCCCCGTACGCGGTGAAGTAAAGGGGCTTCTTCGGGTCGAGGGCGTCCGCGTCGCGATCGAGTCGGACCACGCGATATTGCACGCTGTCCCGGGCGCCGTGCGTGAGGCGCCGCGCGCCGGAGCCGTCCGGGCGCACGCTCCAGACGTCGTACTTGTCGTAGAGGAGCACGGCACCGTCGCCCTTCATCCACCCCCCGCTGCCGTACGGGGGCTTCTCGATGATGGGATGATCGTCCTCGTCGTTCACGAACGACGGGCCCAGGCCCTTCGTGAGGTCCACGGTCGTTCCGCGGCGGACGTCATGGGAGAAGTAATCGGCGCTGTCGACCCAGAGGACGTAGCGGCCGTCCGGGCTGATGCCCCGGAAGTACTGCACGTCGGTCGCGATGCGCGTGCGCGCCCCGGTCTCGGGATTCACCACGTAGACATCGTTCTCGGTGGGCCCGAACATGCGGTCCTGCCGGTACGGCTTGCCGTCCAGGACGGCCACCGTGTGGGCGTGCGCGTCCAGGATCGCTTGCTCGTCCGGTCCATCGGTGAGCCGCGCGAACCTGTTGCCGGAGAGCGTCCAGGCCGCCACGTCGCTGCGCCGCTCGTCCGCGAGCGCACGCACCTTCTGCTCCGGCACGATGTCCACGTCCTTCGCGTGCCAGATCTCGAGGCCGGGCTTCGCCGTGTCGGGCTTCGCCTTGTGCGTGCTGTCCGATCGGGCCGGACCGCTTCGCACGCTGTCGGCGGCCGTGGTGTCGGGCTTCTCCTTCTTCGGAGACGCCGCCTCGGCCTCGCGGGCCTTGATGCCGAAGAAGATGCGAGTCCCGTCGTCGGACCAGCGGGGGTCGCGCGTCGCGACGATGCCGGTGGAGTCCGGAAAGCCCTTCACGGTGGCGGGGTCGAGCTCGAGCGGCTCGGCGGCCGCGCGGCTCACGCTCCGCCACGCGAGCACGACGTGCGTGGTGTCCGCCCACCCCGAGTCCTTCACGGCGGCGAGCGCGGCCAGATCGTCGGCCTTCTTCCGCCACGAGAGTCCCGTGTAGCCCGGAGCGCCGGACGCGAGCGGACGCAGGGTCGCGCTCGCCGGGAGGTACAACTCGACGCCGGCACCCACGCCACTGCGACCCACGACCGTGAAGGCGAGTCGCGCCCCCAGGTCGGACCATGCGAAGCCGCTCACGCCTCCGAACGGCGTATCCCTGCCCGTGGCCAGGTCGCGCACGAGAAGATCGGCGCCCTGGCTGCTCTTGTCGGCGTAGCGCTCGAAGGAGAGCCACCGTCCGTCGGCGCTGAAGGCGAACGACGAGACCTCGGGCACGAGCACCGTGTCTCCACGGACCAGGTCGAGCAAGCCCATCGACTCGTGCACGGGTTTCTTCTCCTTCTGGAGACGCTCGCGGGCGTCCGAGGAGACGCCGATCGCATACGCGACCCAGCGTCCATCCTTCGAGAACGTGAAGTGGCCCCCGTTCTGGATCGCGACCACCGAATCGGTGCCGAGCTTGTGGATCCGCAGCACCATGTCGTCGTTCCCCAGGCGGATGGCCGTGGCCAACCAGTCGCCCTTCGGCGACAGCTCGCCTCCACCGAGCGTTTCCCATTTCGCGTAGGCTGTGACGGGAACGGTCGGCTTCGACTCCTGTGCGAAGGATGCGCGGAACGAGAGGGCGACGGTGAAGAGGACGAGGACGCAGGGGAGGCAGGAGGAGAGCGCGCGGCGAGAACGGAACATGGCGTGCACCTCGGCAATCATGGGCGGTCGGACCGGTGAAGGACCCTCGCCGGGGAAGATCGGCCGACGTACGTGGCGGGGCAATGCGAGGCGAGCCCGCTCCGCGTCCGGGCGGTGGGCGGTGCTCGCCCAGGGGGCGTTCGCCTCGGGAAGGAGCGCGCAGGCCGCCGCTCCCTTAGATTGAAATACCTGCCATCCGGCGATTCGCCGGTCCACCAGCTTCCGCTGGGAGTCGAAGCATGGGTCGGACGGTCGAGGAGCTCATGCGGCGGCGCGTACCCCACGTGCTCGGGATCTATCTGGCTGCGGGCTGGGGCATCCTGGAGTTCACCGACTGGGCCATGGCGCGCTTCGAGATCCAGGCTCCGGTGGACACCGCCATCTTCGTGGCGGGCTGCGTGGCGCTTCCCTTCGTGGCGTGGGCGGCCTGGCGTGTGGGAGGCCGTGTCGCGCCCGCGGTTGCCCTGGAGGCACCACCTCGCTCGATCGCCGTCCTTCCGTTCGCGACCGTCGGCGGGGACCCCGACACCGGATTCCTCGGCTTCGGAATCGCGGACCAGATTCTCTCCGACCTGGCGCGCGTGGGAGACCTGCACGTCGTGGCGCGGACATCGTCCTTTGCGTTCAGGGACACGCCGGGTGACGTGCGTGCGATCGGTCGAAAGCTCGGCGTGCGCGCCATCCTGGAGGGGAGCGTCCAGAAGTCGGGGGACCGGTTGCGGGTGAGCACGCAGCTCATCGACGCCGAAGACGGCTACCATCTCTGGTCGGAGCGCTACGACCGTACGATGGAGGATGTGTTCCACATCCAGGACGAGATCGCGTCCAACGTGGCGCGTGTGCTCCAGGCCGTCCTCCGGGATCACGAGCGCCGTGCCATGTCCAAGGTGTACACGAGCAGCGTGGAAGCGTACGAGTCCTATCTCAGGGGGAGGCGCTTCTTCCTCCAGACGCGCCGCCGGAGTCTGGAGTTCGCCCGGGAGATGTTCCAGCGGGCGATTCAGCTCGACGATCACTTCGCGTTGGCGTACGCGGGCGTGGCCGACGTGGCGGCGTTGCTCGCGGTGTATTATCCGGCGGCCTGCGCCGATCTGGACGATGCCCTGGGGATGAGCCGCCGGGCTCTCACGCTGGACCCGGACCTCGCGGAGGCGCATTCCGCGCACGGCATGGTCCTGCACGCCATGGGTGACCTGGTCGGGGCGGAGGCGGCGTTCGGACGGGCGATGGAGCTCGACCCCCGCCTGTTCGAGGCGCGCTACTTCCACGCCCGGGCGTGCTTCCAGCAGGGCCGGTTCGAGGAGGCTGCGCGCCTCTTCCGCGAGGCGTCGTCGGTGCGCGAAGACTATTCCTCCTCCTTTTTCGCGGCTCAGTCGCTCGAGGCCGTGGGGCGGCACGAGGCCGCCCGCGAGGGTTACGGCGAGGCGCTCCGTGTGGTCGAACGGCACATGGATCTCAACCCCGACGACCCGCGCGCGGCCACCATGAGGGCCGTGGCGTTGAGCAGGCTGGACCGCCCGGAGGAGGGTCTCGACTGGGCCAACCGGGCGCTGGCCATGGATCCGGAGGATGCGGGCGTCCGCTATAACGCCGCCTGCCTCTTCGCGGTGGCCGGCCACGTGGACCGGGCGCTGGACTGTCTCCAGGAGGCGGTGGCCGTCGGGTTCGGAAACCGGGAGTGGCTGGAGCGGGATCCCGACCTGGAGCACCTGCGTGGCCAGCCACGGCTGGAGGCGATCCTCTCGCGGATGTCTTCGGAGGCCGCGGAGCAGGAGGCCACCGCCTGATTGCGGCGGACACCGCCGCGAGGCGGTGGTGGCGCGGGGTACTCTCCTTCTTCAGCGACCTGTTAACGTAGCTTCATCGTACTCCCGTAACGTCAGATGAAGGACCGCGCGCAGACATGAACGTGCTCGTGACGGGCGGAAGCGGCTTCGTCGGGTCCAACCTCGTGCGCTGGCTGCTGGCGCGGCGCCCGGAAGCGCGTGTGGTCAACCTCGACGCGCTGACATACGCCGCCAACCCCGATCACCTGGACGGTCTGGAGAGCCATGCGCGCTACACCTTCGTCCATGGGGACGTCTGCGACGCGCGGCTGGTCGTCGAGCTCATGGAGGGAACCGACCTGGTGCTCCACCTGGCGGCCGAGTCGCACGTGGACCGCTCCATCGTCTCCGACGCGCCCTTCGTGCGTACCAACGTGCTGGGCACCCAGACGCTCCTCGCCGCCGCGCTCGAGGCGGGCGTCGGCCGCTTCGTACAGGTTTCCACCGACGAGGTCTACGGCGAGCTCCCGTGGCGGGATCCGGCGCTCGGCGATCGGTCGGTGCGGAAGTTCACCGAGGACGCGCCGCTCGCACCCCGATCGCCGTACTCCGCCACGAAGGCGGCGGGCGATCACCTGGCGCTCGCCTACCACACCACGCACCGGCTGGACGTGGTCGTCACGCGCTCGAGCAACAATCATGGGCCGTACCAGCTTCCGGAGAAGCTCATCCCGCTGGTGATCACACACGCGCTGGACGGTCGACCTTGCCCCGTCTACGGCGATGGTCTGCATGTGCGCGACTGGATGCACGTGGCCGACCACTGCGAGGCGATCGTCGCGGCCGCCGAGCGGGGGCGGGCGGGCCGGGTCTACAACTTCGGGGGCGACGCCGAGCGGACGAACCTGAGCGTGGTGCGGCAGATCCTGCGGATGCTCGGCAGGCCCGAGGATCTGATCGAGCACGTGACGGACCGTCCCGGGCACGACCGCCGCTACGCAATCGATTTCGGACGCGCGCAGGCCGAGCTCGGGTGGCGCCCGGCGCGGACCTTCGACGACGCGCTCACGGATACGGTGCGCTGGTACGTGGAGCACGAGTCGTGGTGGAGGAGGGACGGAGCGTCGGGCGCTTTGAAACCCTCCCACCCACTCTCCTCGTAGAGACGCACGACAGCGAGCGCGGCCGCGGACGTCGGCCGCAAGGGTGGGGATGCGACTCGCCGGGCCCGCTCGGGCCACGGCGAGCAAGGGGAGGCCGACCATCACTACAGTCCAGGGCCGCGTGCTTGCGGCCGTATTGCTTGCCTGCGCCGTGTGGCCGCGTGCCGGTGCGGCGCAGACGGCGCAGTCGACGGGCACGCCGTCCACTCGCACCGCCGACACGCAGCCCTACCGCGTGCGTGCCGAGCGGGTGACGAGCAAGCAGATCACGATCGACGGCCGTCTCGACGAGGCCGTGTGGGCGACGGCCGACTCGGCCAGCCCGCTGATTCAGTTCCGTCCGCACCCGGGCGTGCCCGCCTCGGAGCGGACGGTCGCCCGCGTGCTCTACGACGGCGATGCGCTCTATGTGGGAGCGCGCATGTACGACGACCACCCGGACTCCATCGTCGCGCGCCTGATGCGGCGTGACGACATGGGCTACTCCGACTGGTTCGCCGTCGCGATCGACAGCTACGACGACGACCGCACCGCCTTCGCGTTCTTCGTGAACCCACGGGGCGTGCGCTACGACGAGCTGATGTACGACGACACGCACGAGGACGCGAACTGGGACGCGGTGTGGGAGGCGGCGGCGCGCGTGGACTCGCTCGGGTGGACGGTCGAGATGCGCATCCCGCTCTCGCAGTTGCGCTACGCGGGTACGGACAGCGCCTCGGTATGGGGCATCGACTTCTACCGCAAGATCGCGAGGCGGGGGGAGGAGGAGTTGTGGGCTCCGCTCGATCCGAACCAGGCCCGCGTCGTGTCCACGTTCGGCACGTTGGTCGGGCTGGGGCGGCTGTCCGCTCCGAGCCGCCTCGAGGTGGCTCCGTACGCCGTGGCGAGACTGGAGCGAGCGCCGGTCGATCGTGCGGACCCGTTCTGGACGCGCAACGGGACGTCGGGAGACGTCGGCGCCGACCTCAAGTACGGGCTCACGCCCAACATGACGCTCACGGCCACGCTCAACCCGGACTTCGGGCAAGTCGAGGCCGACCCCTCGGTCGTGAACCTCACCGCCTACGAGACGTTCTTCCCCGAGAAGCGCCCGTTCTTCCAGGAGGGTTCGAACATCTTCCGCTTCGGCATCGGAGTGGGCGACGGCGACATGGGCAACGAGCAGCTCTTCTACTCGCGTCGCATCGGCCGCGCGCCTCAGGAGGGGCTACCCGACTCCGCCGACTACGGGCAGGTGCCCGGGGGGACGACGATCCTCGGAGCGGGCAAGGTGTCCGGGCAGACTTCGGGCGGCTGGTCCGTCGGCTTCCTCGACGCCGTCACCGCCCGGGAGACTGCGCCGTTCGTCACCGACGCGGGACGCCGCGACGCGATGGTCGTCGAGCCCTTGACCAACTACTCGGTCGGGCGCGTGATCAAGGACTTCCGGAAGGGCCAGTCCGCCGTGGGCGGAATTTTCACGCTCACCAGCCGGCAGCTCCACGGTACGGGCATCGGCGATCTCGCCTCCTCCGCGGTGGCGGGGGGCGTCAACCTCCGACACCGCTGGGGCGGGGGCAATTGGGAGCTCAGGGGGTTCGCTCTGGGGAGCCGCGTGGCCGGCAGCCCGGAGGCGATGACCGCGGTGCAGGAATCGCCCGTGCACTACTTCCAGCGACCGGACGCGGGGTACCTCCTGCTCGACTCTGCGCGCACGTCGCTGCAGGGCTTCGCGACGCAGGTCCAGGTCGGCAAGATCGGCGGCGGTCACTGGAACGGAGGCCTGCTCCTGCACGCCATCACCCCGGGATTCGAGGTGAACGACCTCGGCTTCCAGACGCAGTCCGACCTGTTCATGCAGGTGGGCTATCTCGGCTATCAGGAGAACAAGGCCGGAAAGCGCTTCCGCAGCTGGAATGTGAACGTCAACGGATGGCACGGGACCACGTTCGGGAACCAGGCCGTCACGCTGGGGGGCAACGTCAACGGGCACGTGCAGCTCCAGTCGTACTGGAGCGCGTACGGCGGCGTGGAGCTCGACGGTCAGGTGTACTCGCCCGGTGCGCTGCGCGGAGGGCCCGCGCTGCTGGGCCAGTCGAGCCTGCACTACTGGGGAGGGATCTCCAGCGACGACCGCAAGAGCCTGGTGGGTGAGCTCGACGTCTCCGGCACCTCGAGCTTCGGTGCCGCGACGAGCCGGTTCTCGCTGTCGCCGAGCCTCCACTGGCGTCTCGCGCCGCAAGCCGACATCTCGTTGGGGCCGACGCTGAGCTGGAATCGGGACGCGGCCCAGTACGTCGACCAGGAGGACTTCGCGGGCCGGACGCACTACTACTTCGGACACCTCCGCCAGACGACGGTCGCGCTCACGACGCGCGCCAACTATACCGTGTCGCCCTCACTCTCCTTCCAGCTCTACGCGGAGCCGTTCGTGAGCGCGGGCAGGTACACCGGCCTGGAGGAGGCCGTGCGGCCGCACGCGGCGGCGTTCGTCCAGCGCTTCCACCGGCTCGGCCCTTCGGAGATCCGCTACGACGCCGCGGACGAGGTCTACCGGGTGGCGGTGGACGGCACGCCCGACGCCGTCTCGTTCGGCCAGCCGGACTTCAACTTCAAGCAGCTCCACTCGACCGCGGTCCTGCGGTGGGAGTACCGGCCCGGCTCCACGATCTTCGTGGTCTGGAGCCAGAGCCGCACCGGCTCCGACTCGGCCGGCAGCTTCCGCTTCCGCCGCGACTTCGGACAGCTGCTCGGCTTCGACCGGGCGAGCGGCGTGCCGGCGGACAACGTCTTCCTCATCAAGGTGAGCTACTGGCTGGGGAGGTAGACCTCCCGGGGAACCAACGCCCTTTCATCGATGCTATCAGTTGCGGCGTGGATGGAGGTGCGGGCTCCTTTCTGCGGAACGGCGACGAGGCCGGCGCGATGCGTCTGCTGATCGTGGAGGACGACCCCGAGATGGCCGACGCGCTCCGCCGGGGGTTCGAGGAAGAGCGCTTCGACGTCGTGT
Organism: uncultured Gemmatimonadaceae bacterium; assembly: GCA_964519125.1. Taxonomy (GTDB): domain Bacteria; phylum Gemmatimonadota; class Gemmatimonadetes; order Longimicrobiales; family Gaopeijiaceae; genus SZUA-318. The sequence continues at coordinate 9,699 of CAZFIS010000026.1, read as the reverse complement.
GCGTGTCGGACGGGGCCGGCGCGCTGCTGCACGTCGCCCTGGAGGCGTTCGCGGTCATCATCCTCGACGTGATGCTGCCGGGTCCGGACGGCTTCGCGGTCTGCCGGGCGCTCCGGGCGGAGCTCAACGCCACGCCCATCCTCATGGTCACGGCCCGGGGGCTGGTCGACGACCGCGTGAGGGGACTCGACGCCGGGGCCGACGACTACCTGACCAAGCCGTTCGCCTTCCGTGAGCTTCTTGCGCGCGTGCATGCGCTCGCGCGCCGTCAGCCCGCGCTCCTTCCGGAGGTCGTGCGCGTCGAGGATCTGGAGGTCGACCTGCGGGCGCACTTCATACGCCGTGCGGGAACGGACATCCACCTCACGGCGAAGGAGTTCGCGCTCCTCGAGCTTTTCGTGCGACATCCCGGCGAGGTTCTGGGTCGGGCGGTGATCACGACGTGGGTGTGGGACGACAACCACGAGCCGTTCGCCAATGCCCTGGAGGTCCTGGTGCGACGCCTGCGCATGAAGATCGATGAGGGCTACACGCCCCAGCTCATCCACACCGCGCGAGGGGTCGGCTACCGCTTCGGCACATGATCACCCCCCTTCGCAGGCTGAGGATTCGCCTCGCCGCGTGGTTTACCGCGATTCACGTCGGGATCTTCCTGGTGCTCGGCGCGAGCCTCCTGTGGGCGGTCTCCAGGGAGCTGAGCCGGGAGCTCCAGGACGATCTGGAGCGCACCCTCACCGAGAGCGTGGCGGGAGCGCGCATCCTGGAGGCCGAGGGGTCTCCGCCTCCGGTCGCGGTCATCGGGGCCGCGGCGGAGTTCCGCACGCCGGTGCGTCCCGTGATCGTCTACGGCCCCGACGAGACGCGTCTGGGCGGAGACGCCGTGCCGCAAGCGGACTCCTTCGCCGTCGAGGCCCGGCGCGCGGGCCATGCCGACGGTCGCTTCGTGGCGGAAGACGGTACGACGTGGTGGGTCCACGCGGAACGCTTCGATGTGGGCGACGACGGGCCCTTCGTCGAGATGGTGCTCGAGAACGCAACGCCCCTGGAGCGCCGTTACGGGCGCATCCTCGGCGCGTTCCTCACGGCGGGGCTGGGTGCCGTCGTCCTCGCGGGGCTCGGCGGGTATCGGCTCTCCCGGCTCTCCACCGAGCCCGTGGAGGAATCGATGGACCGCACGCGCCGCCTCGTCGCGGACCTCGCCCACGAGCTACGCACGCCCCTTGCCGTCATGCGCGCCCAGGTGGACGTGGCGCTGCGGCGCGAGCGCGAGGGTGCCGACTACGCTGCCACGCTCCATCGGGTGGGGCAGGAGACGGAGCGTCTCAGCCGGGTGACGGACGATCTTCTTCTGCTGGCCAGGGCCGACGCCGGCCAGCGTCGGGTGGCTCGCGAGCCCCTCTTCCTGGACGACGTCGTGAGCGACGCGGTTTCCGGCGCGCGCGCCCTCGCCGAGGCACGCGGCGTGACGCTCGAGCTGCCGCGCTACGAGGAGACTCCCGTCATGGGCGATACGGACCTCCTGCATCGCCTCACGATGATCCTGCTCGACAACGCGATCCATTACACTCCTCGCGGCCGGCGCGTCGTCGTGGGGGTCCACCCGGAGGGGGAGCACGCCGTGCTCGAGGTGGCGGACGAGGGCGAAGGGATCTCCGCGGAGGCGCTTCCCCGAGTGTTCGACCGCTTCTTCCGGGCCGACGCGAGCCGTGCGGGCGCGGGTGGGGCGGGACTCGGGCTGTCGATCGCCCGATGGATCGCCACCGAGCACGGAGGGACGCTCGCCCTCGACTCTGAGTCCGGACGGGGCGCGCGCGCGACGTTCCGCATACCGCTCGGCTCTGTCACCCATTTGTAAGGATCGTCTCCCATATTGGCGCTCATGACACGCCGCAGTGGCGTGGTCGCACGCCGGGGGCCGGGCATCTCCGCCGCGGTCCGGACGGCGGCAGGGTATCGATGAGCGAGGAGCAGTACCTATGAACGGACGCAAGGGGATGATGCTGTCGCTGGTATTGGTGGCGGCGATGTCCAGCCCGTTGATGGCACAGCAGGACACCACGCCCAAGCAGCAGCACGTGGCCACCGCCGCGCACAAGATGCACAGGGCGACGACCGCGCACCGCTCGATGTACCCGAGGCTCCGGCAGGAGCGCCCCGGGCTCCTGAAGCAGACGACCCTCACCCCCGACTCGGCCACGCACGTGGCGCTCGGACAGGAGGAGGGGGGCAGGGTCGTGGCGCGCAGGCTCGTCAAGCGCGGTGACCACCTCGTGTACGTGATCTCCGTGCGCCCGAAGGGCGCCAAGGTGTCGAAGCGCATCGACGTGGATGCGAAGACCGGCTCCGTGCTGGAGACGGAACCCACCAGGACAAAGGCTCCGGCCAAGACGAAGGTGCCCGCCAAGACGAAGGCGCCGGCCCCGACGAAGGGTTGACGGCGACCGAGGTTGCGGCGAGCGGCTTTCCGAGGGGCTCCTTCCACGCGAGGGAGCCCCTCTTCGCATGACGGCCCGTCACGGGCCGACCCCTTTCACTCGGCCGTCCGGATCGGCACGTTGAACCATTCATACCTCGACCTCGGATGCGTTCGATGAGATTGTCGCTGGTCGTCACCGCCCTCCTCCTCGCCGGGTTCGCTCCGGTCGCCGCGCAGCAGCGGTCGGACCCCTCCCTCCATCGTCTCCCCACGGGCGTCTCGCTCGATCCGGTGGGGAGCGCCGTTACGCTCGGCTCCCTGCCGCTGGCGCTCACCCTGTCTCCCGACGGCCGCTACGCCGTCGCGCTCCTGAACGGGTGGCGGGAGCAGGGCTTCCAGGTCGTCGATCGGCGCACGGGCGCTGTCGTCCAGACGGTCCCGCAGGCCGCCGCGTTCCTCGGCCTCGCGTTCTCGCCCGACGGGAGGACGCTGTACGTCTCCGGCGGGGACCGCGACGTGGTGTATCGATACGACTGGGCCGGTGGGCGCGCCGCGCTACGTGACAGCCTCGACGTGACGCCGGGTGAGCCGGCGCGGCGTCATGGTGTGCGCTATCCATCGGGCCTCGCGCCCTCGCCCGACGGGCGCTACCTGTACGTGGCCGAGAACCTGGGCGACAGCCTCTCCGTCTTCGACGTCGCGTCCGGACGGCTGGTGCGGCGCTATCCCACGGGCCGCTACCCCTACGGCGTCGCGGTGACGCCGGACGGCTCGGTGTACGTCTCGGCGTGGGACGGCTACACCGTCTCGGTGTTTCGCCCGGACGGCACGGGCGTCGCCGCGCCCGCCGGGTCGATCCAGGTGGGACGCCATCCCTCGGCCCTCGCGCTGAGCCCGGACGGCTCACGCCTCTTCGTCGCCTCGGGCTCGACCGACCGGATCACGGTCGTGGACACCCGGCACGGTCATGTCGTCGCGGAGCTCCCCGACGCCGCGCCGAGCGGCCCCTCGGAGGGAAGCACACCCGATGCCCTGGCGGTGTCGGCCGACGCGCATCGCCTGTACGTCGCGGAGGCCGACAACAACGCCGTCGCCGTTTTCGACCTGACACCTTCGACGGGGGGCTACGGCGACGGAACCGTGGAGGCCGACCGGCTCGCCGGTCGTATCCCGGTGGGATGGTATCCCACGGCGCTCGCCGTCTCGGGCGACTCGCTTCTCGTCGTGAACGGCAAGGGGCTCGGCAGCGCGCCCAATCCCGGCTTTCCGCAGCCGGGCCACAAGGGAGACCGCTCGAGCAACTACACGCTGGGTCAGCTCTCGGGAACGCTCTCGGTCATCCCGATCTCGGAGACGCGCGGGGCGGCTCTCGCCCGGCACACGGCCGACGTGGCGCGCTTCGACAACTGGGACCGGCCCCGCACGACGCCGCGCTACCCGCCCTTCGAGCACGTCATCTACGTCATCAAGGAGAACCGCACCTACGACCAGGTGCTGGGCGACCTGAAGGGGGGCGACGGCGACACGAGCCTGGTCTTCTTCCCACGCCCCGTGACCCCGAACTACCACGCCCTGGCCGAGCGGTTCGGCATCTACGATCGCTTCTTCGTCAACGCGGAGGTGAGCGCGGACGGCCACGACTGGACGACGGCGGCATACGCTCCCGACTACGTCGAGAAGACGGCTCCGTCGAACTACGGCAGCCAGGGCCGGACCTACGACTTCGATGGCACGAACCGGGACCGCATTCCGGGCGACGAGGGGTACGACGACGTCGACGCGCCGGCCAACGGGTATCTATGGGACCTGGCGGAGCGCGCGGGCATCACGTTCCGCAACTACGGGGAATTCGTGGTTCCCGACGGGGAGGGTCACGACGACGACCTGCCTCCGGGTTTTCGAGGCACCAAGCCGTATCTCGACGCCCATACCGATCACCGCTACCCCGGGTTCGACCTCGACATCCTCGACCAGGCCCGCATGAAGGAGTGGCTCCGGGAGTTCAAGGAGTTCGAGGCCCGGGGCACGATGCCGGCCCTGGAGATCATGGTCCTGCCGAGCGACCACACGTCGGGAGGCGCCGCCGGTGCGTGGACCCCGACGTCCTACGCGGCCAGCAACGACCTCGCGTTGGGCCACCTCGTCGAAGCCGTCTCGAAGAGCCGGTTCTGGAAGAACACGGTGATCTTCGTCCTCGAGGACGACGCCCAGGACGGGCCCGACCACGTCGACTCCCACCGCTCCCCGTTCCTGGCCATCTCCCCGTATTCCCGTGGGGGAGTGCGCCACCGCTTCACGAACACCACGGACGTCGTCGCGACCATCACCGAGATCCTGCACCTGGGCTCGCTCTCGCAGTACGACCACTTCGGCCGGCCGCTCCGTGACATCTGGACGTCCACCCCCGACCTCTCTCCCTATCACGCGCTCACGCCCTCGGTGTCGCTCGATGCGCGCAACCCCAGGCGGGGTCCCGAGGCGGTCGCATCCCGCGGGCTCGATCTCCGCTTCGAGGACGTCGCGAACGAGGAGCTCTTCAACCACATCCTGTGGAGGATGATGAAAGGTCCTCACCGGCCGTATCCGGGCTCGACCCGGATGTCGGCGCTGGAGTGGAAGCGGGGGAGGTGAGGCGGCCATGATCCGCGGCCACGCCGTGGTGGCCGGCTGCGACGGCCCCTACCCGACGTGCACGACGCAACGCCTCTGGTGCGACGCCCGGCGGTGCTCCCAGAGGTAGATCCCCTGCCACGTCCCCAGAGCGAGGCGGCCGTCCACGACCGGAATCGAGAGCGTCGTCGACGTGAGCGCCGCCTTGATGTGTGACGGCATGTCGTCGGGACCTTCGGTCGTGTGCGTGAAGTACGGGTCGCCCTCGGGCACCAGGCGGCCGAGCCACGCCTCCAGGTCGCGCTTCGCCGAAGGATCGGCGTTCTCCTGGATGGTCAGGCTGGCCGACGTGTGCTGAACCATGACGGTACAGAGGCCCTCGCCGATCCCCGCCTGCGACACGATACGCGCCACGCGGTCGGTGATCTCGTAGAGCCCCTGTCCCGTCGTGTGGATCTCGATGTCGGCGATCATGCACTGAGACTGGTGCGATCGGGGAGACACGTCCAGATGGAGGCGAGCCGAAACCCGGCCAGCCCGGCCATGCCCTCGGGAAGTCACTCCGCTCGCAGCGCCTCCATAGGATCGGCGCGGCCAGCACGGCGCGCCGGGATCCAGGTCGCACATGCCGCAATGACGAGAACGGCCGCCGGAACCACCGTGAAGGTGAGCGGGTCGGTGGTCGTGACGTCGAACAGGAGGCTCCGGAGGAGCCCGGACGAGATCAAGGCGCTTCCCACCCCCAGGGCGGTGCCCATCAGCCCCATGCTCATACCTTCGCGCATGACGTGACGCACCACATCGGACTGCCGGGCCCCCAGCGCGAGGCGGATCCCCACCTCCGACGCCCGTTGTGACTCGCTGTAGCTGACCACCCCGTACACGCCCACGAACGCGAGAATCATGGCGAGCGCCGCGAAGAGGCCGACGAGGGCGGCCGTGAAACGGGGCTTCCCGATCGAGCGGGAGAGCGCGTGATCGAGTCGGCCGACACCGAAGAGGGCGATCTGCGGATCGAGCTTCCGGACCACTTGCCGGACCGCCGGAACGAGCGAGAGTGGCGAGCGTTTGGTGCGCAGGAGTAGCGTCACGCGCGCCAACGGGGCCTGCGCCAAGGGTGCGTACGCGGCCGGGTCCGTGGGGCGGTCGAGGCCCTCGAACCGGGTGTCCGCGACGACTCCGACGATCCGGCGCTTCGTGCCCCACCAGTTGAGCTGGTGGCCGATCGGGTCCGAGTTCGGGAAGTAGCGCCGCTCCGCAGCCTTGTTGATGAGCACCACCGCCGGGGCTTGGGCATCGTCGGCCGAGGAAAGGTCTCTTCCCGACAGGAGGTGCACGTCCAACGTCTTCAGATATCCGGGCGAGATGAACCGTGTGCGGATCTCGGGGAAATTCTTCGACTCGGCCTCCCTTCCGACGATGACGAACGAGTTGGTGAACCCCGGGTCGAGGGGATCGCTCCCCGCCAACGCCGCGGCCTCGACGCCGGGCAGCCGGCGGACTTCGCGCACCAGGCTGCTCTCGAACAATTGGATCTGCGGCCAGCGAGGGTAGACCGAATAGTCCTGGGGATAGCGGGAGGACGGGAGTTGAAGGGAGACTTCGAGCACACCCTCCGCTCGGAAGCCGGGATTCACCTCCTGGAGCTTCCAGAAGCTGCGCAGAAGGAGTCCGGCTCCGGTGACCAGGGCTACGGCCAGGGCGATCTCGACGACCACCAGGCCCTCCCGAAAACGGCGGCCGGCACGCCCCTCGGATCCTGCCCGGCTGCCCTCGGACTTGAGGATCTGATGAAGGTTGATCGTCCGAATCCGCGCCGTGGGGAGAAGGCCGAACGCAATCGCGACGGCCGCGGAGACCACTACGGTGAAGGCGAGCACCCTGGCGTCGATGTGGGCGTTCGCGAGCCGCGGGATGTCCGCCGGCGCGATCGTCTGGAGCACGTGCAGCCCGCCCGAAGCCACGACGAGGCCGAGGGCGGCACCGATGGCCGTGAGGACCGCGCTCTCCACGAAGAACTGACGTGCGAGACGAAGCGTACCGGCGCCCAGGCTTCTACGTACCGCGATTTCGGCGGTGCGCGCGGACATGCGGGCGAGGAGGAGATTCGCCAGGTTCACGCATCCCACGAGCAGGACGAGACCGGCGGCGCCGAGCAGCACCCAGAGGGACGCGCGTACCGGACCGAAGACGACGTCTCCGAACGACTCGAGGTTCACGCCCCGAGCCTTGTTCACCGGGTAGGCGGCATCGAGGCTCGCGGAAATCGAGGCGAGCTCCCGCCGAGCCGCCGCGAGGCCGACGCCGGGCGCCAGACGCCCCAGGGTGAGGAAGGGGTGTGTCTGGCGAGGGTAAGCCGCCACGGACGGGACCATGGCTTGCCAGACGCCCACATGCCCGCCGGAGAGAGAGCCGCCGTAGTCCGCGCGGGCGTCGATCTGTCGGATGCCGAAGTCGGCGGAGGCGGGGACCACGCCCACCACCGTGACGGGATTGCCGTCCAGGGTGATCGTGCGTCCCACGACCGCGGTGTCCGAGTGGAAGCGGGTGCGCCACGTCTCCTCGCCGAGAAGCGCGAACCCGGGCCCGCCGGCGGCGCCCTCTCCCGGAGAGAAGAGCCTGCCGAGAACGGGTCTCACGCCGAGCATGGTGAGGAAGTTCGGGGTCACGTGGAGGACCGCGACGCGCTCGGGCTCCGCGTCCCGGCCCGTGAGCGTCATGTCTTCTCCGGCCATCGAGCCGATCGCCTGAAAGCTCCGGCTCCGCTCTCGGAAGTCGAGCACGTCCGGCCAGGACGCGGGCTCGTGTCGGGTGCCCGAGTCGCGGTCGGTCTCCCAGAGCATCACGAGACGATCGGGGGCCCGGAACGGCGAAGGTCGCAGGAGCACGGCTTCGACGACGCTAAAGACCGCCGTGTTTGCGCCGATGCCGAGCGCGAGCGTGAGCACCGAGGCGGTGGTGAAGACCGGCGAGCGGCGCAGCAGTCTCAGCGCGACGCGCACGTCCTGGCGCGCCTCGGACAGGGGACGGAGCCGGCGGACCTCCTCGGAGAACCGATCCACCCCGCCGAACGATACGAGGGCACGGCGGCGGGCTTCTTCACGGGAGAGCCCCTGCCGGATCCCCGCCTCGATCTCCATGTCGACATGGAAATCGATCTCTTCCCGGAGATCCCGGTCGGCGTTGCCCGGCCGGAGCGCCGCGCGCAGCCGAGCGATGATCCCACGAATGCGATCGATCACCGCCCCCTCCCTCCCATCCGCGTCAGGTCGAGGAGCGGACAGTCCGGCCGTGTCATCCGGCCGCGAGGATCAGGTCCACCGCCGCGGAGATGCGTCGCCACGTGTCCGTCTCGGCCGCGAGCTGGCGTGACCCGGTCTCGGTGAGCCGGTAGTACTTGGCTTTCCGGTTGTTCTCCGAAACACCCCAGTTCGCCGTGATCCACCCCCGATGCTCCAGGCGGTGGAGCGCGGGATAGAGCGAGCCCTGGTTGACCTGGAGCGCGTCGCGGGAGATCTGCTGGATGCGCTGCGCCATGCCCCAGCCGTGCATCGGCTCGAGCGACAGTGCCTTGAGGATAAGCATGTCCAGCATGCCCTGAAGAAGGTCCACGCTCTTCCGGTCCATCGATCACGCTCCCCGGCGAGGCGGGGAGCACCGTCTGCCGTCTCCCCTTGTCATTCTACAGGAATGATGCGGCGACTCTTGTAGAACGGCAAGGGGAGTGGCGGACGGACCGTGATGTGGCTGGGGGCGAACCTCCGTGGAGAAGGCGCGCCCAGTTCCCGCGACCTGCTAGACCCGCATCGCCTTGTCCGCCTTCTTCGCCGCGGACACGATCCGGTCCACGTCGTGCTCGGTGATCTTGCCGTCCGTCTGCCACGCCTTCGCGACGCTCTCCACTTGCTTGACGAACACCTTGTGGCTGGCGAACGGCGCGGCCACCCACACCTCGTCGAGCAGCGTCACCCCGCCTTCCCGCGCGGGGTTGGCCACCCCGGAGTCGACGGAGCCGAACACGACTTTCGGCTCACTGCGCCGCACGTAGACATGGTACGGGTTCGTGTCGCCGTCCTGCGGATCCGCCACGTAGAACGGCGCGAGGGTGTGGCCGTTCGTCGTGTAGAAGTTCGGCTTGCCAGCCGACTGCATCGCCGGGGCAAGATCTCCGTCGAGCTTCATCGAGCCGTAGAAGCCCATCTCGATCAGGCCCGTGGCGAGGTCCTTGCCGACGGCCGGGTTCTGGACGGCCAGCAGGATCGGGCCGTGGTAGATCGCCTGCACCGAGGGATCGTCGATCGTCGGCTCGGTGTGGAACGTGAACGGCATCGAAACCTCGATCCGGTCGCCCGTGCTCCAGCGCCGCTCGAGCGTGACGTACGTGCCGGGCCTGGCGTCGAGCTTCTGCTCCTGGCCGTTGATGCGGACCGTGTATCCCTTCCGGATCCATGTGGGCACACGCAGCTTGATCGCGAGCGGTCCGCTCCCCGTGACGGTCAGCGTGCTCGCGCCCTCGAGAGGGTACTGCGTCTCCTGGGTGAAGGTGAGTCCCTTCTCCTCCCAACGGAGCGTCGAGGGGATGTAGAGGTTCACGTACAGGGTGCGTCGGTCGGCCGACTGGAAGTAGATGGAGTCCTGGTACTTGGTGTGGTTCTCCATCCCCGTGCCGCCAC
>CAZFIS010000025.1:20110-31583 GCA_964519125.1 uncultured Gemmatimonadaceae bacterium | reverse complement strand
CCGGGAGCGGGCGGGCTGTGCCTCCATACGATTCTGCTGGATCCCACCGATCCCGATCGGATCTTCATCGCGATCTCCGCGGCGGGCGCCTTCCGCACCGACGATGGCGGCGCGACCTGGAAACCGATCAACAGGGGCTCCGCTCGGAGTACATCCCGGACCCCGAGGCGGAGGTGGGGCACTGCATGCACCGGCTGGCGATGCACCCCTCGCGACCGAACGTTCTCTTCATGCAGAAGCACTGGGACGTGATGCGGAGCGACGACGCCGGCGACTCGTGGCACGAGGTGAGCGGCGACCTGCCGACCGACTTCGGCTTCGCCATCGACGTGCACGCTCACGAGCCCGAGACGGTCTATGTCGTTCCGATCAAGAGCGATGGGGAGCACTACCCCCCGGACGGCAAGTTGCGTGTGTACCGCAGTCGTACGGGCGGGAACGAGTGGGAGCCGCTCACGAAGGGGCTTCCCCAGCGCGATTGTTACGTGAACGTGCTTCGCGACGCGATGGCCGTCGACACGCTCGACGCGTGCGGCGTCTACTTCGGCACGACGGGGGGGCAGGTGTACGCATCGGCGGATTCGGGGGACACGTGGATGACGGTCGCGCGGGACCTGCCGGCCGTGCTCTCCGTGGAGGTGCAGACGCTGCCATGATCCGGGTGATCCTGCCCACGCCGTTGTGCGCGGCGACCCGGGTCGAGCGCGAGCTCACCGTCGAGGTGCAGGGTCCCGTCACGCAGCGCTCGGTGCTGGACGCCGTCGAGGAGCGCCATCCGACCCTGCGGGGCACGATCCGCGACCACGTCACCAAGGAGCGGCGTCCGTTCGTGCGCTTCTTCGCGTGCGCCCGTGACCTCTCCCACGAGCCTCCGGACGCGCCGCTGCCCGACGAGGTCGCGCGCGGAGAGGAGCCGTTCCTGGTGGTCGGGGCTACGGCGGGGGGATAGCGGGTCGCTGAAGAAGGGAAGCTCCCCGCGTTGGGAGCGCCCCGGTGCGACGTGGGCTCGAGGCCCGGTCCGGGCTCGCTGGACATATCAATTTTCATTGATATATTCCGTCCATGACCACGCGCACCGCGGCCCCCGCAGCCTCGATCTCCGAGACACCCGAGACGCTTCTCCTGGCCTTTCAGGCACTCTCCGACGCCAACCGCCTCCGCATCGTGGACATGCTTCGCGGCGGGGAGCGCTGCGTGTGCCAGCTCGTCGAGGCACTCGACATGTCCCAGCCGCTCCTGTCGCATCACCTGAAGACGCTCAAGGAGGCGGGACTCGTACGCGACCGGCGTGAAGGGCGGTGGGCGCACTACGCCCTCGTGGCCGGGACGCTCCAGTCGCTCGAGGCCTTCCTGCGCGACGTGCGGAGCGATGCCGGCACGGCGCTCCCCAACCTCTACCGCTGCTCCTGACCCGAGGAGCGTCACACATGGCGGGGCGCCTCTCCTTTCTCGATCGCTGGCTCACCTTCTGGATCTTCCTGGCCATGGGCGCCGGCGTGGCCGTCGGCTCGCTCTGGCCGGACGCCGTGCGTGCCCTGACGGCGAGCACCACCGTGGGCACCACCTCGCTGCCGATCGCCGTCGGGCTGATCCTCATGATGTACCCCCCGCTCGCGAAGGTACGCTACGAGGAGCTGGGCGACGTCTTCCGGAACGTGCGGGTGCTCGTGCTCTCGCTCGTGCAGAACTGGATCATCGGTCCCGTGCTGATGTTCGCGCTCGCCGTGCTCTTCCTGCGCGACTACCCGGAGTACATGGTCGGCGTGATCCTCATCGGGCTCGCGCGCTGCATCGCGATGGTCATCGTCTGGAACGACCTCGCCGACGGGGATCCTGAATACGCGGCGGGCCTGGTCGCGTTCAATTCGATCTTCCAGGTGTTGTTCTACAGCCTCTACGCATGGCTCTTCATCACCGTGCTGCCGCGGTGGCTGGGTCTCGGGGGCGCGGTGGTGGACATCACGATGGGCCAGATCGCGCGCAGCGTCCTCATCTACCTCGGCATTCCCTTCCTCGCCGGCATGCTCACGCGTTTGGTGCTCGTGCGGGCGCGCGGGAAAGTGTGGTACCACGAGTCGTTCGTGCCGCGCATCTCGCCGATCACGCTCGTGGCGCTCCTCTTCACGATCGTCGTCATGTTCTCGACCCAGGGACAGCAGATTCTGGCGCGGCCCGCCGGGGTGCTGCGCATCGCCGTACCGCTCCTCCTCTACTTCCTGCTCATGTTCGCCGTGACGTTCTTCATGAGCCGGCGGGCGGGGGCCGACTACCCGAAGACCGCCACGCTCTCCTTCACCGCCGCGTCGAACAACTTCGAGCTCGCCATCGCCGTGGCCGTGGGCACGTTCGGCATCACGAGCGGCGCGGCGTTCGCTGCGGTGATTGGACCGCTGGTCGAGGTTCCCGTGCTCATCTCCCTGGTGAACATCGCGCTGCGCTGGCGGGTGAGGTACTTCCCGGGCGAGGCGGCGGTGCTCCATCCTCCGTCCCCTCGCTGAGACACCGTGTTCCGCCTGTTCACCTGGCTCGCCGACCGGGTCGCCTACGGGCTCCTCGGCCTCGACGCGAGCACGCACACCGCAGCGGCGGTGCACTTCTTCGTCGAAGACGTGACGAAGATCTTCGCGCTCCTCGTGGGTGTGATCTTCCTCATGGGGCTCTTCCGCTCCGCTCTCTCGCCGGAGCGCGTGCGCCTCTATCTGGAGGGACGCTCCCGGTGGGCCGCCTACGTCATGGCGGTCGTGCTCGGCGCGGTGACTCCGTTCTGCTCGTGCTCGTCCGTGCCACTCTTCATCGGCTTCGTGGAGGCGGGCGTGCCGGTGGGCGCGACCATGGCCTTCCTGATCGCGTCACCGATGATCAACGAGGTGGCCGTCGCGCTCCTGCTCACGCTGCTCGGGTGGAAGCTCACGCTGCTGTACGTGGCGACGGGGCTCGCGGTGGGCATCGTGGGAGGCGCCCTCATCGATGCGCTCGGGCTGGAGCGCTGGGTAGAGGACTACGTCTGGAAGATCCGTGTGGGCGAGGCGCCCGCTCGCCCGGGCCGCCCTTCGGCCAAGGAGCGCGTCGGTTTCGCGTGGGGTGAGGTGAGCGACATCATCGGGCGCATCTGGGTCTACGTGCTCGTGGGGGTGGGCCTGGGTGCCGTGCTCCACGGCTACGTGCCGGCGGGCTTCTTCGCGCGCTGGGCGGGTGCGTCGAACCCGCTCGCCGTGCCGCTGGCGGTGATCGCCGGCGTCCCGATGTACGCCAACGCCTCGGGCATCATCCCCGTGGCCGAGGCACTGCTGGGCAAGGGCGTTCCCGTGGGGACCGTCCTCGCCCTCATGATGAGCGTCGTCGCGCTCTCCCTGCCCGAGATGATCATCCTGCGCAAGGTACTGAAGCTGAGGATGCTGGGTTTCTTCGCCGGATACCTGGCGCTGGCCTTCATGGCCGTGGGCTACCTCTTCAACGCCATCAGGCTCTGAGAACGATCATGAAACAGATCAAGGTGTTGGGCTCCGGTTGCCGAACCTGTGAGCTCACGGCGCGGCTCCTCGAGGAGGAGGCGCAGTCGCTGGGCGTGGAGGTCTCGGTGGAGAAGGTCACGGACATGGCCGAGATCATGGGGTACGGCGTGATGAGCACGCCGGGCATCGTCGTGGACGGCCAGCTCGTCCACGCGGGCGGCATGCCGAAGCACGACGCGGTGCGGGGCTGGCTCCTGGCTCCTCCGGCGTGACGACCGGGACCGTGGACGACGGCTGGCGCGCGGAGGCAGCGGCGCTGCGCGACGCCAAACCCGCCCACCTCCTCTTTTTGTGCGTGGCCAACTCCGCGCGCAGCCAGATGGCCGAGGGGATCGCGCGCGCCCTGGCGCCCGTGCACACACGCGTGTCCTCCGCGGGATCGGTCCCCGCGTCCGTACGTCCCGAGGCGGTCCAGGTCCTCGCCGAGATCGGGGTCGACATCTCCGGCCACCGCTCCAAGGGGACCGACGAGGTCGAGCGGCCGGTGGACGCGGTGGTCACGCTGTGCGCCGAAGAGGTCTGTCCGGTGTGGGTCGGCGACGCGCTCCGGATGCACTGGGCCCTGCCCGATCCGGCGGCTGCGGCGGGCTCGGAGGAGGAGTGCCTCGAGGCGTTCCGGCGCGTGCGCGATGAGCTGGTGAGGAGGCTCGAGGTCGTCTTCGCGCCGTGACGGGTGGGGCCGGGGCTCCCCGGTTCCACCGCTTCGTCCTCCGGGAAGGGCTCCGGTGGCGCTCGGCCTCATCGGCGGGTCGTACCATCTACGCGACGCCCGACTGCCCGGAGGCCTACCCCATGACGCCCGTCGCGCGTTCTATGTAGCTTGGGGTGCCATGATCCAGCCCAGCCGTTCCGCGAAGCGGATTCTGTGGGTCGACGACGAGATCGACCTCTTACGGCCGCACCTTCTCTTCCTGCAGGCGCGTGGCTATCACGTCGACGCGATCGCCAACGGCGACGACGCGTTGGCCCTCCTGCGCGAGAATGCGTACGACCTGGTCCTGCTCGACGAGCAGATGCCGGGGCGCAGGGGGCTCGAGGTATTGGAGATCCTGCGCCGCCAGGATCCGCACGCGCGTGTAGTCATGGTGACCAAGTCCGAGGAGGACCACACCATGACGGAGGCCATCGGGCGCCGCGTGGACGACTATCTGGTCAAGCCCACGAGTCCCCGCCAGGTGCTCTCGGTGGTGACCCGGATCCTGGAGGGCTCCTCGATCCGCCAGCAGCAGGTCGCGCAGGATTTCGCGGCCCGCTATCCGAAGCTCTCGATCCGTCGGCAGGAGGCGACCACTCCGGGAGGGTTCGCCCGGGTCTTCATGGAGCTTGTCGATTGGCACATCCGCCTGGAGGGGGCGGGCGAGAAGGGGCTGCTCGACACGGTCGGTTCCATGATGGTCGACCTGCGGCGGGATTTCGGCACCTGGATCGTGCGGGAGTATCCGCGCTGGATGCGCGATCGCGGGGACCCGCCGGTGCTCTCCGTGGACGTCGTCAAGGAGTTCGTGCTTCCCTGGCTCGGCGACGATCCGGTCTACTTCGTGATCCTCGATTGCATGCGTCTGGATCAGTGGCGCGTGATGGCGCCCCTGCTGGCCCCCTATTTCGAAATCGAGGAAGGGTACCATTACTCCATCCTTCCGACCGCCACCCCATACGCGCGCAACGCGATCTTCAGCGGGCTGTTTCCCGACGAGATCGCGGCCGAGCATCCGGAATGGTGGAACTCCTCCGACGACGAGGGCTCGCTCAACGCGTTCGAGGACAAGCTCCTCCTCCAGCAGCTTCGACGTCTCACAGGGCGCCACGTGCCCGTGCACTACGACAAGATCTTCTCGGACCGGGACGGCGAGCAGGTGCGGGCCCGCGTCAACTCGGCGCTGAAGACCAAGGGCGGCGTCATCGCTCTGGTCTTCAACTTCGTGGACCTCATGACACACGGGCGCTCCGAATCCCCGATTCTCATGGAGGTCGCCAAGGACGAGGCAGCCCTGAGGGATCTCACGCGATCATGGTTCGAGCGGTCCACCGCGTACCAGGTGCTCAAGGAGGCTGCGCAGCACGGACACCGGGTCGTGCTCACGACGGACCACGGTTCGATCCTCTGTCAGCGGCCGACGACCGTGTTCGCCCGCCGCGACGCCACGAGCAACCTCCGCTACAAGTTCGGTCAGGATCTGAGGGCCGAGACGAAGAACGCGACCCTGCAGACCGGCGACGAGAAGGACCTGCGCTTCCCGAGCGGGCGGCTGGGTACGACGTATCTCGTCGCCCTGGAGGACCACTTCTTCGTGTATCCCACCAAGCTCCGCGAATACCAGGCGCGCTACAGGAACTCGTTCCTGCACGGCGGCATCAGCCCGGAGGAGATGATCGTGCCGGTCGCGAACCTGACCCCGAGGCCCCTGTGAGCGAGCCACGAGGGAAGGCTTCTCGGGCCGGGGGGACGCCGAGGTGGAGACGCGCTGGGGGTGCGACGCTGGTCGCCGTCGCCCTCGCCTGCGCGGGCGCCGCGGTGGTGACCGCGCCGGTCTCCGCGCAGAAGCTCCCGCTCGTCGAGCTTCCCGCCGTGGCGGACTCGGAGCCGCTCTCCGGGCGTCCCCTGGCCTTCGTCTTCTCGGGGGATGGCAATTGGGCGGGCGCCGACAAGGAGGTCGCAGAAGCGTTCGAGCAAGCCGGCATTCCCGTGGTCGGCCTCAAGGCGCGCAGCTACCTGAGGGAGGCGCCGCGGACGCCGGAGAGCACCGCGGCCGATGTGAGCCGGGTGCTCGACGAGTACCTGACGAAGTGGAACCGGCAGTCGCTCATCCTCATCGGGTACTCGCGCGGCGCGGACCTCATGCCCTTCATCGTCAACCGGCTCGGTCCGGATCTGAGGGCGCGGATTCGCATGGTCGCCCTGCTGGATCCCCAGCCCAACGCGAGCTTCACGTTCCACCTTTCCGACCTCGTGCGTGACGAGCGCAGGCCCGGCGACCTTCCGGTCGTTCCCGAGATCGAGCGCATGACGGGGCTCCGGATCGTGTGCGTGTACGGCACGAAGGAGGCGAACTCGGCGTGCCCGCTCGTGCCGCCCGGCCTGATGGAGGTGGACCAGCGCCCCGGCCACCACAGCATGGGTGGGGAGGGCACGCAGGTGGCCGACCTGCTCCTGAAGCGCCTCCGCCCATAGTTTCTCATCCGTGAACCTCTATCGACGCATCCTCTCGTACCTGAAGCCGCACGTCACCGTCCTCGTGGTGGCGGTGGTGGCGACGTTCCTGTTCGCGGCGCTGGACGGGACCACGTACGTGCTTCTGATCCCCTTCGTGCAGGCGATCTTCATGAAGGGGTCCCCGTCGCTGATGGGAAGCCACAACGGTATGTCCAGGCTTCTCAACGCCACGGTCTACCGCTGGGTCGACCTGAACGGTGATCCGCTGCACGCGATCCAGGGGATCATCCTCCTGATCCTGGTCACCTTCCTGGCCAAGAACATCTTCCTGTTCGCCCAGTCCTACCTCATGGCGAAGGTGCAGCAGGGGGTCACTCGGGATCTGAGGGACGAGGTGTACGACCACCTCGTGGAGTTGGACCTGGCGTTCTTCGGCCATGTGCGCATGGGGCAGATCGTGAGCCGGCTCACCACGGAGGTCGAGCAACTCCGCTCGCTGGTGACGTCCCAGCTCTCCCAGCTCGTCACGTCGTTCTTCAAGTTCATCGTGGCGCTGGTCGCGATGGTGCTCATCTCGTGGCAGCTCACCGCAGCGGCGTTCATCGTGATTCCCGGCGTGATGATCATCTGGGGTCCGATGGTCAAGCGGCTTCGCCGGGGGGATCGCAGGGTGCTGCACCTCGGCGCGGAGGTCAACGCGCACATTCAGGAGACGCTCTCGGGGATCCGCCTCGTGAAGTCCTCGTCGGCGGAGGGGCGCGAGCGGGAGCGCTTCCACGGACTCACCCGCGCCTATTTCGAGACCTTCCTGCACACGGAGCGGCTGAGGTCGCTCGCCGCGCCGCTCACCGAGATGCTCGCGGCGGTGGGCACCGTGATCCTGCTCTGGTACGGCGCCCGGCTGGTCGTGTCGGGCGCGATCCTGGGCGCGGATTTCGTGGGCTTCCTCGCCCTTTCGCTCAACCTCTACTCGCCCGTCAAGGCGGTTGCCAAGTTCCCGGCGCTGGTGCAGCCGGGCCTGGTGGCCGCGGAGCGCGTCTTCGAGTTCCTCGACGCCCCGGTGGAGATCCGGGACCGCCCCGGCGCCCAGCCGTTCCCGGGCCTCGTGGACGCCATCGGGTTCGAGCACGTCTCGTTCGCCTATCACGCCGGCGAGCCCGTGCTGCACGATGTCTCGTTCGAGGTTCCCCGGGGCTCGGTGGTCGCCCTGGTCGGGCCTTCCGGGGCGGGGAAGAGCACGCTCGTCGACCTGCTCGGCCGCTTCTTCGAGGTCGGTGAGGGTCGGATCACGATCGACGGGATCGACCTGCGCGACATCCGGATCGAGGAGCTGAGGGCCAGGCTCGGCATCGTGTCGCAGGAGACGGTGCTCTTCCACGATACGGTGCGGGCCAACATCTCCTACGGGCGTCCCGGTGCGACGGATGAGGAGATCGAGCGCGCCGCCCAGGCGGCGCACGCCCACCCGTTCATCTCCCAGATGCCGGAGGGCTACGAGAGCATCGTGGGGGAGCGCGGCACCGAGCTCTCCGGCGGCCAGCGCCAGCGTATCGCGATCGCACGCGCGCTCCTGCGCGATCCTCCGATCTTGATCCTGGACGAGGCCACGAGCTCGCTGGACACCGAGTCCGAGCGCCTCGTGCAGGAAGCCATCGAGCGCCTCCTGGTGGGGCGCACGGTCTTCGTCATCGCGCATCGCCTGTCGACCATCCAACGGGCTGACCAGATCCTCGTGCTGAAGGAGGGCCGGATCGTGGAGCGCGGCGACCACGCCTCGCTCATGGCGGGCGGGGGGCTCTACCGAAGGCTCCACGAGCTCCAGTTCGAGGACGCCGGCACGTCGCGCACATGAGCGACAAGGCGCTCGCCCACGCCCTCGAGTACGGGACATTCCGGGTGCTGTCGGCGTTTCTGCGAGCGCTTCCGGAGGGGCTCGCACAGCGCCTGGGTGCAGGGTTGGGCTGGGTGGTGGGGAGCGTCCTGAGGATCCGTAGGGACGTCGTCGAACGGAATCTGGCCCTGGCGTTTCCCGATCGGACCGCGCGTTGGCGCGCACGCACGGCGAGCGCTTCGTACGTGCATCTGGGTCGCGAGGCCGTGGCGGTCCTCCGCCTGGCCGGGCTCGCGGCGCCCGACATGCGGGTGCGCACGAGTGTGGTGGGGCTCGAGGAGCTTCGTGAGGCTCTGGCGGAAGGCCGCGGCGCCGTGCTCGTCACGGGCCACCTGGGAAACTGGGAGATCGCGGGCGCCGCTCTGGCCGTGCGCGAGGTTCCGTTGCTCGCCGTGGCGAAGGGGATGGCGAACCGCCGGTTCGGAGAGGCGCTCACGGCGGCTCGCGAGCGACTCGGCGTGCGTACGGTCGATGTCTCCCGGGCACCCAGGGACGTGATGCGCGCGCTCAGGGGGGGCGGAGCCGTTGCGCTGGTGGCCGATCAGAACGCTCGCGAGTTCGGGCTGCTCGTCCCGTTCTTCGGGGTGCGGGCCTCGACGGCACGGGGCCCGGCGGTCTTTGCGATCCGTGCACGATGCCCGCTCTTCCTGGGCGTCATGCTGAGGCATCCGGGGTGGCGTCCCAGGTACCAGCTCACTCTGGAGCGCATCGACGTGGAACGGACGGGCGATTCCGAGTGGGACGTCCTGGCGCTCACGACCGCCCATACCGCCGCGCTGGAGCGCGCGGTGCGGGCCGCCCCCGAGCAGTATTTCTGGCAGCACAAGCGCTGGAGGAAGCACGCGGGTACGATGCCCGGGGAGGAACCGCCCCAGGACGCACCGGTATAACTTGCCAGTTCTCCCCGCCCAGCGACCCGATCTGATCTCCGTCCCCCTGAGGATTCCTTGATCTACGTCTGCATTCCCTGCCACAACGAGGCCGCGACCGTCGGGGTCCTGGCCTGGAAGGTGCGCAAGGCGCTCGGCGAGTTCGGTCGCGACTATCGGATCGTCGTGCTGGACGACGCATCCACGGACGACACGGCCGAAGTTCTCGGGCGGTACCGCAGGAAGCTGCCGCTCACGGTGCTACGCACCGAGGAGCGGATCGGCTACGGACGCGCGGTCGAGCGATTGCTCCGCCGGGTCGTCGACGACGCGGACTACCCGAAGCGGGACTGCGCGGTGGTCCTCCAGGGCGACTTCACGGAGAATCCGGACGACATCGTGACGCTCGTGAAGGTGCTCGAGGGCGGCGCGGACATCGTCGCCGGGTGCATCGACACCGACGCCGATCGCCCGCCCCGGGTCGTGCGGCTCGTGCGGCGTCTGGCTCGATTTGCGCTGGGCCGGGTCTTCGGCGCGGCCCCGGTGTCGGATCCGTTGAGCGGCCTCCGAGCGTACCGCGTGATCGTGCTCAAGAAGGCGTTTCGCGACCGCCCGGAGGATGCTCCCCTTCTCAAGTCCGACGGGTGGGCCGCCAATGTCGAGCTCCTGGCCGCCCTGGCTCCGTATGCCCGCAGGATCGAGGAGGCGCCGCTCACGTTGCGGTACCGACTGCGGACGCGCCCCTCGCGCTTCCGCCCCGTTCAGACGCTCCTCTCACTGGTTCGGCTCCGCGGCAAGTCTTCCTGGTCCCATCCGGACACCACGGCGGCCTGATGCGTCGTCTCGCGCTGGGCGTGGCCCTGGCGGCCGCCCTGCTCCTGGTCTGGGGCCGGGTGCACGCGCAGGCCGTGCATCCCAGGCTGCACGTCGACTCCGTGACCACGCACGTGGCAGGGGTGCCCCTGGATCCATCCGCCGCCCCGGCTCCGTTCGGCCCGGGCGAGCACATGGTCTACAAGGTGAAGATCGGGATCTTCTCGGTGGGCGAGGGATCGATGACGGTGCAGGGCCTCGACACCGTGCGCGGTCACCTGAGCTACAAGGCCACGATGGCCATCAAGGGAGGCTTCGGACCGGCCGATGTCGACGACCTGAGCACGACCTGGTTCTCGGTCCGCGACCTGGTGAGCCGGCGCTTCATCCAGAGACTGCACGAGGTGAACTACAGGAGCTACCGGCACTACGAGCTGTACCCGGACGATCTCGTCTGGAAGCGGGAGGACAATGACGAGTCCGGCCCGCTGGCCTCTGCCTTGCCGCTCGATGACATCTCCTTCGTCTATTTTGTCCGCACGCTCCCCCTGGAGGTCGGCAAGACGTATACCTTCTCGCGCTACTTCAAGGCCGACGGGAACCCGGTCGTCATCAAGGTTCTGCGCAAGGAGGTGCGCAAGGAGCCCGCGGGGACCTTCCACACGATCGTGGTGAAGCCCATGATCAAGACTTCCGGGCTCTTCGGAGAAGGCGGTAACGCCGAGCTGTACTTCACCGACGACGCTCGCCGCCTCCTCGTGTACATGCACTCCGATATCCCGCACTTTCCCGGCTCGCTCACCCTCCACCTGAAGTCCTATACGGAGGGGACGCCGCTGAACCCCGAGTCCCGGGCCGCGCTGGCCGCGGCCGAGGCGGCTCGGGACTCGCTCACCGACGGCTCCGGGAGCTGAGCCTCCGTGGAAGACGCGAGATGAACCGGACCTCGCGTCTACTCCCGATCGCGCTGCTCGCCGTGACGTCGTGCCCGGGGGGGAATCGCCGTCGGCGCGCACGACGGCACTCGACCTGCTCACGCATCGGATCTCCGTGTCCGTCAGGGTGCTGGTCTACGCGGTGAAGGGGTCCTGACATGAGTCGCACCAGGAGTGTCGGGGGGTGGCTGGCGGCTGCCGTGCTGGCGGTCGTGGTGGTTGCCGGGATCGGGCTGCACCTTCCCTTGGCCTGTCTCGCGCTCGCTCCGGTGTGCAGCGTGCTCGCTTCCTCACTCGTGGCG
>CAZFIS010000025.1:0-20010 GCA_964519125.1 uncultured Gemmatimonadaceae bacterium | reverse complement strand
TCGTGGCGGTGGAATTCCACCGCCACACCGCGACGTCGCACGGCGGGCGCACATCATGTGGATCCTGGCTGGCGTGCTGTCGCTTCGCCGCTACCGCCGTCGCACGTAGCGCTCGACGGCCAGGGCGACCTTCTCCAGGACGGCGTCGACCGTGATGCGTGCCATGCCGTCACGGTACGCGTGCTCGAGCGGGTAGTCCTCACCGGGATAGCGCGCGTAGCCGTCCACCACCAGTTCCCGATACGCACCATACGGCCCCGTGCGCTTCGGGTTCGTATACCCGTAGAGCCCCACCACGGGGGTGCTCACCGCGCGGCTGATATGGAGCGGACCTGTGTCCGGGCTCAGCGTGAGCG
Source organism: uncultured Gemmatimonadaceae bacterium (assembly GCA_964519125.1). Lineage (GTDB taxonomy): Bacteria > Gemmatimonadota > Gemmatimonadetes > Longimicrobiales > Gaopeijiaceae > SZUA-318. The sequence continues at coordinate 19,654 of CAZFIS010000025.1, read as the reverse complement.
CGCTTCCCTCGATGATCCACACCAGCCTGCGCAGGTCGTCGCCCAGTGCGTCCACCACGTCGGCCCGCGTGCGCTCGAGCACGGCGTCGGCCAGCGCGCGCTCGAGAGCCGAAGGGCCACCCACGAGCACGGGACGGAGGCCGTGGGTGCGCTCGATCTCCTCGAGCACGCGCGCGTATCCCTCCGGAGTCCAGTTCTTCTTCGGCTTGCTCGTGCCCACCACGACCGCGCACGCAGGAGCTCCGAGGCGCTCGAAGAACGCTGCCTGCGCCTCGCGCTCGCGCTCGCTCAGGCGGAGGTTCCAGACCACGGGCTCCGGATCGATGCCGAGCCAACGCACGAACTCGAAGTACTGATCCTGGACGTGCTGGGGCGCGTGCGCGGGAATGCGCCGGTTGGTGAACAGCCAGTTCATGTCGCGCGCGCGGCGCCGATCGAAGCCGAGCTTGATGTCGGCCGGAATCAGACCGGTGATGAGGCCGGCCTTGAAGTAGACCTGAAGCCCGATGAGGAGGTCGAAGCGGCGCTCCCGCACGGAGCGTCCCAGCTCCGCGAAGCCCTCCCACCCCTGGAGTCCACGACGGCGACGGAAGAGCACGAAGTCGTCGATCGCGGGATGGTCTCGCACGAGCAAGTGCGGCACGGGCTGGATGACCCAGGTGATCCTCGACGCCGGCCAGGTACGCTTGAGCGCGTTCGCGACGGGTAGGACATGCACGGCGTCCCCGATCGCCGAGAGCATGACGATGCAGATCTCGCGCGGTGGGGGACCGCTCCACCCGCCGGCGTCGCTCATCCTCCACCTCCCGGTTCTCCGCGGAGCGCCGCCCAGGCGTCGGCACCCAGCTTGCGTCCGCTTCGTCGCTCGAACTTGCGCAGCGAGCGTTGGAGGCGTGCCTGCATGGGACCCGCCGGGAGGGGGCCGCTCGTGAGGGTGCACGCGTCCAGGTCGAGGAGATGGACGGACGGAGCGCCCTCCGCGTCCGCACTCCAGGTGAGCAGGATGTTCCTGGCGTTCAGGTCGACGTGTCGCACGCCGGTGCGCTCCATGCGCCGGATGAGCTCTCCCGCGGCCGCGAGCGCCGCGCGGCCGCGCTCCGGGGTGGGTCGGTCCTCTCCGAAGAGTACGTCCGCGAGGACCATCCCGTCGGGGATGAGCTCGGTGACGAGATCGGCACGGTGGAAGATCCCGCTAGGGTACACGGCGCCTGCCACCACAGCGGGCGTCGGGATCCCCCGGGCGCGTGCCCCATGGCTGGCCAGGATCTCCCGGAAGGGCCGCGGCGTGCCCACCGACAGGTACCGATCGCGGAGGAGCGGCCGGGCGACCGCGCCGCCGCGGAAGTAGTGGCGTACCGCCCAGCGCCCTCGTCCCCCGGGTCCGCTCGCGGGCGCGGGCACCACGTGCACCCGACCTCGTCCCGCCCGGGGCTCCGCGGTGGGCTGCGCCTCGGCCCACTGCGCGAGCGTGAGGCCGGCCGCGAGCGTGCCCCGCAGCCACGGCACCGCCGTGGCGACGGCGAAGGCGCGCGTGCGTCCCATCTCGACGGGCTCGTAGCCGTCGGGGAGCAGGTCCGGAAGCGTTATGGGTAGCGGGATCGGGCCACCTCGACCTTCTCGAGCACGTCGTGCACCGTGATCGTGTCCATGCGATCGTTCTTGGGAAGGTAGCCGGAAGGATCGGGCTCGTCGCCAGGCTCCGTGTAGCGGTCGACCACGAGGTCGCGGAAGCGCGCGTACGGACCCACCCGTGCGGGGTTCGTGTGCGCGAACAATCCGATGACCGGAACGTTGAGCGCGTGCGCGATGTGGAGCGGACCGGTGTCGGGCGAGACGACCAGGCCGCACCCGTCCAGGATCCAGGAGAGCCGGCGCACGGAGTCACCGAGACAGTCGAGCGGCCGGGACCGGGCGGCGGCGAGCACGGCGTCTGCCAGGCGCCGCTCGCGCTGCGAGGGCCCTCCGACCAGGAGCACCTGGAGGCCGTGGTCCTCGGCGAGCGCATCGGCCAGCGCGGCCGAGCGCTCGGCCGGCCAGTCCTTGTTCGGGTTCGCCGACCCGACCACGAGCGCGGCGCGGGGACGCTCGTCGAGCCGGGTGAAGAAGGCATGCTGCTCTTCCCGCTCCCGGTCGGAGAAGCGCAGGCCCCACGTGACCGGCGCGTCCCTCGGCACGCCCAGCGCCCAGCGGAAGTCGAGAAAGAGCTCTTGACTGTGCTTCCAGGGCCCCTCCTGGAGCACGTGCGTGTGTGCCAGGAAGATGCCGTCGCGCGTCTTGGAGCGGGGTAGACCCACGCGCACGGGCGCCCCCGAGAACAGTGTGGGCCACGCGCTCTTGAGGTAGCGCTGGATGTTGAGGGTGAGGTCGGCGCGCACGTCGGCGAGCGCAGAGCGAAGCTCCGTCACGCCGTTCAGCCCGGCATGCGTGCGGTAGACGATCGTGCGGTCCACGGACGGGTGGTGCTCGAGCACCTGCGCCGGGGCGGGCTCGGCGACCCATACCACCTCGGTGTCGGGCGAGAGCCGCTTGAGGTCGTTCGCCAAAGGGAGACCGTGCACGACGTCTCCGATTCCGGAGAGCAGCACGATGCAGACCCGGCGGGCACCCCCCTCGGGGAGAAGGACCGGACCCGAGGGTCCCACGACGCGTGGTCGTCCGAGCACGGGATGTCGGCTCCTACGAGGCGGCCGGTGCCTCGTCGGACTCCACCAGGTACAGGCTGGTGCCGGAAAACGTCTGACCCTTCATCGTGACGCGGAAGTCGTAGGCTCCCGGCTGCGGGAAGATCACCTCGCCGAGCGGCATCACGAGCCGGGTGCGCGGAGGAGGCCGATCGGCGGGGCGGCGGTCCACGTCGGTATGGCCGTCCAACGAGAGGATCGACTCGCCGTCGGGATCGCGCAGGTCGACGCGGAAGCGGTAGCGGCCTTCGTCCTCGCGGTCCCACTCCACCACGAGGACGAGGGTCATGCGTTCCTGTTTGGCGGGAAAGCCCGGCGCATAGAGATCGTTGAAGATCCCGTGCACGTCGAGCTTGCCCTTGGCGTTCAGCTTCGCGTCGTCGCAGACGACGGCGAGGAGGATCTGCATGGCCTCAGCGTTCGGTGGAGTCGGATGGAGGGCCCCAGCCACCGCCGCCCGGGGAGCGGATGCTGACGATGTCGCCCGCTTCCACGAAGAAGGTGGCCTTACCCGGAAGGGGCTCCTCTACCCCCCGATGGATCAGGACGTTCTCTCCCGTCCCTCCGTCGGCTCCGCCCCGGGCCCCCGCCGGCCCCACGGTGCGGCGCTCGGTGAGCAGCGCGACACGAGCGGGCGCGAGAATCATGAGGTCCCGGCGCAGGCCGTCCCCGCCACGGTGGAGCCCCGCTCCGCCGGTTCCCCTGCGGATGCTGTAGCGCGTGATGCGGAACGGGTAGGCATGCTCGAGGGCTTCGACGGGCGTGTTCATCGTGTTCGACATGTGCACGTGCACGCCCGACAGGCCGGGCCCCGACGGGCCCGCGCCCATGCCGCCCCCCACCGTCTCATAGTAGGCGAACGGAGCTCCGGTCCTGGGGTCCACGCCTCCGACCGTCTGGTTGTTCATGGTCCCCTGGGAGAGGGCCGGCATGAGGTCGGGCAGCGCCTGGGCGAACCCGCGGATGAGGACGTCGGTGATGCGCTGGCTCGTCTCCACGTTGCCGGCCGCTACCGACGCAGGGAGGCGGGCGTTGACGAGGGTGCCCTCGGGCAGCGACAGGGTCACCGCCGACATCGAGCCCCCTCCCGCCGGAAGCGGCTCGCTCAGGAGCGCCTCGACTACGCAGCGCACCACGTAGCGGCACGCCGAAGACGTGATCGCCGCGACGGCGTTGATGCCGCCCGGGACCTGGGGCGCCGTCCCGGCGAAGTCCACCCCGAGGCGATCTCCCCCCACCGTGAGCGCCACCCGGATGGGCACCGGACCGGAGCCGAAGCCGTCGTCCTCCATGAAATCCTCGGCCTCGTAGCGTCCGTCCGGGATGCGCTCGAGCCCCGCCTCCACCAGGCGGTCGGCATACGCTATGAGCGCTCGCATGGCAGCCAGGGTCTCGTTCGCTCCGCGCCGCTCGGCGATTTCCAGGAGGCGCGTGCGCCCCGTGTGTAACGCAGCGAGTTGGGCGTCCAGGTCGCCGGCGCGTTCCACGGGAGTGCGCACATTGGCCAGGATGGTCTTCCACAGATCCTCGTTGCGGCGTCCCTCGGTGTAGAGCCTCACCGGGGGAATGCGGATGCCCTCTTCGAAGATCTCCCGCGCGAGCGGCATCGAGCCTGGTGTCGAGCCGCCCACGTCGCTGTGGTGAGCTCGGGAAGCCACGTATCCGAGGAGGCGCCCACCCCCAGCGTAGACAGGAGCCAGGAGGCTCACGTCCGGCAGGTGGGTCCCGCCCCGGAACGGATCGTTCAAACAGGCGACGTCACCCGGTGCGAGTGTGCCCAGCTCGGCGAGTGCGGCCTCCACGCTCATCGGCATCGCGCCGAGGTGCACGGGCATGTGGTCCCCGAGTGCGACGGCGGCGCCCGACGGGTCGAACAGGGCGCACGAGTAGTCTCTTCTCTCCTTGATGTTGGGAGAGAAGGACGCACGCTTCAGGGCCGCGCCCATCTCCTCCGCGAGGGCGGTGAACAGGTGGCGGAACACCTCGAGCGCCACGGCGTCGGGGGCGTGCTGCTCACCCATGGACGTGCTCCTGGGCCCGGTTTCGCGTACACGACCAGGCCGTTAGGTTTCTAGGCTGAGGCATCGAGCATCCACGTTCGATGGCTTGGAGGGCGCGCGAGCGCACGGCCGCACCACTGGAAGGGAGGAGAAATTGGGTAGAGACAAGCTCATGAACCGGGCTCGTGACGAGCTTTTCAGTCATATCAATCGCTGTGGGGTGCTCCAAGCGGCGTCCGAAGACCAGGATCACTGGATGGACGAGACCATCGAGTACCTCGGTGAGCGTTACCCCGATTTGACCGAGATCGATCTCAAGGAGCTGCACGAGATCGGCTCCCGCTTCTGCAAGCCGGCCATTCCGCACGGCGCCGACAGTACAGCGAAGTCTCTCGAGGACGCAAGCGCCGCCTGACGCAGCGCCCGAGCCGCTTCACAGCGCTTCGAAGGGGCGGGGGGCCGAGTGGGCTCCCCGCTTGTGCCACACCCCGAAGTCCCCCCGGATATCACACTCGGATCACGAACGGGTGGCGACTGTCGCCCATCGTCCCTATACTTTCGGCCGTTTGCTGCCCGATGAGGTGGATGGAGCGCCATTGAGGGCCCATCCAGGATCGCGAACTGGCCCCTCTCACGGTGGCCATGCCAGGGAGGGGACGCGGTGGCCGATGCGCTTCGGTTGGAAAGCTCCAAACGGCTGCTCAAGGCCTTCTACGCGGGACAGCGCCTGTCGTCTCCGATGGGCGGATTCCTGGAGTTTCTGGGCGTCCGCTCGGCCAACGGGGGAGGTGCTGTGGCGTTCTTCGAGTGCAGCGCCTCGTCGCTGCGCTACGAACTCGACATCCCCAAGGCCACCCGCACCGAGCGGCGCAAGGTGCGCGAGGTTCAGGACGGCGGCGGCGAACCCGACTGCCCGCGCCACGGCCCCGGGCATCGCCTGGTGAGGGCCGGCAAGGACCTCGTTTGCCCGCTCTGCGGTGTTGCCTACGGGAAGGCGTGAGCGGCCCGACGGCGTCCCATTTTCAGGGTGGTATCGTCCCGAAGCCCGAGTTACATTGGACGTTGCCTACCGCACAGAGCACGTCCTTCACCGCCTCGACCCGCGTCCGGCAAGGAGACCGGTAGATGCCCGAGGGATTCCTCAGCTCCGAGGAATACGACGAGCAGGCACACAAGCTCTACAACGACGGTGACTATGAAGGGGCCCTCGAGATGCTCAAGGAGGGCCTCTCGCTCTATCCGAACGCCGTGGAGCTTTATGTGGGCCTCGGCTACGCCCGCATAGCGCGGGAGGAATACGCATGGGCCCGGCACGCGTTCGAGCGGGCAGCCGTCCTCGATCCGGCGCACGAAGACGCTCTGGTCGGGCTCGGCGAGACCTTGCTTCGCTTCGGAGAGCGCGAGCAGGCCCTGCACCTGTTCGAGCAGGTGGCCGCCATGGGCTTCGACGAGGACATCGAGCTCATGCTGACGATGGGCCGGGCCCTGTATCGCGAGGCGATGTACGCCGAGTGCCGGGACGTCTTCGCAAAGGCGGCGGCGGTCCGCCCCGACAGCGCGGAGGCGGCGGCCGCACTGGGCTACGCTTTTCACCGCCTGGGAGACGAAGTCGGCGCGGGGCGCCAGATCCGCCGGGCGCTGCGTCTGGATCCCGATCTCCACGAGGCCCGGATCTATCTGGGTCATCTCCTGTACGACCGTGGGGACTGGGAGGGCTCGTTGCGAGAGTTGGAGCGGGTTCCCCCCCAGGAGCACTGGGACGCGCTGGCCGTGTGGCGGCTCATCGAGCTGAAGCGGTCGCTGTGGCACCTGGAGGCGGGCGACGCGCGGCTGGCTCCGTGGGAGCAGAGGCTCCGGGAGCTGGAGGCGCTCGAGGATCCGATCGACCGGCTTCTCTCCGAGGTGGAGTCGGCGCTCGGAGGGCCGCTGCCGGGTGTCGTGTACGATCCGAGCCAGCTCGAGCTGTTCGAAAGGTCCCAGGCCCAGACGGGGTGGGGTGGGGGGACTCGCGTGATCCGGTTGTTCGATGGCCATCGGGTCTCGGGGACGTGGCACGAGATCGTACGACAGATGCGGGATCAGGCGGGCTTCTCCCACGAGACGATCACGCACTACATGCGCCGCCTGGCCGAACGCTGGCAGGAGCAGAGCGGGGTAGTGATCCCCTTCACCGATCCCGAGACGTTCCTGCGCGCGGCCATCGAGGCCGGCCTGGTGCATCTCGAGCATGAATCGGAGGACGACGCGGGATGACGACCAACGAGATGGACCGGGTGCTCGAGCGCTTCCATGGAGCGCTCGTCGAGGAGATCCGCGCGAAGCGGCCCGACTACCTCGACGGGCCTTTCACGGTGGCCGAGATCTACCAGACGTTCGTCCCCTACGGAACCCATCGCGACCGGATCGGCGTCGAGATGAACGGCGACTACGAGGACGCGCTCCTGCGGCTGCTCTCCGGCGAAGGAGACTACCTGGTACTCGACTCGGAGCCCGCGTTGCGCAGGATCAGGGACGAGATCGAGTCGCCGAACCCCAACACGGGCCTCTTCCGTGAGTTCGCGGCCGTGGACGTGCGCCTCAACCCCGCGCGCGTCTCCACGTTCGCCGAGCCGGTGGGAGCGCCCCTGTGGGACGCAGCGGACGACGGGTCTTCGATCTCGATCGGGGACCTGGCCCCCTCGGAGGAGCTGGGAGCGTCAGCGACGGGCGCGGCGGCCGGCGACGAGCCCGTCCTCGCCCAGACGTGCCCGTGGTGCAGGGCGGAACTGCCGGAGCGTCCGAACCTCAACTTCTGTCCCTTCTGCGGCACCGACGTGCACGTGATCCCGTGCCCGGAGTGCGGCGCGGAGCTCGAGCCCGAGTGGCGCTTCTGCATCACCTGCGGAGCGGAGGTCCGCGGTTGACGGTGTGGGGCTCGCGTGCGCGGGCCCGCGGACGCAGAAGCGCCTTTCCCGCGACGGCGGCAGTCCTCGTAGGCCTGCTTGTGGTGTGGGGCTGCAAGCCCGCGGCACCCCGCTTCGCGCCCGATGCTACGCTCCGTCGGGAACTGGGCCTGACGGACAAGGACGAGGTCCACCGCGTGACGCTCCTGGGAGGCGACAGCGAGCAGGTGCGGCCGCCCACCGTGTCCCTATCCGCTGGAGCGTACGTCGAGTTCGTGACGGGCGATGGGCGCATCCACGAGGTGCACTTCGAGTTGGACAGCCTCGCCGCCGCCGCGCGAGCCTTCCTCCAGGAGTCCGATCAGGCTTCGTCTCCGCCGCTGGTGAACCGCGACAGCCGCTTCGTCGTCCGGTTCGACCAAGCGCCCCCGGGGCGCTACCCCTTTCTCGTGGAGGGCAACGGTGCTCCCGCCCATGGGGTGGTGGTCGTCCGTCCGAAGCCTTAATCTCCCGGCGCTGCCAGGACGGGCTCCCGGAGATCCGCGGGCGCCGTCCACGCCGATCCCGGCGACCCCCGAGCATGATCCCTATGGCCCTGATCTTCGGAGACGGCATCGGACCCGAGGTTGTGGCCCGGGCCAGCGTCCGGCGGCACGCCGGGGGCTTTCGGACATCCGGAAGCGGTACGTAAGGTGGAGGAGATCGCCGCCCGGTCGGTGGCCGGGGGAACGACGACGCCGGACCTGTGTGGTGCGCTGAGCACGCAGTGACGGTGCCGACCGTCAAGGCGATGGAGGTCGGAGTCTGGATCGGGGACGAGGTGGCCCGGTGGATGGCCTGGACCTGACGAATCTCCAACGGAACCGAGCATGCCTGAACGAAGAACGATCGGTCAGATCCTGATGAGCCTGGGACGCATCTCGGAGGAAGACGTCGGCCGCGCCCTGGAATACCAGCGCGATCACGGTGGCTACTTCGGAGAGGCGCTCCTCGCCTGCGGGATCGTCACGCAGGCGGAGCTCGAGTGGGGGCTCGCCTCCCAGTTCGATCTCCCGTACGTCTTCCCGGACGCCGACAGCATCGACATGGAGGCGGCGTCCTTGGTCTCGCCCGAGTGGGCGTTGGCGCATCTCACGTTGCCGATCATGAAGACCGACGACACGCTCACGGTCGTGGTCGAGTCTCCGATCCGCACCTCGGCCGTGGACGAGCTCCAGGCGCGCACGGACCTCAAGATCGACCTGGCGCTGGCATCGGCGGCCAACATCCGCGAGGTCATCCGTCAGGTGTACGCGCGGGGCGCCGCCGCCGAGGAAGGTGGGCGTCCCACTCCCGTCCGCCTGGTGGAAGCGTTCGAGCTCGTGACCGAGGCGGGCTCCGCCCGGTTCGGGATCTCCACGCGCGGGCGGCGCTCCTGGATCTGGTGGGACGAGTCGGGCACGATACACCGCCGCCCGCTGGAAGGGCTCTGGGAGTCGGAGCTCGAGCAGCTCATGGACCCACCACCGGCGGACAGGATCGGCGCCTCGCTCCAGGCCCGATGGGAGGCCACGATCAACCGAGAGGGCATCGTCACGTCGGTGGATGTACGCTACCTGGGCGATGAGTCCGGGCACGAGTACCTCTTCCGTCCGATTCAGGAGAGGTCGGTACTCCAGGAGCGCTTTCCGCCTCCGGCGCAGGGCATCCTCTCGGAGATCCGCATGCTCGCCCGCTCGGGCTCGGCGCGTTTCGTGGTGACCTCCGAGCCGGCGGCGCTGGGCCACGAGATCCTCGCGCATCTACCGGTGCTCCTCCTGGACTCCTCGTGGCGGAGCATCTACATCAACGCGCAGGACCAGGCAGCGGCCGAAGAGGCGTTCAGCCTCCAGATGCCGACAGATCCGGACCAGTGGGCCGCGGAGCTGGACACGCTTCGCGCGTTCCACTTCGACGTGGTCACCGTGGACCTCACCGGCAACCAGGCCGACTGGGCCAGCAGCGCGCTGGACGTGGCCTCCGTCGCGTTCCTCCTGTGGCCCATGGCCGACGATCTCAGACCCGCCTACGACGCCGGGATCCGCTGGGAGCTGCACATCGCCGCAGCCGAAGGGAATCGTCTCGAATGGTCGCTCGAGCCTCTTCATGCCTGATTCGCCAGGAAGAGCCCCCATGCCCCAGATCGATCAGTTTCTGAAGGTTCTCGTCGAGCAAGGAGGGTCCGACCTCCACCTGACCACCGGCTCTCCACCGGTGATGCGTGTGCACGGCCACATACAGCGGATCAAGTTCCGCGAGCTGACCAACAAGGACATGGAGGCCTTGGTCTACGAGATCATGGAAGAGGAATGGCGCATGCGATTCCTCGAAAAGCTCGACTACGACTTCGCGTACGAGATCGAGGGGTTGGCGCGCTTCCGCGTGAACGTCTTCTGGCAGAGGAAGGGGCTGGGCGCCGTGATGCGCACGATTCCCTCCAAGATCCTCAGCGCCGATCAGCTCGGGTTGCCCGACGCGGTCCGCAGGTTCTGCATGCTCACGAAGGGGCTCGTCCTCGTCACGGGTCCGACGGGCTCCGGCAAGAGCACGACGCTCGCGGCGATGGTGGACCTGATCAATGACACGCGCGCCGACCACGTGCTCACGATCGAGGATCCGATCGAGTTCGTGCACCAGAACAAGAAGTGCCTGGTGAATCAGCGCGAGATCACCACGAACACGAAGAGCTTCGCCAACGCCCTGCGCGCCGCGCTGCGTGAGGACCCCGACGTCATCCTGGTGGGCGAGATGCGCGACAAGGAGACGATCGAGCTCGGCATCACCGCGGCCGAGACCGGCCACCTCGTGTTCGGGACCCTACACACCAGCACGGCTCCGAAGACCGTCGACCGCATCATCGACGTCTTCCCTGCCGACCAGCAGGAGCAGATCCGGGCGATGCTCGCCGAGTCGCTCAAGGGCGTGGTGTCCCAGGTGCTGCTGCGCAAGAAGGACGGGAAGGGACGGGTGGCCGCGCACGAGGTCATGGTGGGCACCTCTGCGGTCTCCAACCTCATCCGCGAGAACAAGGTCTTCCAGATTCCGTCGATGATCCAGACGGGCAAGAAGGATGGCATGCAGCTGCTGGATCAACACATCCTTGAGTTCCTGATGTCCGGGCAGATCGATGCGGAGGAGGCCTACATGAAGTGCAACAACAAGCAGGCCTTCCGGCAGTACCTGAAGGAGAAGCCAGCCGCGGAATTCGTATGACCGGATCGGTATACCGCGCGGGCGCCGACCTGCCAGGGGAGGATCGATGGGAACGCAGGGACACGACCGAGACGTAGTCTCTCTTTCTGGCAAGCGCACCCGATTCGGAACGTTCGGCGGGTCGCTGAAGCACGTCACGGCGACCGACCTCGGAGTCGTGAGCCGTGCGTCCGCTATCGCGGCCACGGGGATCGAGGCCGGGCAGCGTGGCGCGGGGGTGGTCGAGGCCCTTTGAGCGGATGGGAGCGAGCATGACCGGGGAACACGGCCGCAATCTCACGCGCCGTCAGTTCGACATGGTCATTCGGCGTGCGGCGGAGCTGGCCGCCTGGGAGCCGGAGGCCGGCGAAAACGCGCTCAGCGAAGCCGAGCTCTTTCGGATTGCCCGGGAGGTCGGCCTCAGCGAGCAGCACGTTCGCCGGGCGCTTGCCGAGGTCCACGCGGGCCTGTCGGGGCATGGGCCGCTGGACCGCATCTTCGGGCCCGGCGTCCTCCAGTCCTCGCGGATCGTTCCGGGCACGCCCCGCGAGCTGGTGTCCAAGATCGACGATTTCCTCGCGGGCACCCAGCTGCTCGAGGCCGTGCGCCGTGGGGTGGACATCCTCCAGTACCGTCCGGCGCTCGACTGGGCGTCCAAGCTCGCGCGGGCCGCCAGCTTCACCTCGCGCAAGTACTACGTGGCCTCGGCCAAGTCGGTGGAGGTCCACCTCGAGGTCGTGGACGACGAGCGGACGCTCGTCGAGCTGGTCGTGGACCCCGGGACCCGGAGAGACAGCCTGGTGGCCGCGGCGCTGGGAGGCGGTACGGCCGGCGTGGCAGCAGGCCTGGCGGTGGGAGCGTCCGTGGTGGCCGTGGCTCCGCTCCTGGTCGCCTCGGGTGTCGGGGTGGCGTTGGGCGCTGGTGCGGCGTACGCGGTCACGTACGCCGTGGGCACGCACCACAAGCAGAAGCTTCGCGAAGTTCAGGCCGAGGTGGAGGAGATCCTGGACCGCCTGGAGGCCGGGGAGTCGCTCGAGCCTCCGCCGGCTTCGTGGCGCCGGTGGGTCAAGCGCCAGTTCCACGGCGTAGCCCACGATCTCATGAGCGCCCAGGACGAGATCGACGACGAGGTGGGCGGCGGCGGGCACGGCCGGCGCCGGTGAGGGGCTCGAGGAACCAAGCGCGATGAAGGGGTGGCGCGAAAGCCCCTTCCTGCGTCATCCTTGAAGAGATGTCGTTCTTTCGCTTCGGCAGTCCGGAGGCGACCCGAGATGATCGTCGTACACATCTCCGATCCGCGTCTGAGGGCCGCCGCGTGTCTCGCGGCCCACCCCGAGGAAGACGTGATCCTGAATTACGATCTCGCCCTCGATGCGGTCGCGTCGGGCTATCCCCGCCTCCTCCTCTGCGCGGCGTGCGACGGAGGAGCTCGTCTGCTGGTCGAGGCGAGCCGCGGCGTGCGTACGGTGACTCTCACCGAGGCGATGCTCGCGCGATGGGAGGCCGACCGCCGGAAGGCGGACGTGCCCCTCGGACGGGTTGAGTTCCTGACCGGCCGCCTGCGCGAGATCCTCGAGCGGCAGCCGTCCGAGGTGACCTGGGTCGACCGGGCCCTCGGCGATCTCGGCCGGGCCGCCGGAGTGCCGCTCCCCCCGGAGCTGAGGGGTTTCGCACGGCGGATCATGGAGTTCCCGTCCCACTACAAGGATCTTCATCCACTCGCTGCGGCGTGCGGCCTGAGTCGGGGTGCGCTCAAGGCGCGATTCCGACGCCGGGATCTGCCCTCGCCCTACACCTACCTACGCTGGTTCCGCCTCATCTCGGCCGCGAACGTGCTGGCGAATCGGTCGGTGACGGTCGCTCAGGCGGCCGACCGGATGGGCTTCACCTCCGACGGCAACCTGTGCCGCTCCATGCGGATGCTGGCGGGGCTCACGCCTACGGAGGTGCGGACGGTCGTGGGCTGGAACCGTCTCCTCATCACGTTCGCGTGGCAGCACCTTGGCCTCGAGGCGCTCCGGCAGTGGCGGGGCATGGACGAATTGTTCCAGCGGACCGCGGCGGCGTGACCCGCCGGGAGCAGGAACGAAAGAGAACGGCCTTCCCGTTGGGAAGGCCGTCTTGCGAGTCTCTCAGGACGAGAGTCCGCTAGCCTCGAGCGCGGTTACGCCCGTCGAGTGCTATTGCGCCGCTGCCGCCTGCGCTCCCTGCGGATGGCGGCTTCACGCTTCCGCTTCCGCTGCGCGCTGGGCTTCTCGTAGAACCGACGCTTCCTCAACTCCGAGTAGAGGCCGGAGCGCTGCACCTTCCGCTTGAAGCGGCGCAGGGCCCGCTCAAGACTCTCGTTCTCCTGGACGACTACTTCCAAGACGACCACTCTCCTCATGGAAAGAACAATAGGAACAAGCGAAGAAAGCTATCATGAAGCGCCCAACCGAGGCAACGGGCGCCACCGTCGTGCTCCGTTCTCTTCCCACCGCGTTCCCACCCCCGGCTGCCGATCCGGGTCCGCTCTACGGAAGCCGTCCTTCCCGGTGCAGCGTATGCGTGTAGAGCCGGTAGGTCTCGGGGTTCTCCAGGAAGTCCTTCGCCCACACCTCGAAGGGAGGAAGAGGGAGGAGGCGCTCGATGTGCTCCACCACCATCATCGCGAACTGGAGCCGGTCCTTCGTGCGGAAGTCCACACTCTTCCCCTCCAGGATCAGGTCGACCGCAGGCTCGAAGTCGCGGGGGTCGACGAGGCAGATGAGGTGGGACACCTGATCCAGACGATAGGATGCGTAGAGCGAGCGGAGGTCCTCGATCTCCTCGGGCGTGGGGGCCGCTTCACCGTCCAGGTCCCAGTCACCGGAGAGCTCCTGCGAGTTCTGCGCGAGGAACGTCCGGAACCGTCGTCGTAGATGGTGGCTCGACGCGTCGCCGCGGGTAGCCGTGTGCAGGGCGGACGAAAGAAGCCCCCCCAGAAGAGGCCGCCCGAGCCCTCTCGCTTTCTCGTGGATCTCGGCCTCGGAGGCCTCGATGAAGATGTTGGTGGTGCGAATCTCGTCCTCGGCGGCGTCTCCGTCGCCGGGCCGGAAGGAGAAGTAGCCGTGCCAATGACCGTCTTCGGTGGGGAACGTGACGAGAAAGCAGGCCCAGGTCTCACCTTCGCTCTCCAGGAAAGCAACGGAGCGCCTGCGTTCGGCCAGGATCGTCATGACGCTCGCAAGATGAACGAGGCGCCCCTCCAGCACAACCCGTTTGCACAGCGTGGCGCCACCGCGAACGTGATCCTTGCGACGCTCGTAAACAGAAGGTTATCGTTTCGCTGGGCTCCCTCTGCGGTGGCCTGACAATGCGCTGTGCGACAGGGCGTGGCAGTACTGTCGGACCCGGCGAAAGCCGGGTTTGTTTTCCGAAAAAGGGTCCGATGACGTGGACGCTATGAATCAGAGTGCTCTGACGGACGCCCGGCTCGAGGCCATGGGGGACGTTCCGGGCATCTGCGAGCTTTCCCTCACGCGTGCCGTCGTCCAGTATCGTGATGTGCACGAGCTGGATACGCCGGGCGGCCGCATCGAGGACATCGGGCTCGCCCTCGTGCTGGAGGGGCGCTACGCCGCCTCTTCGGAGGCGGTCGATCTCGGGAGCGGACAGCTCAAGACGCTCGATCTCAGCACCGAGCTGGTGGTGCTGGATTGGGTCTACGACCCGACGCTCGCGCACGTGAATGCCTTGGTGTCCGCCGCGGCTGCGACCCGCGAGACGGATCCGCTTCGGCAGTACGCGTTCCGCCTGGGCCTGCGGGTGCTCGAGCGCGTGGGATTCGGTCCGCTGTCGCGGCCGACCTTTCTGAGGATCGGCTTCCGCGACATCTGCCGGGACTTCGACTTGCACGAGGGCACGTCCATTCGATACGTGCTGGGACCGGGCCGGCTGGCCCGGGCTCACCTGGACTACGACGCGGCGGCGCTTCTCTTCCGGACCGCTCTCCAGGCTCCCGACGCCGAGCTGGAGCACGCGTTGCTCGACGCATTCCTGCACGCCGAGGTACGCCGCCTGGTTCCGGCCACCCTGAATGAGTCCCTGGCCTACCAGGTGCGATTTCCGTTGCCCGAGACCCTCGACGACGCACGCACCGAGCTACGGGCCATGCGCAGCGGGCTGGCGGCGCTCATGGCCCGCTTCGAGCCGGAGCGGTTCCAGGAGATCGGCAGCTTGACGCATACTTTCGGCGCGAGGGAGACGCTCGCCGGGTTGTCCGACCGCGAGCCCCGGGTGCGGCCCGTGAAGATCATGGCGCCCGCGGTGGCCTCGAGCGTGGTCCACTGAGCGGGTAGGGGGCCCATGCTCGTCGCCGGGGAGTCCGTTCGGGAGTTCGACGAGCTCGCCACGCTCCGCGAGTTGGGTCACCGCTACCGCGCCTACCGGCGGGCGCAGGCCGCGCGGCTCGTTCGCATGCTTCCGCGCGAGGCGATCCGCCCCCTGTATCGCAGGGCGTGCGAGGGGGCCCCGACGTCACGCACGGACGATCCGCTCGCGGTTCTCACGCGGTACTGCGAGGAGTTGCTTCCCCTTCCACCGTTCGACGTCTGGCTCGACGATCTGGAGCTCTATCCCGACGGTCACCTGAGGGACCTCGACGAATCCCCCGAGGCGCCGACGGCTGACGCTCCGTCGACGGTCGAGACCCGGGTGCTCGACTCTGCGGGCCGACGTTGGCGCGCCTCGCTCCGCTCGTTCCGCGACCAAGGTGCGTGGCGCGGCTATATCGCCTTCCAGGCGGACGGCGCCCAGCACGTCCATCGCACCGGCGCGATCTTTTGCGAGCCCGGCCCCACGGAGCTGCGCGAGCGCTTTCTCTCGTTCGAACCGGCGACGCTCGAGGCCTTTCTCCGGTCGTCTCTCCCCTGATCGATTTTTCGTAAAAAATCTGTTACCGAGCCGTCACGGTTCGTCGCGCGGAGTCTCCGCGAAACCCAATGAGCCACTTGCAGTTGCGATGCCGCACGCGGCCTGTGCGCTATGCTGTGGGGTCGACGAGGAACACCTGATTTGTGTTTTTTGTGTAGATTGTAAGTTGTTGTGGTACAATAACTTACAAAAGTGCCCATTTCTTGTGGCCCGGGCAACAAAAGGGTTGCGTTGCTCGGAAATCGGCCTTAGTGTAGACTCCGCTTCGGACGAGCCACCCCCCCCGGTCGGGGTTCTCGGTCAGTTCATCGTCGGTGGTCCGACTTCATAGTAATTGTGACTTTTTTCATCCTCTCGAATCTGGCTTGAGGTGTGTCCATGTGGGAGACGTGTTCCGTGCAGCTTAACGTGCGGTTGCCGAGAGACATCGCGGCCCAGGCGGAGGAAGTACAGAAGACGGATCCGGAGTTCCTCAGCCGCGTGGTGCTGTACGGATTGACACGTCTTTCCATCTACCGGCACCTGCGCGAACAGGGCGCGGGACCCGGTGAGGTCGTGCAGGAGGTCTCGCAGCCCGTCTCCTGAGGCTTGCGCATCGTCCCCCTCCGGCTCCATACGTAGGGCGCCATCGAACCTCGATAGAGCGCTCTACGCGGCGGCTCGGAGGGGTTCTTCATGCCCAGCGGGAGGACCGCCGTGGACGCAGGCCAGTCGGGTGGTGGCGAGCCCCTCGAAGTCCTGCGAGCGAAGTACCTGGACTACTGCTCGGCTCAGGTCGCGGATCTTCTGCTCTATCTGAGCCCGGACGATATCTATGTCCTCGCTCAGCGCGCGTTCCGTGAACAGGGCCGCGGAGGCGAGATCACGTACGTGGAGATGGTGCGCGTCGCCACGGACTGGCTCTCGGGCAAGGTGGCGCTACCTCCGTTCGAGGTCTGGGTGAATGACTACCGTGAGCACCCCGATCGGTACGAGGAGTACTTCATGGGACTCTGGGAGTCCGAGACGGAGCTGAAGACGGAGTTCTGAAGTCCCGGGTCCACCGCGTGGCGCAGAGCGGGCGAGCGTGACTCAGAAGGGGAGGTCGTCGTCCACGTCACTGCCGCCGCCCGACGGCTCCGAAGAGCCGTGGCCCCCACCCCCGAAGCCGCTGTCCGGGCCGCCGTAGCTGCCGCCTCCGCCCGAGCCCGTCGAGCCGAGCATGACCATCTCGCTGATGACGATGTCGGTCCAGTAGCGGGGGGCGCCCTGGTCGTCCTGGGTCTGTGAGTATTCGACACGTCCCTCGACGTAGAGCCGGTCACCCTTCTTGACCCACTGCTCGACGATATCCACCAGGCGGCCGAAGAAGGTGAGCCGATGCCACTCCGTCTTCTCCTGCTGCTGTCCCGAGCGGTCGGACCAGGTGCGGTTCGTGGCCAGGGAAACCTTGGCGACCCGGGCCCCGGACGAGGTCGCCCTGATCTCGGGGTCGTTTCCCACGTTACCGATGAGCATGACCTTGTTCAGCGACCGACTCATGGGATGCGCCCCCCTGCATAGCGGCCGGCACGGGCCCGGCCATGAACGTGGACACCGACGCCCGGAGCGGCCGCGAACGCGCGTGGCCGTGAGGTCGGCGGGGCGGAAAGGTAAGACGTGTGCGGCGGTTTTTCCATTGCCGTACGGGACGCTATCTTGCGACGTCGCGACGCCGGCCCGGAATCGGGCCCGTGACGAGCGACGCGGCCCGCCACACGACTCGGACAGGCTTCCAGGGACGGGACCCCGCCATGACGGATCTCAGGTACGTGAGGCTCGAGTGGGACGGCGACCTCGTCGTCGTCGTCATCGATCGCCAGGACAAGCTCAACGCGCTCAACGCCGACGTGGTGCGCGAGCTGGGCGAGGTCTTCGCGAGCTTGCGCGAGGACGACGACGTCCGGGGCGTCATCCTCACCGGTGCCGGGGAAAAGGCGTTCGTGGCTGGGGCGGACATCGGGGAGCTCGCCAAGATGGACCCGATCTCGGGCGTGGAGGTGAGCCGGGCTGGCCAACGCGTCCTGAACGAGATCGAGCGGTTCCCGAAGCCCGTGCTCGCCGCGGTCGGCGGCTACGCGCTCGGGGGGGGGTGTGAGCTGGCGCTCGCCTGTCACCTGCGTATCGGCTCGGACAACGCCCGCTTCGGGCTGCCCGAGGTGGGGCTCGGGATCATCCCGGGCTACGGTGGCACGGTCCGGCTGGCCCGCATCGTCGGGCTGGGCGCGGCGATCGAGATGACGCTCACCGGCGAGATCATCGATGCGGAGCGTGCCGAGCGCCTCGGGCTCGTATCGTCGGTGGTGCCGCGGGCGGACCTCCTCGACCGGGCCAAGGAGGTCATGCGCCGCATCACGCGCAACGGGCCCCTGTCGGTGCGCATGGCGCTCGAGTCGATCTACCGGGGGTTGGACGCCCCCTTCGCCCAGGCGCTGGACCTGGAGTCGTCCCTCTTCGGGCTGCTCGCTTCGACCGAGGATATGAAGGAAGGGATGGCCGCCTTCCTGGAAAAGCGAAAAGCCGACTTCCAGGGCCGGTGATCCGGGGTGCCGACCCACCCTCAAAATCGTTAAATTAAGCGATGCTTCGAGGGCTTTTCCCAACCGGCGGTCCGTGCGCCTGACCCGGCTCACGCTCCGTCACTTCCGGAACCTCGGGATCCAGGATCTGGAGTTCCCTCCGGAAGGTGTCGCCATCATCGGGGACAACGCCCAGGGAAAGTCCAACCTCCTGGAGGCCATCTATTACCTGGAGACATTCCGGTCCTTCCGGAGTTCCCGGGACGACCATCTCGTGGCGTTCGACGAAGACGTGTTCCGCGTCGTGGGAACGGTGACGGCGGACGTGGGGGAGGGCGCGTCGGTCGAGGTCGCGGCGGCCTTCGAGCGGAGGGGAAAGCGGAAGAAGGTTACCGTGGACGGCGCGGAGCCCGAGCGCATGAGCGACGGTCTCGGACGTCTGGGCGCCGTCGTCTTCAGCCCCGCGGACGTGGAGTTGGTGAGCGGACCGCCCGCCGAGCGGCGCCGTTTTCTGGACATCGTGCTCTCGTTGAGCGAGCCGGCCTACCTGCGGGCGCTCCAGGACTTCAGGAAGATCCTGGCGCGGCGCAACGCCTCGCTCAAGGACGACCAGCCCCGCGCGGTGGTCGCGTCCTGGGACCCCGGCCTGGTTCGTTCGGGCGCGACAGTGATGAGCCTTCGGCGGGCATGGATCGAAGAGAGGCGCGGATCGTTCGACGAGTACTACGCCGCCGTGGCGGGAGGCTCGGGCGCACGCATGGAGTACCGCGCCGATGTGGCGTTGGACGGGGTCGGTGGGGAGGAGGACGTCGCCGAAGCGTACCGGGAGGCCCTCGCGGACTCGGCCGAGCGTGAGCGACGGCTCGGAGTGACCGTGGTCGGCCCGCACCGGGACGAGATGCGACTCACCCTGGAGGACGAGGGGGATGCCCTGGATCTCCGCGGCTTCGGGTCGGGAGGCCAGCGCCGCACGGCGGCCCTGGCGCTCCGGCTCGTGGAGGCCAGGACGATCCGGGAGGTGCGAGGACACGAGCCGATCATCCTCCTGGACGACGTCTTCGCCGAGCTGGACGAGGGGCGCAGTGAGCGGGTCCTCTCGCTCATGGAGCGCGAGGAGGTGGGACAGGTGATCCTCACGGCGCCGAAGGAGAGCGACGTGCGGATCCGGAAGAACGCGCTGCCGCGCTGGCTGGTTCGCGCCGGAAGGTTCGCGGCGTGAGCGCGCGGGCCCGGCAGCCGACGAGGATCTCCGACGTGGTCGGCTCCGTCCTCGAGAAGCACGGCCTGAAGGACCAGGTGCGCAGGATGAGCGTGCTCGACGTGTGGCCCGAGCTCGTCGGGGAACACGTTGCGCGCGTGACGCGCGCCAGGAGTGTGTCGGATGCCACGCTCTTCGTGGAGGTGCGCACGAGCGCGTGGCTGATGGAGCTGAACATGATGAAGGGGGAGTT
>CAZFIS010000024.1:0-31701 GCA_964519125.1 uncultured Gemmatimonadaceae bacterium | reverse complement strand
CGCTGATCCTCCGGATCCAGAACCCGTTCCTGCACGGCCTGATCCGGAAGCTGGACTACATCAACGACGGCAACCCGACGAGCCGGAGCGACCTGGGCGCATCGTGCATCTGGCTCATGCCCGTGGCGGCCTCGCCGAGCTACCACGGCTACGACGTCACCTACTACGACAGCATCCAGCCGGACTACGGCACGGCGGCGGACTTCAAGCGGCTGGTGAAGGAGGCGCACCGGCGCGGGATCGCGGTGATCGTGGACATGGTGCTCAACCACACCTCCAACCAGAACCCATGGTTCGAGGCGGCACTGCGCGATACCACCTCTCGGTACCGCAAGTGGTACCGCTTCGCTCCGAAGCCCCCGCCCGATCCGAACGGGCCGTGGGGCACGAATGCCTGGCACCGCTCGCCCGGGCGGGACGACTACTACTATGGCCTCTTCTCCGCGTCGATGCCGGACCTGGACTATCACACGCCGGCCGTGCGCGAGGAGGCGATGAAGATCGCCGACTTCTGGCTGCGGGACATGGGGGTGGATGGCCTCCGCCTGGACGCGGTCCAGTACCTCGTGGAGCAGGGCAGCTGCCTGATGGACTGCGCGGGCACGCACGCCTTTCTCCGCGAATACGCCGCGCACATCCAGCGGGTGAAGCCCGGCGCGTGGACCGTGGGCGAGGTCTGGGACAGCCTGGGCGAGCTCCTCACGTACTATCCGCACCAGCTCACCTCGTATTTCACATTCCCGCTGTCCGACTCGCTCTTCGCGGCGGTGAACCGGGGCACGGTGGGCGGGATGCTCGAGGGCTATCTGCGGATGCAGGATACACTCCCCTCCTGGCGCTGGTCGCCGCTGCTACACAACCACGACGAGAAGCGGACGCTCACGGCGCTGGGAGGTGACGTCGCCCGTGCCAAGCTCGCGGCGACGCTCCTCCTGACCCTACCCGGGCTGCCCTTCGTGTACTACGGCGAGGAGATCGGGATGGAGGGCGACAAGCCCGATCCACGGCTCCGCACCCCCATGCAGTGGAGTCCCGTGGCCGGAGGTGGTTTCACCACCGGTCGCGCGTGGGAGCGTCCGCAGCCGGATTCCCTGACGACCAACGTGGCGGTGGAGGACCCCGAGCCGGGCTCGCTGCTCAACCTCTACCGGCGGCTGATCCATCTCCGGAAGGGGAACGAGGCGCTGGCGACCGGCCGGCTGACCGAGCTCTCGACGAGCGACCCCCGGGTGGTCGCATACCTCCGGCGCGCCCCGGGCCACGTGGTCCTCGTCGTCGCGAACCTCGGTGCCGCCCCTGCCCACTCCGTGTCGATCACGTCCACGGACGGCGTGCTTCCGGTCGGGACGTACCGTACCCACAGCCTGCTCGGCGGTCCGGACGCTGCAGCTGTGCCGGTGGGCAGTCGGGGGCGAATCGCCGGCTGGGTTCCAGTGGCGAGGATCGCTCCGCGCCATTTCCTCGTGCTCGGGCTCACGGCCGTGAGCGGGTCGGCCGGCCGGGCTCCATATTCACCGTCCACGGCGGTGCCCGTCCGGACGCCCTGAAGAAGGTGGACTGCAAATGATCGATCGGAAGAGGTTCGCAGCGTTGGTGGCGGTGTGTGTGGTGGGGTTCGCTCCCGCCACGCTCCTCGCCCAGGATGCTCCGGGAGGACCGGGAGAGGTGCCCACCTGGACCCGCGCGAGCAAGGACGGGATCGGAACGTCCCTGACGACGCAGTCCAAGGTGTGGTTCACGCTGGAGGGAGGCATCCTCACCGAGGTGTATTATCCGCGCGTGGATCAGGCTGATGTACGAGGGCTCGAGTTCGCGGTGAGCGACGGGACGCACGTGTGGATCGAGTCCAGGGACATGCGGCACACGATCGAACGCATCGACGGCCATGCGCTTCTCTTTCGCCAGACGAGCACCGATCCGGCGGAGAGCTTCACGATCACCAAGACGTATGCCACCGATCCCGAGCACAACACGCTGCTCATCGACGTGACGTTCTCGGGGCCGGCGGGCGACACGCTCTACGTTCTGTACCATCCCGCACTCAAGAACTCGGGCTACGGGGACACCGGCTCCACCCAGGACGGCGCGCTCGTGGCCCACAAGGCCGATGTCGCCTCCGCGCTGGTGGCGAGCGACGGCTTCGGCGAGACCTCGAGCGGGTTCGACGGGGTGAACGACGGCTACACCGACCTCCTCGTGCACCACCGGATGACGTGGACGTACGCGAGGGCCGACAGCGGGAACGTCGTGCAGGTCGCGCGCGTGGCGCACCCGGAGCACTTCACGCTGGCGCTCGGGTTCGGAGAGACGCCCTCCGCCGCGCTCGCCTCGGCGCATGCCAGCCTCGGGCGTGGGTTCGACGCGGTCCGTGAGCAGTACGCGCAAGGGTGGCACCACTATCTGAACCGGCTCGTGCGGGTGGACGCGCCCTACGAGAAGGAGTTCGAGCTCGCCGCGATGGTCGTCCGGGCCCACGAGGACAAGACCTACCCCGGCGCGATCATCGCCTCGATGAGCATTCCGTGGGGCTACTCCGTGTCCTCGGCCAAACCGAACGTGGGTGGCTACCACCTCGTGTGGGCGCGCGACCTCTACGAGGCCGCCAGCTCGCTGATGGTGGCCGGCGACTCGGCGACGGCACGCCGGGCGCTCCGCTGGCTGCTCGATGTGCAGCAGAAGCCGGACGGCAGCTTTCCCCAGAACAGCTGGCTCGACGGCAAGCCGTACTGGACCTCCCAGCAGATGGACGAGCAGGCGTATCCGCTGATCCTGGCGTGGCAGCTCGGCGTGACGGACAGCGCCACCTGGGTGGATCATCTCCGTCCGGAAGCGAACTACGTCGTGGCGAACGGTCCCGCGACCCAGCAGGAGCGGTGGGAGGAGGTGGGGGGCTACTCGCCCTCGACGATCGCGGCGGAGATCGCGGGGCTCGTGTGCGCGTCCTCCATCGCGCGCACCAACGGCGATACGGCCCTGGCGCAGAAGTACCTGGACACGGCGGACGACTGGGCGGGGCACGTGGAGACGTGGATGGTGACGACGACCGGCCACCTGTCTTCGCGCGGCTACTACATGCGCATCGACAACAACCGCGATCCGAACGACGGCTATCTGCTCGACGTGCACAACGGCGGGGGCACCTGGGACGAGCGCGACGTCGTCGACCAGGGTTTCCTGGAGATGGTGCGGCTCGGCATCCGGCCGGCGGGCAACGCCATCATCGAGAACTCGTTGAAGGTCATCGACGCGACGATCCGCGTCGAGACGCCGAACGGCCCGGACTTCCGCCGCTACAACCACGACGGCTACGGGGAGACCTACTTCGGTGGCCCGTGGCAGGGAGAGGGTATCGGTCGACTGTGGCCGATCTTCGCGGGTGAGCGGGGCGAGTACGAGGTCGCAGCGAGCGGCGACCCCACGCCGTACCTCCAGGCCATGCTGCGCTTCGCCAACGACGGGGGAATGATCCCGGAGCAGGTCTGGGACCGGGCGAAGCCGACCTACGGCGACTTCGTGTTCGGGCACGGCACGGGCAGCGCAACGCCGCTGGTGTGGAGCATGGCGCAGTTCATGCGCCTCGCCGTGGACGCCCGCGAGAAGCGGATCGTGGAGCAGCCGGGGATCGTCGCCGAGCACTTCCTGAAGGACGCCGGACGCTGAGAAACGTCGAGGGGCCGGGCGACCCCTGCCGCCCGGCCCCTCGATCCGCGATTCGGACGGGCTAGTCTCCGTCCTGCGGCGCTTCGTCTCCGGGAGCGTCGCCGAACCGGCGGTCGTACTCGGCGCGATGCTCCTCCTTGAGGCGCTCGAGGCTGATCTTGCCCGTGAACATCGCCGTGTCCAGCGGGAAGATCTCGGGCCTGAGGATCACGCTCCAGGTGTGCCAGAGGAGCACCACCAGCACCGCGAAGGTGGCCTCGAAGCCGTGGATCGTCCGCGTCATGGCGATCACGATCCCGGGGAGGTAGTGGGTGACGATCTGAGGCCAGACCAGCGAGAGGCCCGTGACGCTCATCACGATCCCGCCCATGAAGAGACCCCAGTACTCGAACTTCTCGGAGAAGTCGAACCGGCCGACTCTCGGGGCCGGCGTGCCCTTGAGCCGGTGCCAGAGCATCTGCAGCGCGTCATGCAGTTCGTGCGGCCGCGGCACCATGTCCGGAACCTTCTTCCGCCGCATCGCTCCGCTCACGCTCCCGACGATGTGGAGCACCAGGAGCACGACGAAGATGAACCCGTTGATCCGGTGGATGAGGCGGGTCGTCCCGATGCCGCCGAAGAAAGCGATGATCGCGTGGCTGATCCTTCCGTTCGGCTGGTTCTGCGGCAGCCCGGTGATGGCCAGCATGATGAACGTGATCGCCGCACCGACGTGCTCCAGGCGCTCCAGCACGCTGAAGCGAGACACCATCACCTTCTGCTTCTGCTTCTGCTCCTTCCCGCGCCGGAAGAATCTGCCGGGCAGGGCCTTGATGGCCCTGCGGAGCCGTGCTCCACGCCCGCGCTCGTGCCTGAGCTCGAACACGATGTGGAGCGCAAGGCCCGTGAGCACGGTGGGGATCATCAGGAAGTAGAAGAGCCGCACCAGCCAGATGACGAGCTGGTTCTTGGACGTGATGGGGGCGTGGCCGAGCCACGCGCCGGCGAGCTTGGGATCTCCCTTCTTATGGCACCGCAGGCAGACCTGTGCCACGGCCTTCTTTCCGCTCCACCCGACCGCGTGGGGGCCGTGGCAGTCTTCGCAGGTCAGCACGTCGGGCTGAGCCTGTGCCGTCGGATTCTGCGCGAGGAAGAGCAGGGTGGCGCCGTGGTAGTCCTTCTCGTAGGAGGCCACGGCGTTGACGGGAAGCCCGTACTTCTCGTCGAGCTTCTTGTTGGAGTGGCACTTGATGCAGTGCATCGTGGCTTCGAGCCGGACCGAGGTCTGGACGGTCCCCGGGGCGACGTGGGCCGGATGGCACGTGATGCATGTGGGAAGGTCTGGATTGGGGTCACCCTTCCTGAGGCCTGCGGCATGACCACCGAAGTCGTAGTCGGCCCGCTCCTTCTCGTGGCATACGGAGCACTTGTTGGAGATGGCCGGCCCCGCCTGCGCGACGGGCGGATCGGTCGCCACGGAATGGCAGTCGGTGCAGGTCGGTGCTCCCTCCTTGACCTCGGTGTGCGTGGCGTGTCCCTCGTGACACTTCGCGCACAGATCCGAGCGCTGGCCGGCGGTCTCGCCCTTGAGCGAGGGCCCGTCGATCGCGTGGCACTGCGTGCAGAGCGCATGGCCGTCCTCACCCTTCTGGTGGGTGGGGTGGGGCTGGTGGCACGTGGTGCAGCGGTCGGACTGGGTCGCGCCCGCCGATGCGGTGGTGTCGGCCGCGTGCAGCGTGTGGCACTGCGTGCACTCTGGTCCGTTCGGAACCCCGGCGTGGAGCACATGCCGCTTCTCGTGGCACGTCGTGCACCGCTTGGAGATGTTCGCTCCCGCATCCGCGACGGACGGGGGATCGGAGTGGATGGAGTGACACGTCGTGCACGTGGGCGTGCCCTCTCCGGTGTGCCCGAGGTGGGAGGGCGAGAGCTTCGTGTGGCACGCGGCGCACGTGCTGTCCCGCCGAGCCACGATCTGGGCCGAGTCGTTGCTGAAGCCGATGTGGTGGCACGACAGGCAACTCACGCTGTCGCCGTGCTCGAAGTTCTTGAACCGTGCCACGTCGAGGTTCGCGTGGCACGAGGCGCAGACGGTCTGTACCTCCTCAGGCGTCTGGCCGGCCGCGCCGGCCACGCTCGTTCCCAGAAAGAGCGCGGCCAGCATCACGGTGAGCTTCACGGCTTGTGGGGCCTCGTGCATATCCATCCTCTCTCTATTCCTGACGCTCAGCCCCTCTGAGCTGCGACGATGTCCACCAGGGCGCGTCCGGCGTACCACATCAGGCCGACGAAGCCGACCACGGGCAGGAAGATCACGAACGCCAGCCCCATCACGGGCGCGGCGACGAGCCCTCCGACGATCTCCGCCGATTCGCGGAACTTGCTGCGCGGGCGCTTCGCGGGCTCGGCCGTCTCGGCTACGGCTTCGACCACTTCCTCGACCGGCTGCTCGGCGACTTCAGCCGTCTCGGCCTTCACCGGGTCCAGGTTCATGAGCTTGAGGTGCGTGGCCGCCGTGACCACGGCCGCCAGCGTCTCGGGGCTGATCGGCTTGTCGAGGTAGTCGAACGCGCCGAGCTCCCGCACGCGCCGCTCCACCTCTTCGGTTCCGTACCCGGTCAGCATGATGAAGCGGGTGTCGGGCTGCTCTTCGCGCAGCCAGGACAGAAGCTCGAGTCCATCGATCGTGGGCATCCGCAGGTCGGACACGACCACGTCGACAGGGTTCTCACGCAACTCGGAGATGGCTACGGCTCCGTCCGTCGCGGTGGTGACGTCGAATCCTTCGTCGGAGAGGAATCGGTTCCAACTCACCCGAACCGCTTCCTCGTCGTCTACGAACATCACCTTGCTCTTGATGGCGTTCATGGCTTCAGGCCTCCTCTTGGCACGTGCCGGCGATCCAGCCCGTCTGCTCGTGCATCCGGTTCAAGACCGAGATCAGCTGGTCCAGGCGCTCCTCCTTCGGCTCCGTCAGAAACAACGCGACGCCGCAGGCGGTCAGATACTCCGCGATGGGGAGGGGAGGTGTCCCCTCGATCACCGCGAGCTTCTGCATGCCGGGGTACTCGACGCTCATCCGGCCCAGCAGCGCGAGCATGACGCCCTTGGGCTGCTGTTCCGAGTGAAGGACGAGTACGGAGACGGACGACAACGGTTGTTCGCGGATGAGCTCGTCGAGGCTCGTGTACCAGGCGACGCTTCGGTCGGATGGTGAGAGCCTCTCGGCCAACGAGGCCGCTCGCTTGGAATCCGCCAGCAAGACTGTCGACGACACCGTCAAATCCTCCTCCGGCCCACGGGGGCCGATCCCGCCGGTCGAGCCTTCATCGGCTTCCGGCACTCTTGAGAAGAGCAAGGGACGTGCCGCTTGTGCCAAAAAGTGCAAGACATCCAGAAGTCGTTGCACTGCAGGGAGTTGGGGGATCGCGCCATGAGCGCCGACGGGTCCTGGATTGCACGAAGTGTATGCTTCGCGCATACAGCGTAGGAGCGAGCCGGGAGGGCCGCTCCAGGAGAGGAAGCCACAACATCAAGCGTTGCAACGAGATAGGGCGTCCGTGCGTGCCCTGTATACAGTGTATGGTCATACCATACACTCGACGAAGACCTACTCCGACAGCGGGTTCTGCCCATCCTGGCCCTCTTCGTCGGAGCCCTGAGGGCCGGTGATGCCGTGCTTGCGCATGAGCGCGTGAAGGTTGGGCCGCTTCATCCCCACGGCCTCGGCCGCGTGGGTCACGTTCCACTCCGCGCTCTGGAGCGCCTTGAGCACGAAGAGCTTCTCGATCCGTTCGACCGCCTCCTCACGGAGCTCCTTCTTGCGGGCCGTGAGGGCGCGGGCATCCTCGGGCACGTCGTCCCACTCGGCCGACGAGGCCGGGCTCATGATCGTCGGAATCGACTCGAGATCGATCGCACGGTTCTCGGCGAGGAGGACGGCACGCTCCATGGCGTGCTCGAGCTCCCGCACGTTGCCCGGCCAGTCATGTGCCTCGAGCGAAGCCATCGCGCGCGGCGTGATCCCGTCGATCTCCTTCTTGAACTGCTGGGAGAAGCGTTTCACGAAGTGGTGCGCGAGCAGTGGGATCTCCTCGCGACGCTCCCGGAGCGGAGGGATGCGGATGGTGAACACGCTGAGCCGGTAGAAGAGGTCCTCCCGGAACGAGCCCTCCTCGACCATCTCCCGGAGATCGCGATTCGTGGCCGCGATGAGGCGCACGTCCACCGAGACCGATTTGTCCGCACCCACCGGCCGGATCTCGCGCTCCTGAATGAGCCGGAGGAGGCTCCCCTGTACGGTGGGGGCCATCGTGCTGATCTCGTCCAGGAAGAGCGTGCCGCCGCGAGCGGTCTCCGCCAGGCCCTTACGGTCCCGCACGGCGCCGGTGAACGCTCCACGAACGTGCCCGAAGATCTCCGACTCGAGGAGCGTCTCGCTCAGAGAGGCGCAGTCGGCGACCACGAAGTGGGCGTCACGCCGGGGGCTGTTGTAGTGGACCGCGCGCGCGATGAGATCTTTGCCCGTGCCGGTTTCGCCGGTGATGAGCACCGTGCTGCTCGTGGGCGCGACCTTGGCCACGAGTTGCATCACCCGATGCATCCCTGCCGACGAGCAGATCACGTTCCCGATGCTGTAGCGCGTCTCCAGCTCGGAGCGCAGGCGCTGCGTGAGGTCGATGAGCTGCTTGCGCTCGAGCGCGCGCGCCACCGCGACCAGAAGCTGCGGCGGGCTCACCGGCTTCTCGAGGTAGTCGAACGCACCCAGCTTGATCGCCTCGACGGCGGTCTCGATGGTGGCGTAGCCCGTGATGATGATCACCTCGGTCTCGGGCGATGCGTCACTGACGCGCCGGAGCACCTCGATGCCGTCCACCTCCGGCATCTTGATGTCCAGCAGAAGGAGGTCGAAGACCTCCTTCTTGACGAGATCGAGCGCTTCTCGGGACGAGGTGGTCGTGGTGACCTGGTATCCCTCGGGCACGAGCACGCGCCGGATGGACTCGCAGACCACCGCCTCGTCGTCGACCGCCAGCACCCGGGGGGGCGCCGTCCACTTGCTCTCGTCGCTCATGCGCTTGCCATCGCTTCGACCGGTACGGGGACAGGGAGGAGCACGGTGAAGACGGTTCCGGTCTTCCCGTCGCTCTCGACCAGAATCGTGCCGCGGTAGCCGCGGATCATGCCCTGGGACACGGACAGGCCGAGGCCGGAGCCTTGTCCCACGGGCTTGGTGGTGAAGAACGGATCGAAGACCTTCGGGAGATCCTTGTCCGAGATGCCCACCCCGGTGTCGCGGAACGCGATGCGCACGAGCTGGGTGCCGGCGTGCGGGGGGAGGCCCGGCTCGACGTAGGCCGAGCGCGCGACCGTGTCCGCCTCGATCGTGAGTTCACCTCCGTCGGGCATCGCTTGGAGGGCGTTCATCATCAGATTGACGAAGACCTGCATGAGCTGGCTGGGCTGCGCCTCGACCTCGGGGAGGTCGTCCGGAACCGAGACGGTGACGTGCACGTCCGCGTTCTGAAGCTCCACCTTGAGGAGATCCTCGGCGCCTGCGATGACCTGCCCGACGCTGCACGGCTCCGTGACGGGCGACTCTTCCTGCTTGCGGGAGTAATCGAGGAGTTGGCGGATGATGGCCGCGGATCGGTTGGCCTGCTGCTCGATCATCCGCAGGTCCTCGTGCGCCTGTGAGTCCTGAGGGACCGAGCGCTGTACCAGGTGGCTGTATGTGAGGATCGCCATGAGCGGGCTGTTCAGCTCGTGGGCGATGCCCGCCGCCACGAGTCCCACGGACGAGAGCTTCTCGGCGCGCACCACCTGGAACTGTGCGTCCCGGAGCTCGACGGCCTTCTCGGCAACGCGCTGCTCCAGCGTGCCGACCCACTCTTCCAGGTGCCGGTTGGAGCTGTTCAAGCTCTCCACCGCCTCGTTGAACGCTCCGGCGAGAATGCTGATCTCGCGGGCGGCGCCCCTGGGCACCTTGACCGAGGGATCGCCGCCGGCCACGCGACGCGTCGCGGCCACCATCCGGTTGATCGGCTTGCGGACGCTCCACCAGATGATGAGGAAGAGGGCCGCCGTGATCAGAACGACCGCGACGCCCGAGAAGATGAGCGCGCCCCGGGTGGAAGCGGCCAGGCGAGCTTCGGCCGGCTCCAGCGTCATGGACACGTCCAGCACGCCGAGCACGCTCTGCTGGGCGGGCGAGACGTGGCATCTCGCGCCCTGGCAACCCGGCTGGTTCCGGATCACGTGGATCGTCGAGAGGATGCGCTGGCCGGCCGCGTTCGTGTAGGTCCGCGAGAGGTGCTTGGGCTCGAGCACCTGACCGGGGTTTGTCACCGAATGGCAAGACGAGCAAGGCTCGGCGCGCTTGTCGACGATCTGGCCCACCTCCCCCGGCCGCGACGAGTAGGTGATCCGGCCCTCCTTGTCGAAAAGACGGATGCCCTCGATGCCGTCGCGACTGCCGACAGCCTCGAGCATCTGGCTGACGCCCTCGCGATGGTTGAGCAGCATCTCCCGGTCGATGCTCAGCCCGATGGCCCCGGCGATGCTCTCGGAGCCCCGCACGACCTCGGCGAGGACCTGCTCTCGCTGGGACCGGATGAGCATGGCCGACAGGAGGCCCATGCTGATGAGGCCGAAGAACCCGGCGGGGACGGCAATGCGGGTGCTGAGTGTCCTCAGGGGCAAGCTGACACCGCTTGCTAAGGCCAAGGGAGGGCCTCAATTAGCTGCCTTGAGCGTGACCCAAACAGGGGGCCTTGTCAACCCCGAAAATCCCCTCTGGGAGCGTCGGTTTCCGGAGTTCGCTCAGGGCTTTTCCCGATCTTCTCGGAGGATGCGCTTGTAGGCCGCGAAGTGGCCTCCCGAGCGCATCGGGCGGCAGCGCCGTGAGTGAGCCTGAACCATGGCGCCGCCGCCCGACCCTGCGGAGGTGAAACCCCGTAGGGCACCCTGTCGGATGTGGCTACCTCCCGCCCTGGAGCTCGTCCGCGATCCAGCCCGCTCCGTACACCTTCCTGAGCGCCTCGATGATGCCGGCGGAATGCACGGCCACGGTGCGCCCGACGTCGTCGCTGAAGATGAAGCGGTTCGGGAGGAACTGGATGTTGCCGTCGAACGCGAGGCCCACGATCTCGGCGTTCCGGTTGATCAGCGGGCTCCCGGAATTGCCGCCGATGATGTCGTTCGTGGTCACGAAGTCGAGCGGGGTGGAGAGGTCGAGCTTGTCCACCGCCGCCGCCCACCTCGGCACGAGGTTCCACGGAGCCTCGTTGTCGAACTCCGCGGCCCGCGCGTACAGGCCGTAGAAGGAGGTCTTGTACGGAGCGTAGGTCCCGTTCATGGGATAGCGCTTCACGACGCCGTCGCTGATGCGGAGCGTGAACGTCGCGTCCGGCGGGAGCGAGCGGCCGTACGCGGCGAAGATCGCCCGGCCGATCAGCTCTGCGTTGTTCGAGATCGTGGCCTCGAGAGGACGCTCCCTGCGTGCGACCTCGAGGTTGAGGGGCGCGATCTTGCGGGCGGCGACGATCAGGGGATCCGTAGACGCGTTCACGGCGGCGGCCCCTCCGTCGACCAATGCGGCCCGCACGCCCGGGTCGGTGAGCTTGGTGCCGTCCAGCAGAGCCGCCACAGCGGCGGACGGCGTGCGCCCGCCGAGCACGGCGGTGAGGAACGGGTCGTTCGGGGGCAGCTCGGAGCGGGCCGCCTCGAGCTGAGCGGTGAGCGTCAGTCGCTCGACCTCGAGGTCGAAGTCCCGGTCGCGCTTCAACATGGTCCGGACGCGCTCCATCCGCTCGGAGCGATAGCCGGGCAGACGCAGCGAATCGGGGAGCGCCGCCTCCCTGGGGAGGAGGACGATGTCACCGGCGACCCTCAGGAGTTGGGAGCCTCCGAATCCGTACCAGCGGTTCTGGAGCGAGAACGAGCGCTCCTCTCCGAGCGCCTTCGCGATGGCGTCCCAGGCCCCCCCGTATCGGACCTTCAGGGTCGGGTTGGCCTCGATCCGGTTCCGGAAATCCCGCTCGAAGGCCTGCTTGCGCGCCATCTTGTCGTGGTCCAGGAGGCCGGTCAGGTAGCCGTTCACCGCCTTCCGCGAGTTCTCCAGCCCGAAGATCGTGTTCTCGTAGCGGCGCCGGTCCGCCTCGCTCCGGGCCGAAAGCTTCTTCACGACGGAGAGCATGCGCTCGTAGCCCGCGAGCGTGGCGGGATAGACGATGTCGCGCAGGTACTCCATCTGGGCGACGGTCAGGAGCCTCCCCGTGGAGCCCGGATTGCCGACGACGAAGACCACGTCACCCTCGG
Source organism: uncultured Gemmatimonadaceae bacterium (assembly GCA_964519125.1). Classification (GTDB taxonomy): domain Bacteria; phylum Gemmatimonadota; class Gemmatimonadetes; order Longimicrobiales; family Gaopeijiaceae; genus SZUA-318. The sequence goes on along the minus strand of CAZFIS010000024.1, from coordinate 19,743 downwards.
CCGCGCCGTTCGCACTCCAGCGGAAGTAGTCGCCCCCGGTACGGGGCTTCCCGTCCTCGTAGACGCGGAGCAGCGAGATGTCCATGTCGTAACGGGGATAGGTGAAGTTGTCCGGGTCGCCTCCGAAGAAGGCGGCCTGCTCCTCGGGAGCCATCACCAGACGGATGTCGTTGAAGCGCTTGTAGCGATACAGGGAATAGACTCCGCCCTGGTAGAACGTCACGACCTGGCAATTGAGGCCGGTGGACTTGGAGCACTCGTCCGTGATGGCGGAGATGGCCGAGTCGCGCTGCTCCGCCTGGCGCACCGCGTCCTTGGCGGTTACGGCGGCGCGCACACGTGCGGTCACGTCCGCCATCGACTGGAGCTGGTCAGCCCACATGCCGGGACAGTGCTTCTCGTCGGCCATGCTCTGGGCGACAAAGCCCGTCGCCTGATAGCTCGTGTCGGGTGGGGAGACCGCCGTGACGCACGAGCGCGCGCAGTGGTGGTTCGTCATCACGAGCCCATCGGGCGACACGAACGACGCCGAACACCCGGGAATCCGGACCGCCGACAAGCGTACGTGGTCGAGCCAGCTCTGGTCCGGATGGAAGCTGTAGGTCTCCTGCCAGTAGGCGAGGGGCGGCGCGTCGAAAGTCCACATCGTGCCGAATTCCTTGACGAATCCGCTCGAGTTGGACTGGGCGCGCACCGGCGACGGAGCCGAGGCGAGAAGAAGGGCGAGAAGGGGAAATGCGAGGAGCGCCGAAAGGCGGCGCAAAGGATGCGTCTTCATGGCTCCGACCGTGGTTGATGGATCCGAAAGACGGCCTCCAGCACGACCGTGCGCACGGTGAAGTCTAGGATGCGGGGGCCCGGTTGGAAATGCGCGCGGGGATGCGCCGTGGGGTGCCCTCTGATCCATCGTTCGTTGGCGGGTCCTCCAATAGCTCACGCACCTCAGCGAAGATCGCGTCGTCGACCTGCTTCCGCAGCGATATAACGTTGCTTACGCGCGATTGCCCGATAGCGCATCGTCGGGACCGTTGGTGCAGAGCTTCCCTAGGCGATCGTCGGCTCGTGGGAGCCGAACACCTGGTTGGGCCCGTCGTTCTTCGCCGCGCGAAGCGCCCGGTAGGCGGCCTCGTAGACCTGGGCCGCCGTCTGGCCGTCCTCGGGGCACGACGCGTAGCCGCCCGACATCGTGAGGGTGATGTGGTGGTCGATCGGAGGAATCGCCTCGGCGATCACGCCGGCCAGTCGGCGGACCACGGTAAGGGCCAGGGACGCCTCGGTGACCGGGCAGAGGATGGCGAACTCCCCGCCTCCGAGCCGGAACGGCACGTCGGCGGCGCGGGTGTGCTCCGTCAGAATGCGGCCCACCCATGCGAGCAACTCGTCGGCCACGTCGTGCCCGACGGTGTCGTTGACAACGGTGAGCGCATCGATATCGAGCAGGATCAGCGAGAAATGGCTGCCGTACCGCCTCACCCGCTCGCTCTCCTGGCCCAGACGCTCATCGAGAGCTCTTCGGTTCAGCAGGCCTGTGAGAGGGTCCCGCACCGCCTTGGCGCTCAGCGTGCTGATCTGCTCGTCGGCGTTGCGAATCCGCACGGCCATCGCTTCCAGAAGCTCGATGGCGACCTGAGGGGTGTCGATGAGGATCCGCCGGAACTCCTCCTTGTCGAGGACCAACGCCTCCACCTTGTCGATGGCCCGGACGGTCGCGCTGCGCGGCTTGCCGTTCAGGAGCGCCATCTCCCCGAAGAAGTCGCCTCCGTGAAGCCGCGCCAACTCGACGTCCGAGGCGAGCGCGGGGTAGAGCACGCTCACGTGCCCCTCGAGGACGAGGTAGAGCGAGCGGCCCGGATCTCCGATCTCCACGATGTCCTCGCCGGGCTGGAACTCCTGGCGACGCGCGACCGCCGCGATGCGCTCCATGTCCTCCGGGGAGATCTCCCGGAAGAGAGGGACACGGGCGAGGAGGGCCGTAGTGACGGACATGCGGCTCGGTCGGCTTGGAACGTGGATGGGAGCGTAGGAAGATACCGTCCGCCCTCAGCTGGCGCCAAGTTCCCCTCTCGCTCCCACCGCCAGGAGGGCCTCCACGCTCGCGACGATCGCCTCGATCGCCGCCCTGTTTTGCCCTCCCTCGCCGACGAGGAGATCGGCGTACCGCTTGCTCGGCTCCACGAGCTCCAGATGCATGGGTCGCACACTGCGCTCGTACTGTTCGAGCACGGAGGCGATCGTACGTCCGCGCTCGATCGAATCCCTGCGGATCCTGCGCACGAGGCGCACCTCGGGATCGGTGTCCACGAAGACCCGGACGTCGGCGCGCTCGCGAAGGCGAGGGTCGGCGAGGACGAGCACCCCGTCCAGAATCAGGACGGGCCTTGGAACCAGCGGGATTCCTGGGCCGGGTCGCCGTGTGTGAGTCGCGAAGTCATAGACCGGGACCGTGACCTCTTCCCCACGCAGGAGCCGATCGAGGTGCTCGACCAGAAGGTCGGTCTCGAGGCTGTCGGGATGATCGAAGTTCACGAGCTCGCGCTCGGCGGGGCTCAGGGATCCGAGGTCCCGGTAGTATGCATCGTGATGCAATACGGCCGTCCTCTCGGGACCCAGCCGGTGCACGACTTCGCCGACCACGGTGGACTTTCCCGAGCCGCTTCCGCCCGCGACGGCCAGAACGATCGACCGTGCACGGGGGGCCACCGTCATGGAGCCTCGACGATCACGAAGATGCGACGGGCGAGGTCCACCGACACGCGCCGGGGCTCCCCACGCTCCTGGACCAGGCTCACCAGGAACTGATCCCGGGGCCCCTCCGGCACCTCGACGCGCACGCGTACGCCGGGCGTCAGCCCCTCGGACTCGAGGGAGCGCAGCCGCTCTGGGTCCTCGTCGCGGACGGCGCGGATTCGGACCGTCGACCCGGGAGCCACGTCGGCCAGCGTGATGCCGTCGGTCGCCTCGATCTCGCCTCCGCGCGTCGGGATGGGCGCCCCGTGGGGATCGTGGCTGGGGAAGTGGATGGCCTCCGCCATGCGCTCCACCAGATCATCGGAGACCGCGTGCTCGAGACGCTCGGCTTCGTCGTGGACGTCGTCCCAGGAGTAGCCGAGGCGCTCGCACAGGTAGGTCTCGAGGATGCGATGGCGACGGATCACCCTGAGTGCTTCCTTGTGCCCATGGGCCGTCAGGCGGACGCCCCGGTAGGGTGCATGCTCGAGGAGTCCGGACTCCGCCAGGCGCTTCACCATGCCGGTGACCGAAGCGGGCTGGACGGCGAGGGCTTCCGCGATGGCGCTCGTGGACGCGGCATCCCCACGTTCGGAGATGCCGTAGATCGCCTTCAGGTAGTCCTCCACGGAACGGGAGAGGCCGCGCGCGGGTTCCGACATGGAAGAGGGGCCGGAGGGTACGTTCGGTGCCGTTCCCGAAGCTACCCCCGCCCGGTTCGGGCGTCTAGCGCGCAGAGACACCCGACGGGATGGGTCCGATGGCCTGGTTCCGAAGGCCCGGACCGTCTACAATGGGCTCGCACGTTCCGCAATCCTGCGGCACTTTCTCGAAAGCCTTGGGTGGCGTCGCCCGCTCATGGTATCTTGGAAACACGATGCAGTGTCTCCTGCTCGGATCACCGTTCCACCCCCCCTGGGAATGAGTTCCGAGGATCAACTACGGCCCTTCCACTCCAAGAAGGAGGGCACCGGCCAGGAATCAGCCGAAGCCGTCGCAGCGGTGCTCAAGCACGCGGCGGCGCGGGATGCGGCTGCCCGCGAGAGACCCCGAGGCAGGAAGCAGCCGAAGTGGATGCTACCGCTGGGAATCAACCTGGCGCTGTTTGCGGTCTACATCCTGATCGCACCTCCGGCCTGGGTGACGGTCCATCCGATCGAAGGACCTCCGCCGGCTCAGCAAGAGAGAAGCTTGCGTCTGGCGATGTACTTCCAGGCGCAGCGGATCGAGGCGTACAAGGGGGAGCACGGCGCGCTTCCGGACAGCCTCCCCCAAGCGGGCAGCACCACCCCGGGAGTCGAGTACACTCGCATGGGTCCTGACTCCTACCAGCTCGTGGGAGTGAATGGAAGCGCCACCCTCGAGTACGATTCCTCGCAATCGCTGAACGACTTCGTGGGAACCGCCGCAAGCCGGCTGTCCGGAGGATGATCATGCGCCTGCACTATCCGGGGAGAGGCTCCGGGGTCTCTGATGGTGGCTCGGGTCGCGTGGAGACGCGGCGCGGAGGCTTCACGCTCGTGGAGTTGCTCGTGTCGGTCGCCATCGTCGGGATCCTCGCCGGGCTGGCGATCCCCAACCTGAAGAACATGATCCAGCGTGCGAGGGCGGCGGACGTGGCCGGGACGTTGGACGTCGTCAAGGTCGCGGCGCTCAACTACAATGCGAAGTCGCACGGGTGGCCACCCGAATCGGCGCTGGGTGTCGTGCCGCCCGACCTGGTTCCGTACCTGCCGGCGAACTTCTCGTTCAAGCGGGACGGATACACGATCGACTACGAGAACTGGAGTCTGCCGGGTGGTCTGCCGGGCGATCCCAACACGCACACCCTCATCGGCGTGTCGGTGACCACGGCGGATCCTCAACTCGGCAATGCGATCCTGGAATTGCTGGGCTCTGCGATCGTGTTCGACGTGAACAACACCTTCACCATCGTCATCGATCGAAGCTAGCAGGACCCCGGCGGGCCCTCCCGTGACGCCTCACTCACGACCAACGGGCTGGAATGTCCGCGACCATCCGGCGTATGATGCCATGGGAATGACGATTCAACCGAGCCGTGCCGCTACGATGTCCTACGAGAAGGCTACCGACGGAATCCGCGTACGGGTGGAGCCGAGCTTTTCGCTGGCCGACTCCGACCCCTCCGAGGGGACGTTCGTGTTCTCGTACGAGATCCATGTGGCGAACGAGAGTGAAGCTCCCGCCCAGCTCCTGTTCCGACATTGGCTCATCCACGACGCCGTCGGAGAGGACACGGAGGTGGATGGCGAGGGTGTCGTGGGCCTCCAGCCACTGATCGATCCCGGTGATTCACACGAGTACCGCAGCTACTGCGTGCTGCGCTCTCCTGCGGGCTACATGGAGGGATACTACACCTTCGTTCGTCCGGACGGCGAGCGGTTCCGGGTCGAGGTGCCCCGGTTCCTCTTTTCCGCCCCGATCACCTTCGGCCCGCCTTCCACATCTCAGGGCGAGGACGATGAGGATTCGGACGCAGAGATGAACTAGGCGCGCTCCTGTCTCCGGCGCCGCGTGATGACGCCGAGCACGAGCAGCATCCACAGCGCGAGGACGGCGGCGATCGCTCCCGCCCGCTCGTCGAACGCTCGGATGCGCGCGACGGGGATCGGGGTCGTCAGGACCATCACCGTGTCTCCCCCCATGCCCCAAGCCGTGTAGAGCGAGGGTCCGTCCGGCGTCGCCACAGGTCCGGACGAAGTGAACGACGGGGGCGGGGCGGGGAGCGCCGCCAGGGCTCGGGCATTGCCCGAGAGCGTGCTCGCCTCGATCACTCCATCGCGGGTCCTTGTGGCGTCGAAGCCCGTGACCGATCGCACCCGCGCCGTGGAGGCGAGGAGGTCCTGGCTCACGGCCACGGACAACCCCCGTGCCAGATCCTGTCCCGTGCCTTGGTGGACCGCATCCTGGTACGCGGTGTGCAGGTGGCTCAGGAAGACCACTGCGCTCAGAAGGGGCACCAGCGCGAGCAGGACGACCGACGCGACGCTCGCGGGGCTCTGTCTTCGTCCGTCGGAGCCGCATCCCTGCGGGCGGCCGAGTTGGATCCACCCCGCGAGGATCGCGAAGAGCAGGAGGAGCCCCATCACGAGATGGAGGCGCCGGGGCACTGCGGGGGGAGGCGGGCGCACGGGCTCGGCCAGCGCGGCCAGGCCTGCCGTGGAGGGACCGAGCGTCGCCAGGACACCGCTCCTCCGGCCAGGGCCGGCCAGCGGTAGCCCCTCCGGATGCCGGGGGAGGTCTCGCAGGACTGCGTCGTCGAGCGCGTCCGGACCGGTGGGCGGCCGGGTGCTCCTCCACCTCCGGCCGCCCCGGTAGAGCGCGGTGGCGTAACCGGTGGCCCGCGAGACTCCGAGCACGGCGGCCTCGGCCGCGTCCGCAGGCTCCGGCGCGAGCGTATCGACGGGCACGTCCATCCTCGCCAGGAAGGTCGTGAGCACCATCCGGGCGACGCGCGCGTCCGAGTCGCGGGCCAGCTCGCGCCAGGAGGTGCGCGCGAGTTGGTTCGCGGCGACCATCGCCAGGCCGGCCGGAAGGACGGTGGTGGCCAAAAACGTCAGGTAGGGACGCTTCACCCTGCACGGGCTCCCGGGGGCCTGCGTCCGGACCCACGAACAGATGGTGGCAAGAGGCCCCCTAAGCTGTTATCATTTCTGGCTTTCACCCACTTTCTGCAAGGGGGCGAGTTGAGCGATTCCGTGTCCGTCGACGCCAAGCGCATCCTCCTGCGCTACGGCGCTCCGATCACGATCCTGGACAAGGTGTCCGAGTCCGACAGGATCGAGTTCGCGAGAACGATCTCGCGGACGATTCTGGCGGAGCGTGAGAAACGTCTGCGCAAGCTCCTCGAAGAGCACGGCTACACTGCCGCGGACTGATAGGCAAGGGTGTTCGCTCCGGTCGGAGGCACTTTGCCTGCCGGCCCTTTTTCCTCTCCCTGCATCTCGTCCTCACTGGATTCGAAGGGAGCGCAGCCGGTTCAGCACCGCCGCCAGCTCCGCGTTGCGGAAGCCGGCAAGGTCGCCCGGATGGTGCGGATCGAGGACGTCCAGGCCGTGCTCCGCGACGGCGCGCCGCATCCCGTCGAGAACCTCGGCGACGCTGCGCCGACCGTCGATCAGATGCCGAGCGGCATACGCCAGTGCAAGACCGACCGAGCGCACCTGAGCGCGCGAGACGAGCTGCTCGACGCCTGCCAGGTCCACCGTCTGGGTTCCGAAGAGGAGCGTACGCGTCTCCGGTACGCGCACGTGAACGGTGCGGCGCCCGCTCGTCGAGTCCACGCTGCCCGGCGAGGGGACTCGGGGCGAGGGGACCTCGAAGACCGGGTCCGCCTCCGAGGCCCGTCCGGTCGGGTGGGCCAGGGCGACCTGGCGGGCCCTGGCCGTGACGTCGCGGGGCGTGAACGCCTGCATGGCGAGCACGGTGTCGGCCACGTCCAGGTAGTCGCCGCTCCCGCCCATGACCAGAACGCAGCTCACGCCCAGGGTGGCGTACAGTTCGCGGATCCGGTCGACGAACGGGGTGATGGGCTCATCCTCGCTGGCCACCAGCGCCTGCATGCGACGGTCCCGGATCATGAAGTTCGTGGCCGAGGTGTCCTCGTCGATGAGGAGGACGCGAGCTCCCGCCTCGAGCGCCTCCACGATGGCGGCCGCCTGACTGGTGGATCCCGAAGCGTTGGGCGTCGAGAGCCGCCGGGTGGTCTGGTGGGTCGGCAGGTCGCCGATGAGCGCGGAGATATCGACGCCTGCGACGGCGCGGCCGTCCTCCGCACGCACCTTCACCGCGTCCGCCACGCTCACGACCCGTTCGCGTCCGTCACCGGGCCGGTGGTTGTAGACGCCGGCTTCGAGTGCTCGCAGGAGCGTGCTCTTACCGTGGAAGCCGCCGCCCACGACGAGGGTGATCCCCTCGCTCAGACCCATGCCCGTCACCGGGCCGGCGTTGGGGAGCTCGACGCCCACGCGCAAGGCGTCCGGAGATCGGAAGGGCACGACGTCGCTCCCCTCCAGAGGCCGGTCGTCGATGCCGGTGCGGCGGGGGAGCACGGCACCGTCGGCGACGAACGCCACCAGGGCCCGGTCCCCGAGGAGACCACGCAGATGCTCTGCGTCCTCGTTCGTCGCGGCGTGCTCCTCGAGCACCTCGGGGTCGTGCGCATCGGCCATCAGCGTGCCGGCCACCAGGTCGGTCACGTCGCCCACCAGGAGCTCGATCGCCGCGTGAGCGAGGACGCGACGCCCCTGCGCGGGCAATCCTACGGCGAAGCGCGCCTCCACCGAGCCGTCGCACGCCACCAGGACGGCGGTCTGCTCCATCACCTCCTGGCCCGGGGACTCCATCTCCAGGATGCCGCTCTTGCCCGTGCCGCGCCGGCGTGACAACGAGTGGGCCCTGCGGGCGAACGAGCGCGCGAGGCAGGCGGCGGTGCCCAGGGCTCGCGCGTGCGTACGGTAGGTTGCCTCGGGTAGACCGGCGGACGCGGGGGTGAGCGATGCACGCACGCGGGTGGGTGTGGCGAACGGATCACCCTGTACGTGGTCCACGTGGAGCAGGAAGCCTTCGTAGCTCCAACCCCCCGAGATCTCCTGGTAGGCCTTGTAGCCCTTCCCGTCTAGGCTCCGCAGGACCTGCTCGAGTTCGCGGACGTCCCTCAAACCGTCACGCCGACGAGTCGTCCGGTTGGGCACCGCGACCATCCTTCCAGCGGAAGCCGTGCCCCTCCCTCTCCTCCCTCCACCGGGATCTCGGCCGATCGGAGGGGCGGCCGTGGGGTGCTTCCTCGGCCTCCCGACGCGGACGGCGGTCGGCCCACGTGAAACCCGAAGGGTGCGCGGGTCCCTTCGCGGGCTCGGCGGGGTCGGGCGGGGCGAACCGGAAGCCCGACGGATGGTGAGGAGGCTCGGCCGTGGGCTGGACGGAGGGCTCCGGGGAAGGGTCGGGCGAGGGCTCGGCGGACCGCCACCGGAATCCGAGATCCTGTCCGAGATCGCTCTCGCTCCAGTGGAATCCGGATGCATGCGCGGCTCTGCGCCCCGGCACCCGTTCCGGCCCGACGCGCCCGATGCCCTCCCAGGAGCAGACGGGGCACCAGCGAAAGGTGATCCATCGGTTGAGGCCTCTCAGCCCCCGGCGCGGGAGCACCGCCTGCGTGCCCGATCCGCACTCGGGGCAGCGCGCTCGGGTAGGCATCCGCACGTACGCCACGGCCGCCAGGACGACAGCCACCGTCGTGAGTGTTCCGATGGTGAGGGCGAGGGCGAGAGCCATACATTCATGATAGAAACAGCGTGGTGTCGGAGTCCAGCGTCTCGGTCTGGCTGCACTTCCAGCGGCGGCGCCTTACACTACCTTTCTGGCTTTCTGGCCATTGCACACCCGACCGGAGAGAGGAACGTGGGCGGCATTCGCGACTTCATGGAACGGAACTACCTCCATTTCAACGCACGGGAGACCGTGTGGGCGGCCCGCGCGTACGAGGAGCACCTCGAGCGGGGAGGCAAGATGCTCCTGGCCATGGCGGGCGCCATGTCCACGGGAGAGCTGGGCATCAGCCTGGCCCGCATGATCCGCGAGGGGAAGGTCCACGCCATCTCGTGCACGGGCGCGAACCTCGAGGAGGACGTGTTCAACCTCCTGGCCCACGACGAGTACGAGATCATCCCGTCGTGGCGCGAGCTCTCGTCCGCGGACGAGCAGGCGCTCTACGACCGGGGGATGAACCGGGTCACCGACACATGCATCCCCGAGACGATCATGCGTCACCTGGAGAAGCGGCTCGTGGCTGCGTGGAAGAAGGCCGGTGACGCCGGAGTGCGGAAGAGTCCGGCGGAGTTCCTCTGGGAGGTCCTCGACGATCCCACGCTGGAGCAGCACTACCAGATCGACCCCGCGCACTCCTGGATGCTGGCCGCCAAGGAGATGGGCATCCCGGTCTTCTCGCCCGGGTGGGAGGACTCCACGACCGGCAACATCTTCGCGGCGAACGTGATGCTCGGAAACGTGCCCACCCACCAGTGCGTCAAGACGGGCACGGAGCAGTTCCAGGCACTCATCGAGTGGTACCTCGCCAACCACGGCGACGGGAGCGTTCCCTCGGTCGGGTTCTTCCAGATCGGCGGGGGGATCGCGGGCGACTTCTCGATCTGCACCGTCCCGTGCATCATCCAGGACCTCCAGAAGGACGTCCCGTTTTGGGGATACTTCGCCCAGATCACCGACTCCCAGCCGTCCTACGGGGGTTACTCGGGGGCGCCCGCCAACGAGAAGATCACCTGGGGCAAGCTCGAGGCCGCCACGCCTCGCTTCAACATCAACTCCGACGCGACGATCGTGATGCCCCTGATCTTCGCCTACCTGCTGGGCGACTGATCGGGCGGGAGGGGGCCGCGTTCCGGCCGCCCCCGCCCGGCACCCGCTACATCACTCTTCCCTGAGCCTGCACAACGGGCTCGAGCTGTGCGCAGAGGCTTCTCAGATCCTCCGGAGAGAGCGCCTGCTCTGCGTCGCACAGAGCCTCCTCGGGATGGGGGTGCGCCTCGACGATCAGGCCATCCGCGCCGGCTGCCGCGGCTGCCAGCGCGAGCGGCGTCACCAGCGCCCGCCGCCCGGCCGCATGCGAAGGATCCACGATGACGGGCAGGTGGGTCAGCTCCTTCAGCACCGGCACCGAGGAGATGTCGAGCGTGCTGCGCGTCGCGGTCTCGAACGTGCGGATCCCGCGCTCGCAGAGCACGACCTGGTGGTTGCCGCCTGCCAGGATGTACTCGGCGGCCTGAAGCAGCTCCTTGACCGTCGCACTCATCCCCCGCTTCAGGAGCACGGGCTGGCGGAGCCTCCCGACCTGCTTGAGAAGCTCGAAGTTCTGCATGTTGCGCGCGCCGATCTGGAGCATGTCGGCGGACTCCGACACCGCCTCCAGGTCCTCGACCCGCAGGATTTCGGTGACGACCGGAATGCCCACCATGCGGCCGGCTTCGGCCAACAGGTGCAGCCCTTCCACGCCGAGCCCCTGGAAGCTGTAGGGTGAGGTGCGAGGCTTGAACGCGCCTCCGCGCATGATCTGAGCTCCGACGCTCGCCACGAGCTCCGCCGATTCCATGATCTGGCTGCGGCTCTCGACCGCACAGGGGCCGGCGATGAGCGTGAAGCGCTTCCCCCCGATCTCTGCGCCGCCGACGCGCACGACGGACCTCCTCCCGCTCTCGGGTAGGCTCGTGAGCTGCCGGTCCTTCGCGCTCGCCACCTTGACCGGTGCCGGCGTCTCGTCCACGTCGCACACCGGACCCTCCGCGACCCCCTCGACGACCTGCCTCGGGCGCAGCGCCGGGGTGGGCTCCGCGCCGGTGCGGCACGGATAGCAGCCCAGCACCCTCAGACTTCCGGTGTACTCCCGGACCTCGTCGAGCGCGCCCTTCATGCGCTCGTCGTCGACGTTGCCCTCGACGTCCACGTAGAAGAGATACTCCCACGGACGCTCGGGGAGCGGACGGCTCTCCAGCTTGGTGAGGTTGAGGTCGTGGCGCGCGAACGCCTGGAGGCAGTCGGCGAGGGCTCCGTGCCTGTGGTTGACGCTGAGGATGAGAGAGGTCTTGGCCGGAAGGCGCGCGTCCACGTGCTCGGCCGTGCGTGACAGCAGGACGAAGCGCGTGTTGTTCTGTCGGTGGTCGGACACATCGTGCTCGAGGATGTGCAGGCCGTTGCGCGACGCGGCGTCCGGCGAGCACAGGACCCCCACCCGCGGGTCCGCCGCCTCAGCCACGGACGCGGCGGCGGCCGCCGGATCGTACCAACTTTCCGACTTCACGCCCACGAGCGTGCGGAGGAGGCGCGAGCACTGCTGGAACGAAGTCGGGTCGGAGCGCACCGAGAGAAGCTCCTCGACGGTCGCGCCGGGCAGTGCAGCGAGGCAGTGCTCGACGGGCGTCACCTCTTCGTCCACCAGGTAGACGTCCCGGCGCGCGAGCTCATGGTACACCTCGTGATCGCTCCCGAGGAGCGTGTTCTCGATGGGCAGCAGGAGGTAGTCGATCTCGCCCGAGTCCAGCGCGTCGAGCGCCGCGGAAGCGGTCTCGAAGCTGGACTTGTCCACCGGCGCTTCGCTCCGTGACGGCATCAACCGGTCGAGCGTGAGATCGGAGATCGAGGCCGGCGCGCCCCGGTATCCGACGCGACTGCCCTTCGCCCGCGTGGACGACTCCGGACGTAGATGCCGCTCCTGGTCCCGTCTCGAATAGGCCAGCACCTCCCGGAGGACCCGGCCCAGGAAGATTCCCGACAGGCCCACCTTCGCTCCCTCGGACGTCCAGAACTCGAAGAGCTCGTGCTCGCGGCCCGGGTCGTGGAGGGGCGCGTCGTGGTTCCGTCCCTTGTACGCACCGATCTCCCGTACCGCCTGCATGCGGCGCCCCAGCAGCGCCAGGAGCTCGCGGTCGATTTCATTGATGGTGGTGCGACCGTCTTTCAACGCGTCCATGAGTGTCCGGCCTCGTTCCGGTCCCGTGGGAAAGAGAAAGGGCCCCGCCGACTCGAGTCGGCGGGGCCCCTTGCTGCTCTCGCTCGTCGATCTACGAGCGAACGCTCACCCCGCCGCCTCGAAAGGCGCCGTAAAAGGCGTAGAAGCCAAAAAACGGGGTGCGCGTCAGAGCGTTCATGTGAACGAGCAAGATCAACGGACCGGGGGCGTGAGTCAACGGGTCGCGTGCAGTCGCCGCGACGTGCGGTGGCCGGATCCGTACGCACCCCGTAGACTCCCCGCTCGGGTAGAGGGGTCCACGAGGAGCCATCCATCATGACGAAGACCATATCGTTCGTCCTGGCCTCCGGGCTGGCGCTCGCCGCGTCGGGGTGTGCAGCACCTCCCGCCCCCGTCGCCACCGCGGCCCTCCGACAGGACACCGCGCCTGCCAATGGCGTCTGGGTCGACCAGCTCGACACCGCCGGACTGCCGATCCGGCGGCCGTTGCGGTTCCGGCGGAGGGGCCAGCCTGACACGCTGCCGCCCCCACCGCCCATCAAGGTCGTGCTCGACAGCGTCACGTACCCGCACGGTCTGCCGATCGCGTCGAACGGGGTCGACGGCGACATCGCCATCGATCTGAGCGGCCAGGCCACGCGCTTCGCGGCGATGGTCGGCGTGGACGACCACGGCTACGGGTTCCGCTTCCGCGGGGGAGAAGGTCCCGCCGGAAGCGTCGTCTTCGCGCTCTGGGTCGACGGTCGCAAGGTTGCCGATTCGGGTGTCCTCCATCGTGGAGATGCGCCCAAGCTGCTCACGGCGGATCTGACCGGTGCGAAGCAGCTCATCCTGGGAACCGTGGACAGCGGCGATGGACCCGCGGGGGACAACGCCGACTGGGGCGGGGCGGTGATCGTCATGAAGGACGGGGCGACCGCGAAGCCCCGGATCTCGCAGATCCCACGGGAGGCCGAGCCCGCGATCGCCTCGATCCACACCGATACCACGGAGATCAACTACCCGCGCATCACGGGCGCCACCCCGGGGCGGCCGTTCCTGTTCCGCATCCCCGCGGCCGGGCCCGCTCCGCTGCGCTTCGCGGTCGACACGCTTCCGTCGGGCCTCTCGCTCGACTCGGCCACCGGGATCATCTCGGGCTCGCTCATGGAAGCTGGCAGGTTTCCGGTACGGGTGACGGTGAGCGGCCCCGGAGGGACGGCCACGGCCACCATGACGATCGTGGGCGGAGTGGACGCGCTCGCGCTCACGCCGCCCATGGGCTGGAACTCGTGGAACGTGTGGGCGCGCGCCGTGGACCAGGACAAGGTCCGCACCGCGGCCGACGAGATGGTGAGCCTGGGGCTCGCCTCGGAGGGCTACACGTACGTCAACATCGACGACACCTGGGAGGGCAAGCGCGACCGCAAGGGCGTGCTGCACACGAACGAGAAGTTCCCGAGCATGCCGCTGCTCGCCGACTCGATCCACACAAAAGGGCTCAAGCTGGGGATCTACTCCGGGCCTGGCCCGACGACGTGCCAGGGCTACCCGGCGAGCTGGCAGCACGAGGCGCAGGACGTGGCCACCTGGTCGGACTGGGGCATCGACTATCTGAAGTACGACTGGTGCGGCTACAGCGAGGTCGAGCAGGACCGGACGAGCTGGCCGGCGCTCCAGAAGCCGTACCTCAAGATGGCCCATATCCTCGCGGACGCTCCGCGCGACATCGTCTTCAGCATCTGCCAGTACGGGTGGGGCGACGTGTGGAAGTGGGGCGAGGAGGTCGGCGGCAACCTGTGGCGCGTCACGGGTGACATCCGCGACAACTGGACGAGCATGTCCGGCATCGGCTTCGCCCAGGCGGGCCACGAGAAGTATGCCGGACCGGGCCACTGGAACGACCCCGACATGCTCGTGGTCGGCAAGGTGGGCTGGGGTCCCAACATCCACGACACCCATCTCACGCCGAACGAACAGATGGTGCACATCTCGCTCTGGTCGCTCCAGGCGGCGCCGCTCCTCATCGGTGCGGACATGGCGCAGATGGACTCCTTTACGGTGAACCTGCTCGGCAACCGCGAGGTGCTGGCCGTCGATCAGGACCCGCTCGGCAAGGCCGCGAGCCGCATCGCCACGGATTCGTGGTGGGAGGTGTGGGCGCGCCCGCTCGTGGACGGGACCTGGGCCGTCGGGCTGTTCAACCGCGCACCGGTCGCGCAGGAGGTCTCGGTGAGCTGGAAGGACCTGGGGCTCACGGGCCCGCAGCCGGTGCGGGATCTCTGGATGCACAAGGATCTCGGCACGGCCTCGGACCAGTTTTCCGCGATGGTGCCGCGCTACGGCGTGGTGCTGGTGCGGATCGGAAAGCAGACGGACTGACGTCGTGAGGGGAGGCCTTCGCACGGTGCGAAGGCCTCCTCATCGTCTGCCCCCTTCTTCTCAGGGGAAGCGAAGAGTCTCTGCCGCGCGTTACTCCGGCGTCCCTCGAGGCGTGCGCGCCCAGCGCAGCACCCCGTCCGGATCCGCGGCACGCAGCTCGCATGCCCATCCGCCGTCGAGATCGGCGACCTTGAGCAGCACCCGGTTCCAGCCTGCGTGCAGGTGCACGGGCACCACGACGTCGTCGGCCTCGGAGATGTGGCGTCCCTGCCTGTGCGAGACCTCCCGCCCGTTCACCCACATCTCGTGCGCGTCGTCGGCTCCGAGGAGGAGTGTCGCGTCGCGATCGTCCGGGGAATACAGGAACGTCTGCGCGTACGCCGCGACCCAGTCGTTGGGCTGGAAGAGCGCGTTCAGGTTCAGGTAACCGTCGGCGGGAGCCTCGGCCGCCGACCACGAGACCGTGCGTCCGCCCAGGCCGACGTACGTGCGCGAGAGGTCCGGGTCCCGCTCGGGTCCGTACACGCTGTCGAGCGCGGGGCTGTGCTCGGTGCCGAGCTGCTGGGGGCTCGCGAAGGGGCCCACCACGCTCCAGGCGCGCGCGAAGCGGCGCACCGGTCGCACCTCCACGGCCGCGGGCAGGGTCCCGGCCGACCAGGCGACGCGCACCGAGTCGCGCGCGGCCACGGTGTCGAGCACCACGGGCTCGAGCACGGTGTGGGCCTCGTCGGCCGCGAGGGCGACGCGGTGGGCGGACCCGCCGGCCACGGAGGCGGTCGCGGCCCCCACGCCCGGCCCGCCCATGGGATAGACCACGACCTCGTACCGGTCCGGCCGCGGCACCGGCACGCTCAGCGTCCACCCGGCCGCGGTGCGCGTCGTCGCGAGGTCCGTCGCCATGTGCGCGGCGGGGGGAATGCGCACGCCCGCCACTTCGCGCGCGTCCGGCGGGGGAAGGGGTGGAAGGGGCGCGTGCGGCTCCGTCTGGTACCAGTACGCCGTGGTCGCGTAGTCGGCCACGACCGTGTTCTCGTCGCCGTGCTCGATGTCCACGCGGATCGAGTCGTGGAAGGGCACGGCGTCGGGGATCTGCCAGCGGTACGCGGCGATGCGTCCGCGCTTGTCGTCCTTCGCGATGAGCCCGTGGAACGGTGCCGCGAACGGGCCACGGTCGAAGTACCACCCCGAGTTGAAGTAGTCCTCCGTGCCGGTGCCCTGGCCGCGGAACGATCCGTCCACGAAGTAGCGTTCGTCGCCCTCGAGGAAGCCGAGGCCTCCGTCGAGGCTCTCGGCGTTGAGGTTCATCCCGATGAACCATCCCGCGCCGTGGGCGTCGAGGATGAGGTGCGGACGGGGGCTCGTGGTGCGCGGCTCGCGGTGCCACCACGCGTGGAACGTCGCCAGGGGTGTGGGAAGCGAGTCCACCAGCTCCACGTCGGCGTTGAAGTAGAACGCGTCGATCGCGCGGCCCGTGCCGTTGTAGGCCACGATGCGCGCGTGCCGGGCGAAGGGCATCGGCAGGTACGTGAAGAACCCGCCGCTCGTGACGCCCATGACGAGCGAGGCGTAATTCGGCTTGTCGAACCCGTCGCCGAAGAAGTCACCCAGGGGCGCCTCCACCGAAGGGTTGGTCTCTCCGTCCCAGTACATCTTCAGCGCGATGCGGCGCAGGTAGTGGGGATCGCGACTGGAGATCGTCATCCACATCCGCCGGATGACCCCGGGCCCCTTCAGGTCGAGAAGCACCACGGAGTCTCCGGCCGGCACCTCGAAGCGATCCGCGTTGCCGCCCGTGGTGTCCGTGGAGGAGACCTGGATGAACCGCGTGCCCGGCGCGGGCGCCCGGAAGAGCCCGTCCAGCAAGCCGCCCGCCCCGAACGGCATCGTCGACCCGGCGGGGTTGGAGGGTGCGGGCGGAGGCGCAGGCCGGGCTGCGTGACAACCCGCGAGCACCGCGGTCGTGGCCGCGGCCAGCAACATCAGGACGGCGCGCCTCATGGGAGTGCCGTGATCCCGTCGGGACCCACCCACGCGAAGCTGTGCTCCCGGCCCGCCATGCGCCACCGGGTCGGCCACGTCGTGAGCTGCCAGTCGGACGGCTCGGCGAGGGGCTGCTCGCGGGCCGCCAGGGCGAGGGCGGCGCGGAGGTCGGCCGTCACTGTCGCGTCGAGGGCGTCCGGGGCCAGCGACACGAAGAGGATCGTGCCGCTGCGGGCCGTGAGGTCGAGCCACTGCCGGTTGTGGGTCCAGGGGATGTCCTTCGTGACGCCCACGCAGTCCGGGTCCGCCGCGTAGAACGCGCCGTGCTGGGCCGCACGGAACGCCAGGGAGTTCACGCCCATCTTCCGGGTGCGCGCCCACTCCTGGCCGCTGGTGTCGTCGCCGATGCGGCACGTCTCGAACACACCGGCGGACAGGTGGCTCACCGTGTTGCATCCATTGACGAGCGCGTCGCCCGCCGCCTTCCGGATGGTGGCGTAGAGGTCCTGGAGGACCTCGGCCGTCGTCCGTGACGGCCCGGAGGCGAAGCCCCAGCCGTCCGCGGTCGGCGAGGCGCCCATCTGGAACCCCCAACGTCCGAGCACGTCGAAGGTCGAGTAGTCGTGCTTGATGAGCTCGTAGCCCCAGGTCCTCAGCCGGCCGACGTCGGTGGCGACCTTCCCGAGCACCTCGGGCACCGAGGGGTCGAGCTTGCTCTTGTCGCGGGGCAGCCTCCAGTGGGCTGGCGCGTCGTCGGGCGCGACGAGCGGGCGAACCCAGATGCCCGGCCACGCCCCCGCGCCACGCACCTCCCCGGCGAGCTTCGCCATGTCGGGGAACCTCTCGTTGCCCCGGTCCCACAGGCCCCGGCCCTTCTTCGCGCTCCCCCGCTCGGGCTGCCAGCCGTCGTCGATGACCGCGAACGGGCGGTTGTCCCCCGCTGGAGAGAGATCCACGATGCGCCGGGCGTCGGACACGACCGAGGTCGCGCTGTTGTGGCCGTACGTCGCGTACCAGTCGTTGTGCCCATACACGGGGCGGGCCGGGAGGCGGGGGCTCGGGCACATCGTGCGGCAGAACGCGTGCAGCGCCGAGAAGGGGGACTCCTCCGGCCGCCCGGCCCGGCAGACCACGTCGCACACGGTGAGCTCGCGCCCGCCGAGCAGGACCCCGACGCCTCCGCTGCGCACGTCGGCCCACAGGGTGACGCCGTCCGGGTCCGCCTGCCAGAAGCAGAAGCCCGCGGGCGCTCCGGTGCGGACGCCGTACGCGTGGGTCCGCTCGCCGTCCCACGCGGCGAAGTACCACGGCATCACGCGGTCGGGGACGAACGAGCGCCACTCCAGGTCACCGTATCCTCGCTCCCACGCGTCTCCCAGCAGGAGACGCACGTCGCTCAGGTCGCCTCGCCACCGCAGGTGCACCCGCAGCACGCGCGTCGAGGGTGCCGAGAGCGCCACGCGCGACGCACCGGACGCCTCCGTGACGCTCACCGCGACCTCCCCGCCCCGCCAACGGCCGTCCTGTCCCGCACGCAGATGGAGGTCTCCTCCGTCGGTCTGGACCAGGACGCTGTCCGGAGGGCGGAGCACGTCGAGGAACGTGGCCGCGGAGCGGGTGGCGGATGCGCGCGTCGGAGCGCCCTCCACCGACCGAGCTCCGGCCGGGAGGGACAGTCCGACCGCCGAGACGAGGCTCTGCTGCAGGAAGGTTCGACGTGAGGTCATGGCGGGTCGGCGTCCCGTTGAGGTGGCTCGGCCCCACAACGTGCTGCGGGCGGCACCCGGGTGGCAAGCGACGGCGGGCGGGCGGCCCGGGAGGGCCCGCCCGCCTGCCGCGCCGAACCCTACTTGCCCATCACCGTGACCGTCACCTGCGACGGGTACCGCCGGGAATGATGCACCGCGTTGTGCGCCACCACGCCGGTCGCCTCGTCGTAGTTGTTGCCGCCGGTGTTCAGGTTGCGGTCGAAGCGGGGGAAGTTGCTGCTCGAGATCTCGATGCGCAGCCGGTGCCCCGGCGCGAACCAGTTGCTCGTGTTGAGCGGCTGGAACGTGACCTCGTAGACCTTGCCGGGCTCCATCCAGACGGGTGGCTTGTCGTAGCCGTCACGGTAGCGCATGCGCTGGATCGACTCGTCCAGGTTGTACGCGGTGCCGTCCGGGTAGACGTCGACGACCTTGATGGTGAAATCGGTGTCCTTGGCGTCCGACGAGACGTAGAGCGTCGGGGTGATGGGACCGGTCAGCTCGATCCCGTCCTTGAACGGCTCGGACGTGTACACGAGGATGTCGGGCCGCTCCTCCATCTCCCGTTGATCGAGCGCGCCGGGCGTCACGGCGTTGCCCTGGCAGCACACGTTTCCGCCGTGGCTCATCACCGGGTGCATCGGGTCGTATGTGAAATCGTCCGGCGCGTCCCGCCCGGGCGCGCGACTCACGAGCGTTCCGTTTCCGTGCAGCGTGTTCGCCTTACCCGCGCTCGACAGGAAGAGCGTCATCGGCTTCGCGCCCGCCGGCGGCCACGTGTCCGAGGCGTGCCACTCGTTCTTGCCCATCACGTAGTAGCGCACCTTGGGCGTCGTATCGAGCACCGCGCCGCCCGATCCCTTCACGAAGCGGTCGAAGAACGCGTTGATCATCGATGGGTAGTCCCAGCGGGCATCGCCCATGTCGCGCTCGCCGACCACGGTGTGCTCGGTCGAGCGCATGTAGCCGCAGTGGCCCGTGGGGGCGATGATCACCCACTGGTCGTTCTTCAGGTCGCCCGCGGCGTGCGCGCGCACATGGTTGTACATCGCCAGGTTCGGCCCGATCGACACGTCGTACCACGACATGAACCAGAGGCCCGGCACGTTGAGCGGCATGTCGTCGTGCCAGAGGCCGCCCTTGTACCACGCCGGATCGTTGGGCGTGCGCTCGATCATGGCTCCACCCGTGGGCACGGGCATCGAGTCCGCGAAGATCCCCTTCGGGCCGTCGACGTCCTTGATGATGTCCTCCTCGGGGAGCGTCCAGAACGCCTTCGCCCAGTCGACCGGCGGCATGTGCGGCGCGAGGTCGAACGCCTTGGAGGCTCTCACCAGGTCCTCGCGCGACGTGCCGCGCGGGAACATCGGCCGCACCTGGTTCTGCTCGCCGTAGATCCAGTCGATGAAGAGCATCTGCACCGCGCCG
>CAZFIS010000023.1:0-35440 GCA_964519125.1 uncultured Gemmatimonadaceae bacterium | reverse complement strand
TCGTGATGAAGATGACGCCGTTCGAGGCGCGCGAGCCGTACACGGCCGCGGCCGAAGCGTCCTTCAAGACGTCGATCGACGCGATGTCCTGCGGAGCCACCGTGTTCAGGTCGCCGGGCACGCCGTCGACGAGCACCAGCGGAGACTGGTTGCCCTCGACCGTCGATACGCCGCGAAGCATGACCTCGGTGCCCGCGCTCGGATCACCGCTCGGCTGGTTGACGACCAGACCGGCGACCTTACCCGCGATCAGAGAAGCGGCCGACTGCGCGGGCGCCTGCACGAATTGGCTCGCCTGGACGCTCGATACCGAAGCGGTGACGTCCTCCCGGCGCTGCTGCTGGCCGTAGCCGGTCACCACCATGCCCTGGAGCTGTACCGCCTGCGCCTTGAGCTGGAAGTTCGCGGTCGCCGTTCCGCCGGCCGTCACGGTGACGGTCTGGTTGCCGATCGCGTATCCGATCCGCTCCACCCGCACGGTGACCTGACCCACCGGGATGTTCTGCAGGAGGAAGCGTCCGTCGTTGTTGGCGAGCATCCCCATCTGGGTGCCCACAATGGTCACCTGCGCCCCCACCAGGGGCTGGCCCGTCTCCGCGTCCGTGACCAGCCCGATGACCCGGCCGGTCTGCTGCTGCGCGGAGGCCGGCACCACGCTCGCCAAGGCAAGCATCGCGGTGGCCGTAGTGCAAACGATCCACTTTCGCATTTCCTACTCCTCGTCTTTGGGACTGAACGGCCTGTTCACGCTCACACTCGCGACCTTTGAAAAGGCCCCGATGTTCACGTTCACAGACCGGGTCCGTGGGAGTGTCCGTCGGTCAGGCAGGCCGTAAACGCCATCGGATCACACCGCTGGCGAGGCAGGATTCACGGGCCCTCCGCACCCGAGCGGACCGCCTATCAGTCGCACAACCGCTCAGAACACCGAGGGCACTATACGATGGCGAGCGGAGCCCTGCAAGGCAATCGAACAAGGTGACTTGGCATCCTGCTCCTTTCCCCGGAAGCAGCTTTCTCGAAAGGAGGAGCGAGGTCGGGGTCTCCGGGCTCCGCCTTCGTGATGGGCAACAGCTTAAGGCCCAGGGTTTCATACGCACAATGCTTTCGTTTCCTGACCAGCCGGGGAAGCGTCGGGGGGCGCATGCCCGGCGCCTCCGCGGCCGCCCGGGGAAAACCCGCAATCCTCAAGAAACGCCTGAAGCGACTTCCAGCCGCGGAAACTCGGTCACGCGTATGTTCGTGCACCCGTACGGCACGAGGACGAGGTCTTCTACGGGTGCCCGGGACGTCGCCGGACCCGGCGAGACCTCGCCCGCCCAGCCGTGTTCGAGCTTCCAGTCCGCGAGCTTGCGTCCTCGGACGCGTGCCCGCATCCCGGCCCCTTCGGGCGAGAACGGGCGAGCGCCCACTGGCCGCTCCTCGAATGCGAGCCCGGCCTCCGGAGCGTCGGGGTCGACGAGGAGGCCGTAGCTCCAGTCCGAGGCGGGACGCACCTCGAAGTCGCCATGGGGAAGATCCCGCTGAGGCTCGCCGGCGTGCACGCGCGTCCACTCCTCCTCGAGGAGGAGGCTGTAGACCAGCGGGCCGCGCTCGATCGAGACCGCGTCGTTGTAGCGGACGCTCACGCGGGCTTTCATCGGGAAGCGCAGCGCCAGCGCGGTGGTACCGCTCCAGGTCCGCTCGATCCGGTGGAAGGTGCCCGGCGTCATGGCCTGTGGAGGCTCGTCGCCAATCCGCACGGTGGCCCCCTCGGTCCAGGCCGGCACGCGAAGGGCGAGCGGAAAGGTCACGGGTCGCTCCGTGCCGACCGTGATCTCGAGCGTATCCCGGAACGGGTAGTCGGTGTCGAGCGTGACGGTGACCGGCACGTCGTGCGTGCGGAAGCTCGCCTCGCTCGGCGCGTACGCCACGGCTGCGAGGCCCTCGTCGGGCGTCTTCATCCAGAGGTGGGCCGCCAGCTTCGGCCACCCCTGATGCATGTTCGCCGTGCAGCACCCGTAGTTCGGGGCGAGCCCGTAGATGTTCGAGTCGGGCCCGTTGGTGGTCCACAGCGCGTCCGGGTTGATCGTGCACTGCACCTGGTTCACCTGCTGGTCGTACTGGTGCGCCCACATGTCGGGCTTGAACGTGGCGGGCAGCGCGTTGAACGCCACGCGCTCGAGCCGGTCGGCCCACGAGACGTCTCCGAGCACGGACGCGAGGGTCTCGAGCGAATAGAGGGTCTCGACCACGGCGCACAGCTCCGTGCCCTGGATGGGGTTCTTGCCCGCCAGGCATTCGTCCGCCGTGAACATGCCGGTGACCTGCCCGTGATAGCGGTCCAGCACGGCGAGCATGGAGGCCGGGAAGGTGCGGTCCTCCCCTCGCTGGTCGAGACGCCACGAAAGCGCTCCGGCCTTGAGCGCCATGCCCGTGTTGACGCCGTGCTTGTCCCACGTCCAGCGCCCGCGCCTCGGCGTGGGCTCGGTGACAGATTCGCCCGCGAAGATGGATGGATAGTCGGTGCCCTGCGCCCGCAGGGTGCGCGCGAAATCCAGGAGCCACGGCTCGCCGGTCCGCTCGTAGACGTAGTAGGTGGAGACGAGTCCCTCGAACCAGCGGTACTTCCCCCACTGGAAGAGCGGCGTGGTCTTCACGCCGGACTGGAGCTCCCGGAGGCTGGCTTCGACGGCCCGCAAGGCCCGGTCGTCGCCGGTGGCCTCGTGGTACTCGACCAGCATCTTGTTCGCCAGGAAGACCGCCCACACGTCGTAGGGACGGGATCCGGCCTGGGCGGCGACCGGCCCGTAGCGCCCGTCGGAGCGCTGGCCCTTCACGATCTGGTCCACGTGCGCCGAGACCTTGGACTTCAGAGCCCCGTCGTCGAGCGTGTACGCGAGCGCGACCGCACCGTCCATCCAGTAGGGGGCGCGCTCCCACCCCTCGGCGCTGCCGCCGAACCACTGGCTCTCGGCGACGTCCGGCCAGAACTCGTCGAGGTGGCCGGTGAGACCCGAGGCCTGGACGCGGAGTTGGCGCTCGAGCCAGCCGCGGGGCCGGATGGAGCCGAGCGGGAGGGGTCGAAGCGCGGGCTCGGCCAGGCCGGAGGCCGCCGGGCGCCGGGCGGCGCCGAGCCCGGAGAGCGGCGCCTTCGGGACGCGGCTCGCTCCCGCGAGTCCGGGGACGACGCCCACAGCCGCGAGCGCGGAGGTGCCGGAAGCGAGGCGGGCGAGAAATTGGCGGCGGTCCAACGGCTTCATGATTCTACCCTGTACATTATAGAGTGGCTCGACGCGCTCGGCCGCCGACGCGAAGTCGACATCCGGAGACTCCATGAAGACCTACATCGCTCTCCTGCGGGGCGTCAACGTGGGCGGCAACAAGAAGGTGGCCATGGCCGACCTGCGCGAAGTCTGTGCGGAGCTCGGACTTGCGAACGCGCGTACTCTGCTGCAGAGCGGGAACATCGTCTTCACGAGCGAGCCACGCCGCACGAAGGACCTGGAGAGTCTCCTCGAGCGCGAGACGGAGCGCCGGCTGGGTCTCGCGACGCGCTTCTTCGTGCGCACCGACGACGAATGGGCGGATGTGGTGGAGAGCAACCCATTTTCGGACGCGGCCGAGCGCGATCCGAGCCATCTGCTCGTGCTCTTTCTCTCCGACACGCCGGCCGCCGGCCACCTCGATGCGATGCAGGACGCGATCGTCGGGCGGGAGGTGGTGGCCGGGCACGGCCGGCACGTGTACGCTGTCTATCCGGACGGCATCGGTCGCTCCAAGCTGACGAACGCGGTACTCGAGCGGGCGCTCGGTGGGCCGTGTACGGGCCGGAACTGGAATACGGTGCTCAAGCTCGCGAACATGGTGGCATGATGAAGACATCGACCCTGGCCCTGGCCCTGCTCGGGCTCGTGATTCCGCTCGCTCCCGCGTCCGCCCAGGCGGGCCCCGGGCAGATCCCGATCGTGATCGAGACGGAGCTCGGCGCCGTCCACGCGGAATTGGACTCGGCGCGCGCTCCCGTCACCGTGACGAACTTCCTCCGCTACGTCGATGCGCACCTCTACGACGGCGCGGTCTTCTTCCGCTCCGTGCGGATGGACAACCAGCCGCACGACTCGATCAAGATCCAGGTTGTCCAGGTCGCGCTCTCCCGCGCCAACTCCCGCAAGGAGTTTCCGCCGATCCCGCTGGAGCGGACCCGCGTGACGGGGCTGCACCACGTCGACGGCGCGCTCTCCATGGCACGTGCCGCCCCGAACACCGCAACGTCCAGCTTCTCGATCGTCATCGGCCGGCAGCCGTCGATGGACTACGGGGGCATGCGCAACCCGGACGGCCAGGGCTTCGCCGTGTTCGGCCGCGTCACCTCCGGGATGGACATCGTGCGGAAGATCCAGGCGGGTGCGACCGACGGCCAGCAACTCCTCCACCCCGTCAGGATCCTGACGATCCGGCGCGCAGGCGGAGGCGAGTAGCGCGCGCTTGCCTCTCGCAGCGGCCTGCTAGTCCCGGAACGCCTCCTTCCTGAGCGCCTCCACGTCGTCGATCTCCCTCGGTGCGCTCGTGATGCGCTCGACCCCGTCCTGGGTGATCAGGTAGTTGTCCTCGATGCGGATCCCGGTGTTCCGGTAGCGCGCCACCGCCCCCTGCGCGTGCGAGACGAGCGACCGGTTGCGCGGCGTGTCGGGCAGATCGGCGAGGACCTGCTCCCGGACGTACAGGCCGGGCTCGATCGTGAACACGTCTCCCGGCTGGAAGACGTGCGGCACGGAGTTCGAGAACTGCGCGGGGTCGTGGACGTCCAACCCGATCCCGTGCGAGAAGCCGTGGTAGGCATACAGATACCACTGAGGGCAGCTGCCGTCCGCGTTCGCCCACGTGCCCGGGCAGAGGCCGGGAGGTGGATCGAACGACGCGTTCTCGGATTCGATCAGCCCGAGGCGCACCAGGCCCGTCTTGAAGACGGCGTAGATCGAGTCGTTCTCCCGGGCTGGCGAGCCGCCCGGCCTCAGTTGGCGCTCGCCTGCCTTCTCGGCCGCGAGCACGATGGCGTAGAGCTCCCTCTGGGCCGGCGTGAAAGTGGCATCCACGGGAATCGTGCGCGTGATGTCCGCCGAGTAGCCGTCGTAGTAGGCGCCCACGTCCATGAGTACGACTTCTCCCGAGCGCGCCTTGCGCATGCCCGCCGGATAGTGCAGGACGGTCGAGTTCGGGCCTGATCCGACGATCGACGAGTAGCCGGGCCCATCGGCGCCGAGGCTCCGGTACGTCTCCTCCATGACGGCCTGTACCTCGTTCTCGCCCATGCCCGGGCGCAGCGTCCGCATGGCGGCCTCGTGGGCTCGCGAAGTCACGTCCGCGGCCTTCTTCAGGATCGCGATCTCCCCGGCGCTCTTTCTGCCGCGCATCTCATCGACCCACCCGTCGATCTCCCGGACCGTGAGGCCGGGGTGCCGCGTGCGCAGCCGGCGCACGAAGAGGCGGCCGGGCGTGATGCTGTCCTGGCGGCTGAACTCCGCCGCCTGGATGTCGGAGACCGAGTACACGGGAAGCCCCCGGTCGACGAGCGAGTCCACGAAGGCCTCGAACTCGTCGGTCCAGCGTGCCTGCAGCTCCAGCTCGAGGGCCACCTCGGCCGGCGCCTTCCGCGTCCCGTAGTACAGGGCACGACGCGGGTCCGGTCTCGGCATGAACAGGACGGACGTGGTCACTCCGGCACTCTTGACCATCGCGAACGCCGCGTCCGATTCCAGAGATCCGGTCAGATATCGGAAGGACGGGAGCTGGTAGAAAGGCGGCGTGTGGCGAACCGGCTCGCGGCCGCCGTACGCGATCACGACGCCGCTGTCGATACGCGACGCGAGGGCCGCGCGGCGCGCGGCATACTCGGACGTTGGAATCTGGGCGGTGAGGGAGCCGGCGCAGACCAGGAGCGCGGCAAAGGCGCGGACGGACGAGCGCACCATGACGAACCTCGGACGGTGAAGGGGTACCGTCTGGGCAGGTCGACAGGGGAAACGCTAGCGCCCCGGGTTGGGGCCGGCAAGACGGCCCCCGACCCGGGTCGGCCCCGGCACGCCGGGGGCTCCGGCGGCGCCGAGCCGATCGTCGACGCCGCCCCTCGCCGCCGTTACTTCGAGGCCTCTTCCTGGACTTCCTCGGTGATCGGGTCCGGCTTCACCTCGAACGTCTGCGTGTAGCTCGCCCCGCCCACCGTCAGCTTCGCGGTGAACGTGCCCGGCAGCTCGACCGTCGGCGGTCGCGGGCCGCCCCGGGGGTTGAAGGGCCCGAATCCGAATCCTCCGCGCCTGCGTCCCGTGTTCGGGACCCACGCCACCCGATGCATGCCCGCGTCGGTGTGGAACGGCTCGGGCTCGCGCACCCACAGGTCGGTGATCTTCGGGATGCCGCCGCCCCCGCCTCCCCGGCCCCCGCGCCCCGCACGCTCCGGCCTCGGGAAGCTCTCGAGCACCTTTCCGTCCGCGTCGAGGATCTCCAGGGTCACCGGCCCCGCCGCGTCCTTCTTCAGGTAGTAGTCGATGTACACGCCGTCCGGCGGGTTCTCGGCCTGCGGCTCGTCCTTCTGGAGCCCGGTGCCGTTCTCCCCACCCTGATCCACCAGGATCTGGTCGGCGGGCTTGAAGAGGTACACGTCCGCCTGCGCGACCGAGTCGTCGATCTGACGGAGCGCGCTGATGTCGTCGATGACCCAGAAGCCGCGGCCGTGCGTCGCGACGATGAGGTCGTCGTCGTAGAACTGGTAGTCCCGCACCGACGTGACCGGCAGGTCGAGCTGCAGCGGCTGCCAGTGGTCTCCGTCGTCGAAGGAGATGAACGCTCCGCGCTCGGTCCCCGCGACGAGGAGCCCCTGCCGCATCGGGTCCTCCTTGACCACGTGCACGTACACGCCCGCCGGCAGTCCTTGAGTGATCTTCACCCACGTCTTGCCCATGTCGCGGGTGCGGTAGATGTAGGGGTCGAAGTCCTGGAGCTGATGCCGGTCGACGCTCGCGTAGGCGGTGTTGAAGTCGAAGTGCGAGGCCTCGATCGTCGTGATCCGGCTCCACGACGTGATCTCCGGCGGCGTCACGTTCTGCCAGCTCTTGCCGTCGTTCAGGGTGAGCTGGATGTAGCCGTCGTCCGTGCCCACCCACACCATCGGCACGAGCAGAGGGGATGGCGAGATCGTGTAGATGACGCCGCGCTTGCCGTTGCGGAACGTGGCCGCGGCCGCCGCCGCATCGAGGTTGGACGGGACGCCGGGGTCCGCGCGTGTCAAGTCGGGGCTGATCTGCTTCCACGACTGCGCGCAGTCCGTGGACTTGAACAGGAACTGGTTCGCGTAGTAGAGCGCTCGCGGATCGGCCGGGGAGAGCACGAGCGGCTGCGTCCAGTCCGTGCGCGCCGGCTCGGGGCTCTTCGGCGACGTGGTGCCCTCGATCATGCGGTTGTGCTCGAGGTCGTAGCGGGCTCCTTCGCCCCCGTAGATGATGCCCGGGTGCAGTGGGTCGCCCGCGGTGCATCCGCTCTCGCCCGAAGCCCCGATCGGCTCCCAGTCACGCATCGAGATCTCGGCGAACTTGCCGCGCGAGCGGACCGCGACGCCCCCGCTGTCCTGCTGAGCGCCGGTCACCCAATACGGGAACCGGTAGTCGACGGACACGTGGTAGATCTGCGCGATCGGCTCGTTGTACCACGAACTCCACGTGACGTCACGCGGGTCCTCGGCCTTGGCGTTGCGCGTGACGATGCACCCCTGGTCGCTCGCGACGATCAGCGTGTTCGGCTCGTCGGGCGAGACCCAGATCTGGTGATAGTCGTCGCCGCCCGGAGACCCACGCAGCGGCACCCACGTGTGGCCTCCGTCCATCGAGCGCGACACCGAGACGTTCGGCACGTACACGACGTCGGCGTTCTCGGGATCGACGGCGACCTTCTCGAAATACCAGCCGCGCCCCCACAGCGCGGGATCGTTGGAGAGGCGCGTCCAGGTTGCGCCGGCGTCGTCCGAGCGGAAGAACCCGCCCTGGCCCGACGCGCTCGTTCCGTAGCCGGCCGCGGCGGCAGCCGGCTGCGGCGCTCCCGGAAGAGACTCCAGATCGTCGACCACCGCGTAGAGGCGTTGGGGATCGCTCGGGCAGACGGCGATGCCCGTCCGCCCGATCCCCTTCGACGGCAGGCCGTTTTCGAGCTTCTTCCACGTGTCGCCGCCGTCCGTGGACTTGTAGATCCCGCCTCCCGGCCCGTTCGTGGGCGCGTAGACGAACCACGGCGGACGGCGGGTATTCCAGAGCCCCGCGTAGATCACCTTCGGGTTGGTGGGGTCGATGACGACCTCCACCGCGCCGACGTTCTCGTCCTCGTACAGGACCTTCTTCCAGCTCTTTCCACCGTCGGTCGAGCGGAAGACGCCGCGCTCGGGGCTCGCCCCGTAGAAGTCGCCGATGGCCGCGACGAACACGACGTTCGGATCGTGCGGATGCACCGCGACCTTGCCGATGTGCTGCGTCTTGTCGAGGCCGATGTGCGTCCAGGTCTCGCCGGCGTCGGTCGACTTGTACATCCCGTTTCCATAGCCGACCGAGTCGCGCAGCGTGGATTCGCCGCTCCCCACGTAGACGACGTCCGGGGCGGACGGTGCGACGGTCAGCGCCCCGATGGACGCCACGGGCTGGGAATCGAACACCGGCTTCCAGACGCGGCCCGCGTCGATCGATTTCCAGACCCCGCCGTTGACGGCACCGAAGTAGAACTCGTTCGGCCGACCTGGTACGCCCGACACCGCATCCACTCGGCCCCCACGGAACGGACCGAGCATGCGCCAGCTGAGTCCGGAGAAGAGGCTCGCGGGCTGAGGTCCCGACATCGCACGCAGGACGCCGTGGCCGAGAGCCCGCTCGGCCTCCTCGGCGGGCGCCGGCATCGAGAGGGCCGTCAGCCGGCGCGCGGCGCCCGGGCCGGCCACGAGGAGCGCACCGCCGAACTGGCCGGCGCGCACGAAGAAGCTCCGTCTCGAGACGGGCGGGCGGCTCGGCCCCCGGGGCTCGGTCGGTGTGGAATCGCCGTCGAACGGCTCGGACGCTTCGGGATTCTTCGCCACAGTGGACTCCGGATAACGGGCCGACGGTTCGCAGGGGGCACCTGGTCCCCACTGCGGGAACGCCATTATACGCGGTCTCCCGCACGCGGGCACGCGTGACGGACTCGAGGCGCGGAGCGCCCCCCTCTACTTCTCGTCGGCGGAAGGCCCGTACATCCCGGGAACGGGCACGTCGAGCAGCCGGAAATAGACGCCGAGCTGAGCGCGGTGGTGGACCAGGTGGTTGAGGGCCACCGTGCGGTACACCATCGAGCGAGGCAGCGAGAGCCAGACTTCCTCGCCGGAGCGGAGCGCCCACGTAACCGCGAAGTCTTCCTCGGTGGCGGCCTCCAGCGTGGTACGCACATCCTTCACCGCGCCATCGAACGCGGCCAGCAGGTCGTCGCGTCCCCTCAGCGTCGGACGATCCCGGCCCTGGGCCAGGTCGAGCTCCGTGGTCCTCAACGCGACGCCGACCCAGGTGGGCAGCGTCGCGATGTGCGCGGCGAGCTCGAGAAGGGTGAGGGACTTCTCGTGGGGCTTGAAGTCCAGGTGCTCGTCGGGGACGCGCTCCAGCATCTTGCGCGTGTTGGCCATCTCCTGATCGAACTCGGGGAGCATCTCCTTGCCGTTCATCGGGTCATCCTCGTGTAGGCGGAAGGATCACAGCAGGAAACCGAATACATACCACATGACAAGACGGCGCGAAGGTCACCGTCGCGGCCGTGCAGGCCTCAGAGCTCGATGCGCGCCCCGATCTCGACGACCTGGTTCGGCGGCAGCCGGAAGTACGACGCCGGCGAGCGCGCGTTGTGGCTCATGAACGCGAACAGGCGCTCCCGCCAGAAGGCCAGACCCGCTCCATCGTGGCTGGGGACCAGCGTCTCCCGACCGAGGAAGTACGCGGTGGTCATCGGCTGGAGCGCGAGCCCTTCCTTTCCGTCGAGCTTCTGAAGCTCGCGCGCCACGTCGAGGTCGTCCATGAACCCGTACTTGAAAATGACCGTGTAGAAGCCCTTGCCCCGGGGGACCAGGGTCACGCGCTCGGACAGGGGCACGTGCGGGACGTCGTCGGTGGTGACCGCCAGAAAGATCACCTGCTCGTGCAGGACCCGGTTGTGCTTCAGGTTGTGAAGAAGCGCTCGGGGCGTCCCCTGCGGATCGCTGAACATGAAGACGGCGGTCCCGGGAACCCGGGTCGGCGGGTGCTGCATCACGTTGTCGATGAAGTCCGTGATCGGGATCTCCCGGGCCTTCATGCGGCTGGCAAGCAGACGACGCCCCGACCTCCACGTGGTCATGAGCACGTAGATGGCACCTGCGACCACCAGGGGGAACCATCCGCCCGCGGGGATCTTGACCAGGTTCGAAGCCCAGAACGCGAGGTCCATGACCAGGAAGAGCGAGCACAGGCCGAGCGCGGCGGGTAGCGGCCACTCCCAGCCGTCCCGAGCCAGACGATAGAAGAGAATGGTCGTGATGACCATCGTCGTCGTGACGGCCACGCCGTAGGCGGCGGCCAGGTTGCTCGAGCTCCCGAACCCGATGACCAGGCCGATGCACGCGATCATGAGCGCCCAGTTGACCTCGGGGATGTAGATCTGGCCGATCTCCTGCTCCGAGGTGTGCTCGATCTGGAGCCGCGGGCTGTAGCCGAGCTGGATCGACTGCATCGCCAGGGAATAGGAGCCCGAGATCACGGCCTGCGACGCGATCACCGTCGCGGCCGTGGCGATGATGACCAGGGGGTAGATGGCCCACCCCGGCCCCATCCGGTAGAACGGGTTCTCGACCGCGGCCGGATTGCGGATCAGGAGGGCGCCTTGCCCGAAGTAATTGAGCAGGAGCGCCGGCAGGACGACCGCGAACCAGGCGAGCCGTATCGGGCGGGCCCCGAAGTGGCCCATGTCGGCATAGAGCGCCTCTCCCCCCGTTACGACCAGGAAGATGCTCCCCAGCACGAGCATACCCTTGAGACCGTTGTGCACGAAGAACATGACCGCATGATGCGGGCTCACGGCCCAGAGCACGCCGGGCTCCTGAACGATCTGGTAGATGCCCAGGGCCGCCAGCGTGGAGAACCAGACCAGGGTCACGGGTCCGAACACTCTTCCGACGCTTTCGGTGCCCCGCCTCTGGAACAGGAAGAGGCCGATCAGGATCACGACCGTGATCGGAACCACGTAGGCCTCGAACATCGGAGTGGCCACCTTGAGGCCCTCCACCGCCGAGAGCACGCTGATGGCCGGCGTGATCATGCCGTCCCCGTACAGGAGCGCCGCGCCGAAGAGACCGAGGAGGATCAGGAGCCGCTTGCTCCCCTCGCGCCCCTCCTCCATGCGGGTCACGAGCGCGGCCAGCGCCAGGATGCCTCCCTCGCCCCGGTTGTCGGCCCTCAGTACGAAGACCAGATACTTGACGGAGATGACGAGGATGAGCGACCAGAAGATGAGCGACAGGACACCGAGGACGTTGCCCGGAGCCACAGGCATCCGGTAGCTCTCGTGGAAGCTCTCCCGGAGCGCGTACAGCGGGCTGGTCCCGATGTCCCCATAGACGACCCCCAGGGCGGCCAGCGACAGCACGGCCAGCCGCTTGCCTGTCGGCCCTCCTGTGGTGGATCCGCCCTCCATGCCGCTCCGTCACCTCGCCTGCTCGGAATCCTTCAGCCGGTGCCATCCCGGCGAATCGAACGTCTAAGATCGCAATAACCGGACGTTCGGCTACCCATGGAGCGAGGGTGACGTTCACCGAGGCCGGCCGCGCAGGCCCGGCTCTCCCGCTCTCCGAGCAGCCCCCTGGCGCGCCCGCCCGGTCGCTCAGTGCGGCAGGTGCGGCCTCACCAGCCCGTAGGTCCACGCGCCGGCCAGCCCCCCGAACAGCGCGACGATCATGACCGGGATGCCGGCGCCCACGAGCGCGAAGATCGGACCGGGGCAGGCGCCGAGCAGCCCCCACCCCAGGCCGAACACGATGCCGCCCAGGATGTGCCGGGCCCTCGGGCGCGTCTCCGTGCGGTCGGGGTACTGGATGACTTCGCCGCGGATCGTGCGCACGCCCCGCCACTTCATCAGCGCGAGGCCCACCGCGCCGACCAGCACTGCCGATCCGATCACCCCGTACATCCAGATGCTGTTGAAGTCGAACATCTCCTGGATCCGGAACCAGGAGGCCACCTCCGACTTGATGAACAGCGTCCCCAGGTAGATGCCGAGCAGGAAGTACACCCACCGCGACTCGCCGGGCCGCCGCCCGCCGCCGGTCTCGGACCCCGTCGGGGCCCCCGCGCTCGCTCGCCGCTCCATCACAGGATCGCCGGCAGGATGAAGTGCGCGGAGATCAAGCCACCGATGAAGAACCCGATGACCACGACCAGCGAGGAGAGCATCAGGTTGGACAGCCCGGAGATCGCGTGCCCCGACGTGCATCCGCCGGCCCAGCGGGCGCCGAAGCCCACCAGGAATCCCCCGAGGAGGACGACCACGACTCCGGGCAGGCTCAGCAGCGCGCCCATCGAGAAGAGCTGATGGGGCACGAGCCCGTGGAAGTCGTGGATCCCGAGAGAGCTCAGGTGGGCGCGCGTCCGGTCGCTGATCGCCACGACGTAACCGGGCCGCGACAGCACACGCCCACCCAGGAAGCCTCCGGCGAGGATCCCGAGCGCCATCGCCAGGTTCCAGTCGCCCTCCTTCCACCAGTCGTAGCGGAAGTAGTCGATCCTGCGCGGAAACGTGGCCGCGCACAGGTGCTGGAACGCCGAGGAGACGCCCCACTTCTTGCCGCCGTACCAGAACACGAACGGCACGACGAGGCCGATGAGCGGCCCGGCTACGTACCAGGGCCAGGGCTGGCGGAGAACTTCGAGCATGGGCAGGAAGGGGTGATCAGGTTCCGGTGGACGGGGCTCCCTCGACGATCACCTTTCCCACGAACAAAATGCTCTCGAACGTCCGGTTGAGCGTCTTGCTCGTGAAATCGTGCATCGGCGTCCCGTTGCTCCACGACACGCTCTGGCCCTTCTGCACCTTGGTCGTGGGCGCGGCGAGCCACACCGTCGAGTCGCCCGAGGCTACCTCGAGATACGTGTACTGGCTGGCGTCGATCGTCTGCTTCACCACGCCATGGCCGGGCCCGGTCATTCCCTGAGCCGTCACCTGGCCCGGCTTCAGGAAGCCCTCGGTGAAATAGATCTTGGCGAACGTCTTCTTGAGCGTCTTGCTCGTGAAGTTCTCCATCGGCATGGCCGTGGACACCGAGATGGTGTCGCCCACGGCGAGCTGGGTCGTCGGCCCGGCCGCCCAGACATCGGTGCCACCGACGTTCAGCTTGACGTACGTGTAGCCGCCGGCGTTCATCGTCTCCGTGACGACGCCCTTGAGTGGCGGCCTCTGCGTCGTGTTCGAGACGTCGGGATGGCCCGCCGGCAACGAGCCGGCGGACGCCGCTGCGGCTCCGGATGTGCCACCCTCCGCCGCGCCCTTCTGCTTGGCGCAGCCGGCAACCAGGACCCCCGCCGCCACCAGGGCGGCACCGATGACGATTCGTTTATCACGCAACATGATTACGGCCTTTCCGTGATCGAGATGAATTCCCGGTGGTTCGCGCGGAGGGTCTGGAGAAAGCGTCTACCCCCGAGGGTCCCCGAAGTGGCACCCGGCGGAGATGCCCGCTCAGCGTCCCGCGATCACCCTCGGATCCAGCCAGTCCGCGTGCAAGCGCGGGCTGTTCTGCCCCACGGGCGACACCCGCAGCGAGAGGATCTTCACCCCTCGCACGTCCGCGCTCACGGGCACGGGGGCCGCTCCCCCGCGCACCGGCTCGCTGCGCCAGAGGACCCGCCCGTCGCCGACGACCTCGAAGCGAGCCCCCACCGTGGAATCCGGGTGGGCCTCTTCATCGATGCCGACCCGCGCGGTGAACCGCCCGTAGACGCCGGCAAGATCGTAGCGTACGTCGGACGTGGCCACGGTACCGAGCCCACGCTCGAATCCGTGGCCGGCGACCGTCAGTTCGTTGCCCTCGAAGGAGTGGTCCCGCCCCAGGACGCCACGGCTCTGCCGTGCCATGGCGGGTTGCATCTCCGAGATCGCGGCGCTGTCGGGCACGCCGAGCGTGATCGTCTTCGAGATCCCTCGGCGCGAGATGGTCCCGTCGGTCCAGACCTCGCGCACCTCGAACGTGTGCTGCGTGCCGGGCGCGAGCCCCCGGACCGTGGCCCAGGGCTGGAACGTCACGCCCACCGGCTCGCTGTCGACCGAGACGCGGTAACCGGCGTGCAGGTAGTACTCGGTCGGCCAGGAGAGATCGACCGAGGTGACGGTGCGCTGGCGCGCGGCCAGCGGCCCCTGGGCGCCCACCGGGTAGTGGTACGCCTCGGCTGGCCCGAACCGCACGCTCCACGACACGGTCTGGGAGGTGCTCGAGGTGATCGTGAGGGTCGCGTAGCCCTGGTGGCTCGCAAATGTGACCGAAGGCTTCGGCCCACCCGCCGTGCCCGTTGCGGTGGCCGAGACGATCCGGTACGTCGCGCGCACCGGAGGAAGGCCGAACGTGAGCGTGTAGGCGTCGCCTCCCACGACCCGGCTCCTCCCGGAGATCGTGGGCTCCTGGTCCGTCCCACCGGACGCGAGCGCCGCCAGGCTCACCCATCCCTGGGTGATGTGGCGGCTCGTGGAGACGAGCACCGGCCGAGACGTGGCCGGCACGAGCGTGATCACACGCACGTCCTCAGGCGGCACGTCGAGGAAGACTCCGTGGTCCCACGCGCCGAGGTACGTACCGCGCCAGAAGTCGTAGACGTGGTACGTGCGATCGGGGTCGAGGCCGAGCTCCTTCCACGAGAGGAGGCGGTTGATCGAGCGGTGCGCACTATGGTTGAAGAGCCCGACCACATCATAGTGCCGGCGGAGGTCGGAGACCTTCAGGTCGACGACCGTCTTGTGGACGTTGTCGGGCCTGTAGAGGTCGAGCGGCCGGACGTCCGTCGCGGGGAAGACGCGCTTGAGGATCTCCACGCGCGAGGCCGGCAGGTCGGGCATGCGGTCGCTGGCCATGAGAGCCTGGCCCGTGAGACCGTACAGCGTGGCCCAGGCCCGCGCGGTGCCGTCGGTCAGCGGAGGCCGTACCAGGAGCGCGTCCGGATCGGAGTACCACGCCACGTTGTTCAGGAACGCGTAGCTGTTCGTCGCATCCTCGGCGATGAGGAAGCCCTCCCAGCCCCCCACCACGTCGTCGGCGGTACGCCCGCCCACCGTGAGGCCGATGCCTGCCAGGTCCGGCCCCCAGGACAGCAGGAGGTACGACTGCGGGCCGATCGCGTCCCGGATCCACTTCAGCGTCGGGCGGTACACCTCGGCGGCCGCCGTAGCGGAATCGGCGGCGTGCGGCACCGGTCCCGCCATGTAGGGCAGCGCCTTCTCGTACTGGTCGAGCACGACCGTCTGGCCGTCGGCCTTGAAGTACGTGAAGTCGTCCGCGCGGAGCTTGCCGAACAGGTCTCTCAGGTACTGGTGCGCCGCAGGCTTCGTCGGATCCAGCAGGTACGTTCCGGTCCAGCTCCGGAACGCGCTCAGGTCACCGTCCGGGCCCGTGAGGAACGCACCTGTGCCGTGCACCACGTCCACGTTGCTCTGCCCGTGGGGCGCGAGCCAGATGCCCGCCTCCATCCCGAGCGAGCGGATCGAGTCGGCGAGCCCCTTCATCCCCATCTTCGCGAAACGCGGATCGATGCCGAGCGGATCCCGGGGTTCGCGCGTGTTCGGACCCGTCCCCTGCCAACCGTCGTCGATCTGGATCCAGTTCGCGCCGTAGGGGCCGAGGTTCTTCGCCATCCAGCGGGCGTTCGCGAGGACCTCGGCGGGGTCGATCTGCCGGTAGTAGTAGTACCAGGAGCACCATCCCGACGGCGGGAGCGGGAAGACGGACTTGTCGATCGGTCGGAAGTACGGGATGCCGAGCGAGTCCTTGTAGTA
This sequence comes from uncultured Gemmatimonadaceae bacterium, assembly GCA_964519125.1. GTDB lineage: Bacteria > Gemmatimonadota > Gemmatimonadetes > Longimicrobiales > Gaopeijiaceae > SZUA-318. The sequence continues at coordinate 19,405 of CAZFIS010000023.1, read as the reverse complement.
GTCCGGCATCACCCGTCCGTCCCTGGTCGTCACCCGGTCGGCAACGGGATCGAACGTCCCGTCGGCAAGCGGCGTGGAGACCTCCCCGAGCGTCGTGACGAGCATGTCGTCAATGCCCGAAGGCTTCAGCCGGATCGGGACGGGCCGCGGCCAGGGAGAGACCGGACCCGAGGCCGCGATGCGCCGGGCGCGCTGGGGAAGGGGGCCGGCCTGGGCGTCGAGGGGAGTCCTGGCAAGGAAGACCAGGGCAGCCGCCACCAAGAACCGGAGAGCGTGGGAGCGAAATCTGGTATGCATCGTACGAATTTAACGGCTCTCCGCAGCGGCGCGTCGACTCGCTCACCACCACCACGATTCACGCCGGAATCAGCGCCAACGCCAGCGCCGCCAGCGCGAGCGTGGCGAGCGTGACCGGAACGCCGACGCGAGCGTGCGCCCTCCAGTCGATGTGGATGCCCGACGCGCGCGCCTGCTCGACGACGATGATGTTGGCGATGCTCCCCACGATGAACAGGTTACCTGCGAGCGTACTGGAGAGCGCGAGAATCTGGCCGTCACGCACCCCGTGCGCCGCCGGTAGCAGGAGCATGACCGCGGGCACGTTCGAAACGGTGTTGCTCAGGACCACGCTCGAGCCGAACAGCCACACGGGCCTCGTCACGTCGACGCCGTGACCCGCGAGCGCCGCAAGCGCACGCGCCACCAGGCCCGAGTCGATCAGCGCGCCGTTCACCACGAAGAGGCCGACGAAAAGAACGAGGAGCTGCCAGTCCACGAGCCCCAGCATCTCCCGGGAATGGAATCGCCTGCCGGACAGCACGATCCCGGCCGCCGCCAGGGCGACCAGCTCCCGGGGCCAGGACGTGAGCAGGAAGGCCAGCAGGATGAGGACGCCGAGCCCGAGCCCCTTGGCCGCCTGCCACCCGTCGAGCGGCGGATCGTCCGGAAGCGGATGTCCGGCGGGCGCCCGGGCATCCCACCGGCCCCGGTAGGCGAGCGTCACGACCAGCCAGACCACGCCCAGCCCCGCCACGACCGCGGGCGCGACGCCGACGACGTAGGAAGCGAACGGGAGCCGGAGCGTCTGGCCGATGAGGATGTTCTGAGGGTTCCCGATCAGGGTCGCCGCGGAGCCCACGTTGGCCGCGCACGCCGTCGCGAGAAGGAACGGCACGGGGTTCAAGTCACGCTCCCTGCTCAGCGCCACGACCGCGGGGGTAACCGCGAGCACCACGATGTCGTTCGTGAAGACGGCCGAGAGAACTCCGACCAGCGCGATGACCAGAGCCAGAAGACCTCCCACGCCCACGCCGATGCCCCCGACCCTCCGCGTCGCGGCGCGGTACACGCCACCCAGCCTGAGCTGCGCGGACACGATCATCATCCCGAACAGGAGCGCGAGCGTCGGGACGTGCACGTGGGCGACGGCGGCGTCGAGCGGGAGCACCCCGGACACCAAGAGCACGATCGCGCCGAGCAGGGCCACGCCGGTCCGGTCGACCTGGAGGCGCGGAAGACCCCCGAGGATCATCCCGACGTAGACGGTCAGGAAGACGGCTGGCACCATGCGCGGACCCCTTTCTCAGCCCCCCACGGCACACGGAGAGGCCCCAAAGATCGACGAGGACGCACGCTGTGCCAACAGCTGCCGGGGGGGCCTTGCCGCCCGCGCCCGAATGACCCTCCGTTCATGGACCGATCGACGTTCCTGGGACCCTCCCTGCAAAGGTCCGATGATCGACCTGTTGGCTTCCCAGCCGCTCCTCCTCCTCTTCCTCGTGGCAGCGCTGGGATTTCCGTTGGGCCGGATTCCCCTGGCGGGGAGCCGGCTCGGCGTCTCCGCGGTGCTCTTCTCCGGTCTCGCGCTCGGCGCCCTCGACCCCCGGCTCAAGCTGCCGGACATCGTCTACATGCTCGGTCTGGTGCTCTTCATCTATCCGGTGGGGCTGTCGTCCGGACCGAGCTTCTTCGCGGCGTTCCGCCGCAAGGGACTTCGCGACAACGCGTTCGTCGCCGGCGTGCTCTTCGCCGCGACGGCCGTCGCCGTCCTGCTCAGGCACCTCCTCAGGCTCCGCCCCGACCTCGCGGCCGGGCTCTTCGCGGGCGCCCTCACGAACACTCCGGCGCTGGCCGCCGTCCTCGAGTCGGCGGCGCACAACCCCGGTGCAGACGCCGCGCTCCCGGTCGTCGGCTACTCCATCGCGTATCCGGTCGGCGTACTCGGCGTGATCCTGGCGATCGCGCTGGCGCAGCGTATCTGGCACGTCGACTACGCCCGGGAATCCGAGCGCCTCAAGGAGTTCGGCGTGACGGAGGTGAAGCTCGAGGCCCGCACCCTCGTGGTCACGAACCCCCGGGGGCTGGAGGTCCCCATCACCGCGCTCGCACAAGACGTCGCGGGCGGGGCGATCTTCACGCGTGCCGAGACGGAGCGGGGAGTCGTCCGGCCCGGTTCGGATACGCGTGTGGTCCCCGGCCACAGGGTCACGATCCTGGGGACGGTGGAGGAGCTCGACCGCCTCCAGGCCATCTTGGGAGTGAAGGCCGCCGAGCCGCTCGATCTCGACCGCAGCCGCCTCGACTACCGCCGCATCTTCGTGTCGAGCCACGAGGTGGCGGGCCGCACGATCCGCGACCTCAAACTCCCGCAAAGGCTCGACGCGGTCATCACGCGGGTGCGCCGCGGCGACGTGGAGCTGAGGCCGGACCCGGACATGGTGCTCGAGCTCGGCGACCGCGTCCGCGTGGTGGCGCCTCCTTCGCACATGGCGGACATCTCGGCGTTCTTCGGCGACTCCTATAAGGCCCTCGCCGAGATCGACATCCTCACCTTCGGCCTGGGGATGTTCGGTGGAATGCTCCTGGGCCTCGTCCCGATTCCCATTCCCGGCGGCGTGACGCTGCGCCTCGGGCTCGCCGGGGGTCCGCTCGTGGTGGGCCTCGTGCTCGGGGCCAAAGCGGTGACGGGCCCGTTCGTCTGGACGATGCCGTACTCGGCGAACCTGACCGTACGCCAGATCGGCCTGGTGCTGTTCTTCGCGGGGGTCGGGACCAAAGCCGGCTATGCCTTCTTCGAGACGCTCACCAAGCCCAGCGGGGCGATGCTGTTCGGCGCCGGCGCCGTCCTCACGTGCTCCACGGCGCTCCTCGCGCTCTGGATAGGCCACCGCGTCCTGCGCATCCCCATGAGCCTCCTCACCGGGATGCTCGCCGGCCTCCAGACGCAGCCGGCGGTGCTCAGCTACGCCACGGAGCAGACCGGCAACGACCTCCCCAACATCGGCTACGCCACGGTCTTCCCGACGGCGACCGTGCTCAAGATCCTGCTTGCGCAGGTCATCTTCGCGGGACTCGTGTAAGCGTCGGCGCGCGGGCTCGCGCTTGCCCGTCGTCGGGCCCGGATCTAGCATCTCGTCTGCGCCTCGCCACCCATCTTCATCGCGGAGCCTCTTCCGTTGCGTAAGACGACCCTCATCTCCGCCCTCGCCGCGCTCGCCCTCGCCGGATGCAGCAGCACCCCTCCCGTGAACCCGTCCTTCGACGAGCTCTTCCCTCCCGTCTCGGGCGACCTGATGACGGTCTCGTCGCCGAGCCTGGCCGACCTGGACGGTGACGGCGTGCCCGACATCGTCTTCGGCACGGGCGTCGATCGCACGCAGCCCTCGCACGGGCACTACGTGATCGCGCAGCAGCCCGACCCCTCGGGGTACGTGGTGGCCGTGTCCGGCGCGACGAACAAGATCCTCTGGCAGGTGCCGGACCCACGGGACGCGTTCACGACGCCCCGGTTCGCGGACCTGAACGGCGACGGGGTCCCGGACGTCGTCATGGGCGGCCGGGAGGGATCGTTCGGAGCGTTCAACGGCAAGGACGGCTCGGTGCTCTGGCGCACGAACCCCGCGGACATCGCCAAGACCAAGGACCTCCTGTACTTCACGACGCCGGCCGTCATCGGCGACGTGAACGGCGACGGCGTGCCGGACCTGGTGGTGGTCTACGGGGGCGACGCGCTCAAGCTCCCCGGGACGCCCCGGCCACCGAGCTACCTGGCCGCCATCTCCGGAAAGGACGGCAAGGTCCTGGCCGCCCACGTCTCACCCGACAGCGCGGAGATGTACTCGTCCGTGGTCGTCTACGACCGGCCCGGCCGCGGGCAGTGGATGGTCTTCGGGACCGGCGGCGAGACCGCGTCGGGAGCCGCGTACCGCGCGCCGGTTTCTTCGCTTCTGAACGGGACGTTCCAGGACTCGGTCCAGCGCCTGTGCGAGCCTGGCCCGAAGGGGGTGATCGCGCCCGCGACGCTGGTCGACCTCAACGGCGACGGTGAGCTCGACATCGTGATCAGTACGTTCGACGGCCGGCTGATCGCGGTGGACGGCAAGACCGGCAAGCAGCTCTGGGAGGAGCACGACCCCGGCGAGGAGACGTACCACCCCGCGGCCGTGCTCCGTGGAGTCGGCGGCGGGCTCGGTCTTCTCGTCTCACGTGGGATCGGGACGTTCCCGAAGTATACGGGGAGCGTGCATCGGCTCATCGACGCGAAGACGGGCAAGGTGCTCTACAAGTACCAGGACGACCTCAACCCGGCCGGCGCGCCGCTGGCCGTCGACCTCAATGACGATGGGGTCGATGAAGGGATCTTCTTCTCCACGGCCTTCCCCAAGGCGCAAGGCTCACGCATCTACGTCCTGGACATCGCGGGCCAGAAGCTCCTGGCCCACAACCTGAACTCTATCTTCTGGAGCACGCCGGTCATCGCGGATCCACGCAAGACGGGAACGCTCGAGATGATCGGGCTGTCGTGGACGCAGACGCCGAGCGAGGGCCAGGCGAGCTGGAAGGACCTGCACTGGCATCTGCTGCGCCTCAACCTGAACGCCAAGACGCCGCCGTTCCGGAGCTGGGCCGGATACATGGGCACGCACTGGAACGGCATCTGGGAGGGGCCGGCGAAGTAACGGGCGGACGCTCGGTGCGGGACGGGTCGGGGCCCCTCGCTCGGCAGCAGCGCTCCCTACCTCGCTCCGCGCCGCACCTTCGCGCGGTCGCTCGCCGATCCTCGCTCGGGGCCCCGACCCGTCCCGCACCCGCGCGCGGGCTGCCTCACATCGCCTTACTGGCCGGACGTGCGGTCGATGAAGGCGTCGAGCGTCTCCTTCCACTTGGGCAGCACGTCCGGGTTCACGTACACCATGTGCCCGGATGCAAAATCCACCCGTTGGATGTTCTTGCGCAGGTCCGGCGGGAGCCCCAGGTGGTCCATGGTCCACGAAGCCGCGAAGTACGGGGTGGCCAGGTCGTACAGGCCGCACAGGAGCAGGATCTGGAGCTTCGGGTTGCGCTCCATCGCGCTCGCCAGATCCGGGCCGACGTTCGTGAATCCGGACTGCCCGAAGTCGATGTTCGAGCCGTGCTTCCAGTCCCATGGGTTCACGTTGCCACTGAGCACGTACTCGCGCTTGCCCTTGTAGCCGAGATCGTCGCGCAGGTAGCTGTTCCAGGCCGCGGCGTAGGCGCTCCCGATGGCCGACGACTGCGGATCCTGCGTCGGCGTCCGTTGCAGCAGGTCGCCCGTCGGGCCCGTGAAGCGCGCGTCCAGCCTGCCGAGCACCTCGCCCTTCTCCTTGAGCAACTCCTTCTCGAACTCGGGCGCGGTGACGCGCAGGTTCGCGTCGCTCAGGAAGGTCCGGCTCAGGCCGGTGTAGTCGTGGAGCTGGCCGAGGACGTGGTCGCGCTCGATGGAGTCGAGCGCCCCACCCTTCAGGAGATCGGTGGCGTACTCGCCCATGGCGAACGACTCGACCTTCCTGAGGAAGGGCTCGAGCTCGGCTGGCTGCGGGCCCGGGAGCGCGTGGTGGTACCAGGCGACCGCGGCGTACGACGGGAGATTCACGACGTAGGCCAGGTCGTCTCCGGGCGAGAAGATGAGCGTGCGCAGGTTCAGCACGGTCGACAGGAGCACGACGCCATTCAGGTCGATGTTTGCGCGCTGGAGCGTGCTCGCCAACATCGCCGAGCGCATGGTGCCGTAGCTTTCGCCGAGCAGGTATTTGGGCGAGTTCCAGCGGTCGCTCTGGCTGAGGAAGCGCTGGATGAACTGCGTGAGCGAGCGAGCGTCCTCGTCGACGCCCCAGAACTGCGATCCGCTCGCGTCTCCCAGCGGATGGCTGAAGCCGGTGCCGACCGGGTCCACCATCACGATGTCGGTCCGGTCCAGCAGCGTGTACTGGTTGTCGACGACCTTGTACGGAGCCGGCGGCATGTGCTCGGTCGTGGAGGTCACCACGCGCCGCGGACCCATGATTCCCATGTGCAGCCAGAACGACGAGGAGCCCGGCCCGCCGTTGTATGCGAACAGGATCGGGCGCTTGGACTCGTCCTTCACGCCGGTGCGTGTGTAGGACGTGTAGTAGATCTCGGCGATCGGCTTCTGGTCGTGGTCGCGTAGAATGATGCTGCCGACCACCGCGTCGTAGTCGATGGTCTGGCCGTCGACGACGATCGAGTGGTGCGTCTTCCAGTGCGCCGGCGCGGGCGCCGTGGTGCTGTCGTGGGCGTCCTGGGCCCTCAGGGCGGCAGGCGCGGCGAGGACGGCGGCGAGGAGCAGGGCCGGAACGGCCGGCAATCTCTTCACGTGGGACCTCCTGGAGGGTTCCGTCGAGGCGCGGCCCCGGGCCGCGTACAGGGTCGTCAAACTACGCCGATACCGGCCACCGAGCCAAGGCGGGGGCGTCGAGACGAGGAGCGGCGCCTGAGATCTCGCCCATTGTCCGCGGTGGGTGCGGGGGCGAAGCTTGGAGTTCGTCCGCACCCCCCGTCATCCACCCGATGAGGCCACCATGCCGCGTTTGCACGCAGCCCGACATGGAGCCCGTGGACCCGACCCGGCCAGAAGGCCCCTGAACGTGTCGAGGGCCTGGGCCGAGACGCGCGCGCTCATGTGGACGCACCGCCGCGCTCTGGTGATCGGGTTCTCGCTCATGTTCGTCAGCCGGCTCGCGGGGTTCGTCCTTCCGACCAGCTCGAAGTTCCTGATCGACGACGTGCTCAGGCAGGGTCGCACGAGCCTCCTGATTCCGATCGCGCTGGCGACCGGCGCTGCGACGATCATCCAGGCCGTGACCTCGTTCGGGCTCTCGCAGGTGGTGAGCGTGGCGGCTCAGCGCGCCATCGCCGACATGCGCATCGCCGTGCAGCGCCACGTGGTGCGTCTGCCGGTCTCCTACTTCGACTCCACCAAGACGGGCATCCTCATCTCGCGCATCATGACCGACGCCGAGGGGATCCGGAACCTGGTGGGCACCGGGATCGTGCAGCTCGTCGGCGGCTTCATGACCGCGACGATCGCACTGTCCGTGCTCTTCTGGCTGAACTGGCGCCTGACGTTGATCACGATCGTCGCGCTCACCGCGTTCGCGGGGATGATGGCAGTCGCGTTCAAGCGCCTGCGCCCGATCTTCCGCGAGCGGAGCGTGATCAACGCAGAGGTGACCGGCCGGCTCACCGAGACGCTCGGAGGTATCCGCATCGTGAAGGTCTACACGGCGGAGGACCGGGAGCAGGGTGCGTTCACCGAAGGGGTCGAGCGGCTCTTCACCAACATACGGCGCACGATCACGGGCACCTCCGCGGTGGGGTCGGGGACGACGGTCATCGTCGGGATCATCGGCGTGCTCGTCACGGTCATGGGCGGCAAGGCGGTTCTCGCTGGCACGATGACGGTCGGCAGCCTCGTGATGTACATCTTCTACGTCGGCATGGTCGCGCAGCCCCTCGTTCAGATCGCCTCGATCGGGACGCAGATCTCCGAGGCGTTCGCCGGCCTCGACCGCATCCGCGAGATCCGCGACATGGATACCGAGGACATGCGCGACGCGGACAAGGCGGCGGTGCCCGACGTACGCGGCGACATCGAGTTCCAGAACGTCTGCTTCGAGTACGTTCAGGACGTGCCGGTGCTCCACGACGTATCGTTCCGGGCTCCGGCGGGATCGACCACGGCGCTGGTCGGTTCGAGCGGCGCGGGCAAGAGCACGCTCATCGGGCTGGTGATGGCATTCTACCACCCCACGAGCGGCCGCGTCCTGGTCGACGGCCACTCCCTCGAGGAGCTCAAGCTGCACGAGTACCGCAGCCACCTCGGCGTCGTGATGCAGGACAATTTCCTGTTCGACGGGACGATCCGGGAGAACATCGCCTTCGGACGCCCGGACGCGACGGACGAGGAGATCGAGACGGTCGCGCGGGTCGCGCACGTCAACGAGTTCGTGGACTCGTGGGAGAAGCGCTACGACACGGTCGTGGGTGAGCGCGGTGTGAAGCTCTCCGGGGGCCAGCGCCAGCGGGTGGCCATCGCTCGCGCGATTCTCGCCGATCCCCACGTGCTGATCCTCGATGAGGCCACCTCGAGCCTCGACAGCGAGAGCGAGGCGATGATCCGGGACGGGCTCCGGAAGCTGCGCGCCGGACGCACCGCCTTCGTCATCGCCCACAGACTGTCCACGATCGAGAGCGCCGACCAGATTCTGGTCATCGAGGAGGGGCGCATCGTGGAGAGGGGTACCCACACCGAGTTGATGGCGTTGGGTGGCCGCTACGGGGATCTGCACGACCGCCAGTACGGGATCGAATCCGACCGCTTCATCAACCCCGGAGAGGATTTCACACCAGAGCTCCCCGAGGTGGAGGACGAGGTAGCCGGGCGGCGCCCCTGAACACGAGGGGCGCCGCGTTCATCGCGCCACCCGACCGATCACCGCGGTGGCCGCCACATCGTCGAGATCAGGGAGCCATGGGAGGGAGCGTCTCCGCCGCCGGCCACATGGCCTGGGATGTCATGACCAGGTTCGTGACCGACGAATGCCCACGCATGGCGGCAGCCATCTCGTACTATACCGTCTTCACCATGCCACCGCTGCTGGCCTTGCTCGCGCTCCTGACCGGAGCGTTCATCGGTCCGGAACAGCTTCAGACGCTCGTTCGGCAGCAGGTCACGTCGCTGGTGGGGGTCCACAGCGCCGGGCAGATCGTCCAGGTGGTGCAGGAGGTGGCGCAGCCCCACCTGAGCGGGCCTGTCGCCCTTCTCGGGCTCGCGGCCGTGCTCTTCGGAGCCACGAGCGCGTTCGTGCAGCTCCAGGGGGCCCTGAACGCCGTGTGGGGTGTCGCACCCGACCCTCGTCGAGGCGATGTCCACACGTTCATGATCAAGCGTGGGGTGTCGCTTCTCGTGGTTCTGGCCGTGGGCGCGTTGCTGCTCGTTCTGGTGGTGGTGAGTACGTTGCTGTCCGCCTTTCACGGGGCTATCCGGACCTACGCCACCCCCTGGCTGGCAACGGGACTTCTGCCGCTGGCGGACGCCGTCACGTCGATGGCGTTGGTCACGGCGCTTTTCACCGTCGTACTCCGCTACGTGCCGGACGCGGTCATCCGCTGGCGTGCGGCCCTCGCCGGCGGCCTGTTCACGGGCGTTCTCTTCACCGCAGGGAAGATCGCCGTCGGCTACTACCTCGGCCGGAGTGACGTCACCAGCGTGTACGGTGCGGCCGGGTCCTTGGCGGGAGCGCTGCTGTGGGTCTACTACAGCGCCGCCATCCTGCTTCTGGGCGCGCAGTTCACCAAGGTATGGGCGGGCCGCCACGGGACGGATGTGCAGCCGCGGCGCAACGCGGTCCGTGTCGAGCGTAAGGTTCGGCCTGTGGGCCGCATCGCGGACTGAGGACGCGCCACCCGAAGCGGCGCGGTACCGCACCACACCTGCTACGCCCCGCCCTCTTCCTTTGCCGCTTCGATCCGCCGGCGCAGCTCCTCGGCGAGCGGGCTCGCGGCCCAGGGAACGAGCCAAGCGCGGTGACCCCGGGGGATGAACCGGATCGTGCTTCCCAACGGGGTCGAGTGCGCCAGGCGCAGCTTGATCCACTTCAGCTTCTCGAAGCGCGTCTCCTTCAGCTCCTGAACATCCTGGAGGCGTACGCGGAAGCCGCGGCGGGCATCTCCGATGAGGAGGTACTCACCCTCGACCCAGACGTGCTGGAAGCGTCCGAACAAGCGGTACACAACCGCGGACACCGCGACGGTCGTGCCGAGGACGACCCACTTCACCGCCGTGTCCATGCCGGGCTCGGGACTCAACCAGACCATCACCGCCACCACTCCAGCGCAGGTGGTCACCACCGCCGGCAGGATTCGGCCGAAGATCGTCGTCGACGAGGAGGTGAGGGGCACCGGCGCCGAAACGTCACCGAAAGCCATGAAGAACCTCCTATTCCTCAAGATTCCCGCGGTGGCTCCCCCTCGAGGTCGTACAAGGCGGCCACGGTATTGTGGGCCAGCACCCGATCCTTCGCCACGACGCACGTGGCCGGGACGTGCAAGCGACCGAGCGTGGCGGAATCATGACCCACGCACTGGCCGAGGAGCAAGACCAGGTCCACCCCGTCCGCCTCGAGGAGCTCGGCCTGGGCGACGGGATTGCAGGTCATCTCCGGCCGGCCCGGATGGAGCTTCTCCTCCTCCCGGATGCCCAACCTCTCCTTCGGGACCGCTCCGGTCTTGCAGCACGCGGAGGAGACCCGGAACCCGTTCGTGCCGAGGATGGCCGAGAGGTCCCGGGCCTCACGGCGGAACCCGACGCAGAAGACGATGCCCAGGTCCGTCACCCCGGCCCGGCGGGCGAAGTCCATCACCTCCTCGACGCGACAGGGGGGCGGATCGCGGTGTCGCCCCGCGTCCCGCACCTCTCGCGCCACGCGGTCGATGAGCTCGTCGCTCCATCCCTCGAAGGCTTCCGCGGTCCGGGCGCCCGCACCCCTGTACAGGACGTCCTTCAGATACCCCTCGCGGGTGTAGAGCGCCGCCGCGGGGTTGTGCGCGAGGCGGCGATCCCGGACGACCAGGGAGGTCACCGGGCTTCGCGAGTGACGGATGAAGAGGGTGTCGTGTCCCACACACATCCCCGCGATCACGTTGAGCTGCGTCCCCTCGAGGGCCAGGTCCGCGGCCTGTCCCACAGGATCGCAGCCCGGCGTCCGGTCCGGGAGCACGACGCCCAAGCCCCGGCTCTCGAAGAAGCGACCGGCGAGGCGTGCCTCGCGAGCCATGTCGGAGCAGTATGCAATCCCGATGCGGCTCCATTCCATGCGCTCCGCGAGATCCACCACCTCGCGCAGTCGCGTCCAGCGGCCGTACCCCTCCGCCTCCACCCGTGCGGCATGGTGGAGGAGCGTCCGTGCCTCCCCGGTGTCGTAGAGCTCCTCGAACGAGGGGAAGTCCCCCCGCATCGGACAGCTGTCCGGCGTCGCGTCGAGCCGTCCAACCCGGCACGCGAACCGGTCGCACAGCGCGCACTCCACCGACATGCTCAGGCTCCGGCGGCTACCGCGACGGACAGCCCGTCCAGGGCCTGCCGGAGATCCTCCACCAGATCCTGGGGATCCTCACAGCCCACCGAGAGGCGGACCAACCCGTCCGTGATGCCGGCCGCCAGGCGGTCTTCCCGTCTCACTGCCGCGTGGGTCATGGAGGCGGGATGCTGGATGAGGCTCTCCACCCCTCCAAGGGAGACGGCGAGCGCGGGAAGATGGACCGCCGCCAGCAGGCGCCGACCGGCCTCGATCCCACCCTCGAGCTCGAAGGAGACGAGGGAACCCGGCCCGGCCATCTGACGGGCGATGAGGTCCGCCTGGGGATGACCGGCGAGACCGGGGTAGCGCACTTCCCGTACCGCCGGGTGGGCCGCGAGGAGCTCGGCCACGCCCCGTGCGTTGTCCTGGGCCGTGCGCACGCGCATCGCCAGGGTCTTGATGCCCCGCAGGACGAGCCAGGCCTGGTGCGGGTCCATCGTGCCGCCGAGATAGTGGAGCACGGACCGCACCCGTTTCATCAGCTCCTCGTCCCGGAAGACCAGCACGCCCCCCACCACATCGGAGTGACCGTTCAGGAACTTGGTGACCGAGTGGAGCACGACGTCCGCCCCCCACAGGAACGGCTTCTGGAGCACGGGGCTCATGAACGTGTTGTCCACGACCAGAAGCGCGCCGGCCTCGTGCGCGACAGCGGCGGCCGCCGCGATGTCGGTGATCGCGAGCGTCGGATTCGCCGGCGTCTCGATGAAGACGACTCGGGTCCGGGGCGTGATCGCCGCCCGGAGCGCCTCGAGGTCGCTCGTGTCGACCATCGTCGAGTCGACCCCGAAGCGCGAAAAGTCACGCTCCAGCAGGACCCTGGAGGGCCCATACACCGAAGCGCTGCACACGATGTGGTCACCGGCGGACAGCAGGGCGAAGAAGGTCGTCGAAACGGCCGCCATTCCCGATGCGGTCGCGAGCGCCCAGCCCCCCTCCTCGAGAGCCGCCACGCTCGCCTCCAGCGCGGCGATGGTGGGGTTGCCCATCCGCGTGTAGATGTAGCCCCCGTCCCGGCCCGCGAAGCGTGCAGCTCCTTCCTCGGGTGTGGAGAAGACGAAGGTGGATGTCTGGTAGATGGGAGTCGTCACCGACCCGAAGGCCGGGTCCGGCACGGGGCCCGCATGGATGCACTCGGTGTCGACGTGCCAGCGGGATTCATTGATCTCGGCCATGGCTCCGTCCTCTCAGTGGATGTGGCCGGCGACTCGGCCCTCGCACGCCGCGTCGGGACTCATGGGACAGGCCCTTCCTTCACGGAAGGACTGCAGAGCGGGGGACACGGTCATTTCGTCGGTGACGAGCACGGAGACATCCCCGGTCCCGCTCTCCACGAGCGTGTGGTAGGGGGCACGGCCGAAATGCCGTGACAGACGGGCCGTCAATCCGTGCTCATCGGCCGTGGGCATGCACAATCTCATGGTCTGCTCCTTTCTCGATCATCAGGGCGGAGGACTGCACCAGGGCGCGGATGAGCTTGGCTCGACCGGACTGCAGGAGCCGCTGCACCGTCCCCCGCGAGATGCCCATGTGGCTCCCGGCGGTTTCCTGGTCGAGTCCGTCGAGGTCGCAGAGACGCATGGCCTCCAGCTCGTCCAGGCGCAGCACGATGGTCTCGAGCTCGCTCATGGGGATGCTGCGAGGCTTGAACACGGTCTCCCCGTCGAATCGCCTGCAGATGCGGCGCTTTGGCCTTCTGGGCACGGAGGGTCCTCCGGCAAAGTAATGTGCATATGCACATTACTGACGAACGACGGATCCGTCAACGAGCGTGGGGGGTCTACCAGAGCCTGGCGCCGACCGCCTGCTCGAGCTGGTAATGACCCTGGACCAGCTCGTAGTGTGCGCGGAGCTGGACGAGTTCGGCCTGCTGGAGGAGCGTTTGCGCGTCCAGCACGTCGAGGTTCGTCACGACACCCGCCTGGTAGCGCGTCCTGGCGAGCGCGAGCGCGGCCTGGGCCTGGCGCACCTGCACGTCCGCGGTCGCGATCTTCTCACGGCTCGCGCGCACGGTGGCCACCGCCTTCTGCACATCCGCGGATACCGTGCGTTCCAGGGCCTGCGTCCGGGACTGGGCCACACTCTCATTGGACTCGGACACCTTCACCTGAGCCTTGGTTCGGTCCCCGTTGTAGATGGGAAGCTGTACGGACACGCCGGCGACGAAGTCAGGCTTGATCTGGTTGATATCCGGGACATAGCCGTTCTTCGCCCCTGCGCTCAGGTGCAGGCTCAGCGACGGCTTGTCGGCCAGTGAGGCGAGCTGCGTCTGGACCTTGGCCGAGGCCTGCGCATCCCGGAACATCTTCAGGTCCGGCCGCTGCGAGAGGGCCAGCGACACGAGCGAATCCACGTCGAGGCTCACCGTGTCGCGCTTGAAGTCGCCCACCGGCTGGATCGAGCTGTCGGCCGGCATGCCGAGAAGCTGCCGGAGGTCGATGGTTCGCTGCTCGAGCTGGTTGGTGATGTCCACGCGCTGGCTCTTCGCGGTCGCAATCCTCACCTGCGTGCTCAAGACGTCGAAATCCGTGGCGGTGCCCGCCTCGACCTTCCCCTGGGTGATCTGGAGGTGCTGCGTGAGCGCCTGGATCTCCTCGTCCTGTACCTTGAGATCCTCCTGGAGGAAGAGCACTCCGTAGAAGGCCATCACGGTCTGGTAGGCCAGGCGCGACTTCACGAGATCGACATTCTGGGCCGCGCTCGCCTCCATCGATCGGGCTTCATCGACCGCCGTCTGACGGCGGCCGCCGTCGTATAGCGTATGGCGGACGCTCACCTGGCCATCCCAGTTGTCGGCCGGAAACAGGGAGAACGACTCCGAGCCGAACGTGATGGTCGGCGTCGGGCCGATGCGCGAGTACGACCCGTCCGCGACCACGGTCGGGGCGAACGCCGTCTCCCGCGCCTGCACCTGAGCCCGTGACTCCGAGACGCCGTTCATCGCTTCCGCGACAGCGGGGTGCGTCGCGATCACGCGTTGGATGGCCTGTTTCACCGTGAGGGAATCGGGAGCCTGGCTGCCTGCCACCCCGCCGAGCGGAAGGAGCGACGCTGCGAGGGCGAGTCCGATCATCCGTTTCATATGCTCAATCCTTCGTGGACCGGGTGCCGATCGTCTATTCGGCCAGAACCGGCCGGCTGCCACCCTGCGGCCGGTTGTGGCGGCGGAGGAAGACGGCCGGGACGATCGTCACCAGCAGGACGATGAAGGCCACCCGGAACACGTCGTCGATGGCCGAGACGAACGCTTGTTGCTGGACGTGCATGGCGATGAGCGCCTTCGCCTGGGCGGCCGCGTTCCCGGCCGTTCCTCCCACCTGGTTCGTGGCGAAGTGCTGGAGCCCGCGTACGGTGTGCTGGAACGTGGCCGAGACTTGATTGACCTGCTCGCCGTAGACGGCCGAGTGATAGATGGTCCGGCGCGTGAGGATCGTGCCGAACACCGCAACGCCGAAGCTGCCTCCGATCTGGCGGACGACGTTGATGAGGCCCGAAGCCTGGGCCATCTTCGCGTTCGGGATGTCCGAGATCGCGACGGTGGTCAACGGCGAGAAGAGCAGCCCCATCCCGAATCCCCGCAGATAGAGCGGCAGGAGGATCTGCGTCTGCTCGGAAAAGAGAGAGAGGAAGCTGAACTGGTACATCGTCAGCGACATGATCGCCAATCCGAGCACGATCGGAACGCGCCCGTCGTACCGGTCCGTGAACATTCCGGCGAAGGGCGCCGTGACGCCCAGCAGGATTCCGACGGGAAGGAAGACGAGCCCGGCCTGGTAGGGCGTGTAACCCAGCGAGTTCTGGAGGTAGATCGGGAGCAGGAAATTCGCGCCGAACATGCCCACGCCGAACGAGAACAGCACGAGGTTGCTCACCGAGAAGTTGAAGTTCTTGAAGAGCGCGATCTCGACGAGTGGATGCTCGACGATGAACTCGGTCGCGAGAAAGACCCCGAGGCCGACGAATGCGACGGCGAAGCAGGAAAGGATGAAGGTGGAGGTCCATCCCTCCGTGTTCCACGCGGAGTTGCCGTCGGCGAGCGCGAGCAGAAGCGCGGTGAGTCCCACACCCAGTGAGAGGAAACCGACGAGGTCGAAATCCTTCGCCGGAGCCGGGCGGTGCTCGCGCAGGATGATCCCCGCTGCCACCATCCCCATGATCCCGATCGGGACGTTCACGTCGAAGATGACGTTCCACTCGAAGCGGTCGATGAGGTAGCCGCCGAGCGCCGGTCCGAGCGAGACGGACGCCGAGGCCGCCACGGACCAGAATCCCAGCGCGATCCCCCGTTTCTCGGGGGGAAACTCCCGGGTGATGATCGCCATGCCGATCGGCAGCAGGAAACCGGCGCCCGCGCCCTGCAGCACCCGGAACGCGATGAGGACGTCGATGTTGCCCGCCAGGCTGCACAGGAACGAGCCGAGGGTGAAGAGGAACAGCCCGACCAGGAACATCCGCTTGTAGCCCAGATGGTCCGCCAGCCAGCCCGACGACGGGAGCATCACGGCGAAGATCAGCAGGTAGGCCGTGAGGATCCACTCCACGTGGTCGACCGTGACGCCGAACGTCGCCATGAGCTTGGAGAGCGCCACATTGACGATCGTGGAGTCCAGGACCGCCATGAACGTGCCCACCATCACGCTCGCCAGAACCAGCCAGCGGTAGAGCGGGTTCTCCGGGCGGAGGATGGGGAAGCGCTCGACGAGCTGCTGCCGGAAGTGCGACGGCTCCGTAGGCATGGGGCCCTGCTGCCCGCTACTTCGGGTTGATGACCGTGACCACCACGGACATTCCCGGCAACAGGCGGACCGGTGGCTCCGTCGTTCCGGTTCCGGCGCTCTTGTCGATCGCGATCCTCACCGGGACACGCTGCGTGACCTTGGTGAAGTTGCCCGACGCGTTGTCCGGCGGGATGAGCGAGAACTGCGAGGCCGCCGCCGCGCCGATCAGGACGACATGACCTCGGAAGTGATGGTCCGGGTAGGCGTCGACGGAGAGGTCTGTCTGGGTTCCGATCGGCAGGTTCCGGAGCTTGGTCTCCTCGAACACGGCCGTGACCCAGACGCTATCGGCATCGTACACGGTGAAGACCGGCTGGCCCGGCTGGACCACCTCGCCGGGCAGGAGCCAGCGCTTGGCCACGACCCCGTTGAAGGGGGCCGTCACCCGCGTGTCCGAGATCTGCTGCTGGATGACCCCAATGGCCGTGCGTGCCGTCGCGACCTTGGCGAGTGCGATCTGGTGCTGCGCCTGAGCCGCCTCGAGCGCCGTGCGCGCGTGGTCGAACTGCTCCTGCGGGATGGCGTGACCCTTGATCTGAACCTGCGCGCGATCGTAGTCGTCCTGAGCTCGCTTCTCGTTCACCTCGGCGAGCTTGACGTTCTCCTGCGCCAGGTCGAGCTGGGCCGTGGCCTCCGCGAGGTGCGCGCGGAGATCGGAGTCGTCCAGGTGGATGAGGAGCTGGCCCGTGTGCACGGTGTCGCCCTCATCGGCGCCCAGCGTATCGATGCGACCGAGCACCTTCGTCGTGATGGTCGCGCGGTCGCCGTCGATGTAGGCGTCGTCCGTCGAGACGACGCCCCGGAGCCTGAAGTACCAGTAGGCGCCGCCCATTGCCGCCACGATGAGCACGACGAGCAGGAAGAACGCCGCCCCGCGTCCCTTCTTCTTCGGTGCCCCGCCGCCCTTCGCGGGTGCGGTCGGCTGCGATGCTCCAGCTTGTGGCCCGCCTGGAGTCTGGCCTCCCGGGGCCCTCGTATCATCCGCCATCTACTCGCCTTCTTTCTCGTGCCGTCCATCGTTGATCGCTCGCCGTGAACCGGGCGCGTACCCTCGTGCCTGGCGCCGGTTTCACCCGAGTGGGCCCCGCAGCTCCTTTCCGGCGGAGCCTACGAAGATAACGGCTCGTGGCGCCCCCTCGGAATCGCTTGGGGAGTGGCCGCGAGCAACGTCAGCGAGATCGCCACGGCGGACGCGAGGCACCAGATGCACGTGGCCCCGATCACGAACGGCTCCAGGAAGGTCAAGTAGATCGAGAACGCCGTGCCAACGAATGCCACCCCCCACACCACGCTCCAGGAGACAGGCGCGAGCCTGGGAGGGCCGAGCGCCGCCACCGCCCAGGCGGCGAACATGGCGAGGTAACCGACCTGCCCGAGAATGCCGACGGGCACGAGGCCGAAGAGCACGGCATACGGACTCTGCTGGACCGTGTTGCAGTCGCCGACCGGCCCGCACACCGCCGCGTGGCCCGTCACCTCCACGAAGGCCAGGTACGACGCCACCCCCATGCCGATCGTCGCGAGGACAGGCACCGTCCACGGAGGGAGGCGCACCCGGCCCGCCTTGCCGCGCGCGGCCGCGAGGGCCGAGACCACGAGCGCCCCGATCAGGCCGAGCAGGACCACCACCGCGACACTGTTGCCCACGGGATCGGAGCGGAAGAGGGCGAGCGGGCCTGGGGGTGGGGCCGTCGGCCCGAGGTCCATCACGATCGCCTTGGTGGTGGTGTCGGGCGTCGGAGCGGCAGTCTCCGGGAGGACCGGGCCCGCCGGAGCCGGCGCGCTGTCCGTGGCCTTCGCGGTGACCGTGGCCTTCGCGGTGACCGCGGCCTTCGCGGTGTCTGTGGCCTTCGCCGCGTCCGCGGCCTTCGCGGTGTCCGTGGCCCTCGCGGTGTCCGTGGCCTTCGCCGCGGCTGCGGCCTTGGCGGTGTCTGTGGCCTTCGCGGTGTCTGTGGCCTTCGCGGTGTCCGCCCGCTTGGCCATGGCGGCGGCCATCCCCTTCTCGAGCGCCTCCTTCAGCTTGGGGACGTCCGGCCAGGGAACCCCCCCCGCTGCGAGCCCCTTCTCGATGAGCCCGGGGAAGCGCTCCGGGATCTCTTCGTCTCCAACCATCACCTCCGATCCGACCACCAGCGTGGGCACGCCCAGGCGCGGGGGCTTGAGGTCGAAGTGGGCCACCGCGGCCTCGAACAGGTCGTGACCCCTCTCGGTCATGACGTCCACACCGGCGATCACGAGCTGGTCGCCGTACTTCTTCTTCAGGGGCGGCAGGTCTTCGGTGAGCACCCTGTGGCAGTGCGGGCACGTCGGCGAGAAGAAGAACACGGCATGGACGACGGCTTCCTGGGCGCCTGCGGCGCGCGGTGCGAGCGGACCCAGGAGACCGAGCAGCAGCGCCACCGCCGCCCGGATCCCGATGACGTGGTGTGGGTGTTTCACCGGATCGACCTCCCTGGGTTGGGCGCTCAAAAGATCCCGAAGTGGCGACAGCCCTCGAGCACTCCTGCGGCATAATGCTCGCGAGCGAAATAGATACGCTCCAGACGTCCCCGGCGCTCGGCCTCCTCCCGTAGCCGCTCCACGAGCGGAGCCGGGGCGTTGCCCACGACCACCGACCGGAACCCGGCCAGCAGCGCCGCCTCGTCGTTGCCCGAGTCTCCGGCGAAGACCACCTGGTCGGATCCGAGTCCGAGCAAGCCGGCCACGCGCTCCACCGCCCGGTCCTTGGCCACGCCCTCGGGCAGCGCGTCCAGCAGTCCCCGTCCGGTGACGACGTCGCGGCTCACCACGAAGCCCACACGCGCCCCCACGGCCGCCGCCAGGGCACGCAGCTCGCCCACCAAGCGCTCCGCCACCGGCCATGGAGTGAAGAAGCTCGCCTTGTGCTCGCCCTGGTGCAAAGGAGGCTGGAGCTCGACCTCCGGATGCGCGGCGAGAGCCTCGGCCGCGGCCCTCCCGTCCGCGCCGAGTGCCTTCGCCATGGCGTTCCGGTACGCCTCGTCCGGAACGTAGGCACCGTCACGCCTCACGTAGAGGGAGGTCCCCACCTCACAGCCCAGGAAGTCCGGCTCCGGAAGCCCCAGCGCACGGATTCCCTCCAGGGCATGCTCGAGGTGACGCCCCGTCACGTACGCGAGCGCGAGCCGCTCCCTGCTCCGGGTGGCGGACGCGAACGCCTCGACCTCGGCCAGGCGCTCCGGAGTCCTCTCGGGCGGGATCACGGTCCCG
>CAZFIS010000022.1:0-35569 GCA_964519125.1 uncultured Gemmatimonadaceae bacterium | reverse complement strand
TGAGCTCCGCGACCTCGCGGACGGGCTCGACCACCAGAATCTCAACGACCTCCCCCAGTTCGAGGGGCTCGAGACGAGCGCCGAGAACCAGGCCCGCTACTTCTTCGAGCAGTTGCGCGAGCGACTGCCGGAGGCGTTGGCCGAGGGTCTCCGTTACGCGCGCGTATGGGAAACCCCCACGCAGTGGGCTCAGTACGGCCCGGCCTCGGCTCCGCTCCCCTCTCCCCGCGCTCCGTCCGTCTGAGCTGGCAGGCCGCGCGGCGATGCACCTCCTGCTCACCGACCGACTCACCTGTCCGCGATGCGGCCCCCGGTTCGGCCTGATCCTGCTGGCCGAGCGCATGGACGACCGCCGGATCGTGGACGGGACGCTGGGCTGTCCCAACTGCCGCGACCTCTTTCCGGTGAGGGACGGGTTCGGCGACCTGCGTGCGCCGCCCCGAGGGCCCCTCGCACCGGGGCGGGCGGGCGCTCCCGGCCCGGTCGACCCGCGGGAGACCGAGCGCCTGGTGGCCTTGCTCGGCGTGGCTGAGGGGCCGGGCACGCTCGCGCTCGTCGGCGCTCCCGCCCGGCATGCGGCGGGCCTCGCGGAGCGAGTGTCGGGGGTGGAGGTGGTGGCGATCGACGCGGACCTCGCCGGGTGGCCCCCCGCGCCCCGAGTGAGCCGGATGGTGGCCCGTCCGGGCCTGCCGTTCTTCGACGGGACGCTCCGCGGCGTCGCGGTGGACGCAGCCCTCGGGGCCTCGTGGATCCGGGACGCGGCCCGGGCCGTGAGCCGCCTCGCCAGGCTCGTCGTCGTGGGCTCGAGCGACGAGACGGCCGGCGTCGTGGAGGCGGCGGGGCTCGCCGTGCTCGCGGCGGAGGCTGGAACCGTCGTGGCGGCAAGGGGTTGAGGCTCCGGCAAACGTTGCGCCTGCGACCGGGCGTAGCCTACCTTCCGGCGGTTCCCGCACAGGCTCTCCGCTCCCTCTCACTTCTCGCTCATGGCGATCTGGAACAAGCTCTTCGGGAGTAAGGATCGAGGCAGGATCGACTACTACGAGGAGGGTGTGGGGCTTCTCTCGGCTGGGAAGTTCCACGAAGCCCTCACGTCGTTTCGTCTCGCTCTGAAGGAGTCCCCCGGCGACACGTTGGTGCTCCAGCAGATCGCGATCTGCTACACGCGCATCGGCATGACCGACGAGGCTGCCAAGACGTACAAGCACGTCTTGCAGAAGGAGCCGGGAGCAGCGGGTGCGCACTACGGGATCGCCTTCCTGCTCCTGCGGGACGGTCGGGACGAGGAGGCTGCGACGCACCTCGAGGCATTCCTGGCCCATCCTCCATCGGCCGGGCTCTCGGAGGAGCACGTTCGCCATGCCCGTACCGCGCTGGCGCAGCTGAGGGGCGAGGCTCACGAAGCGTCCGTGGAGCCACCGCCCGATGAGCTCTTCTAGCAGGGCGGTGCGATGAGCGCTCCGAGTCGCGTGGTGCTGCGCTGGTCGGGGGAGGGGCTCGTCTTCCACGGTGGCCCGGATGGCGCCCCCGAGGTCACGCTCGACAGCGCGGCCGCGGCCGGGCCGTCTCCGACCCAGTTCCTCCTGCTTTCGCTCGCGGGATGCATGGGCGTCGATGTTCGGCTGATCCTGGAGAAGTCGCGCGTGCCGATCGAATCGCTCGAGGTCGAGGTCGAAGGGGACCGTGTAGAGACGGAGCCCAGGCGGTTCAAGGCAATCCGACTCACGTACCGACTCAAGGGGCCGACCGAGGCGGATCAGCCGAAGCTCGATCGGGCGGTCGGTCTCTCGCGGGACAAGTACTGCAGCGTCCTTCATTCGCTCCGCCCCGACATCGACGTGGATGTCCGGGTGGAGCGGGTCTGAGCGCAGATCCTGCCGGCCGTCTCCCCCCGACGGGAGCTCCCATGGCGAATCGCGACTATGTGGCCAACGACGCGGAGGTGCCGCGCGGGACGTTGACGGAGCTCCTCCGCGACGCCGTGCTCCGCCTCGGCGAGGCCCCGGCGCTGCGCTACTTCGTCTCCGAAGGCACAGTGCGCGATCTCACGTACCAGCAGGTCTGGAGCGTGGTCCGTCAGGTCTCCGGAGGGCTCGCAGCGCACGGTCTCGTCCGGGGAGACCGCGCAGCGCTCCTGGCCGAGAACCGTCCGGAGTGGGCGCTGGCCGACTACGGATGTCTGTGGGCCGGCGTGGTGGACGTGCCGATCTACTCCACGCTCACGGAGCCGCAGGTGGCGTATGTCCTGCGCGATTCCGGAGCGAAGCTGGTGTTCGTATCCACCGTCGAGCAGATGGCCAAAGCCCTCGAGGCGGCCCGCACCTGCCCGGCTCCGATCGACGTAGTCGTCTTCGATCCTCCGCAGGATCTCCCGGAGGGTGTGATCTCCTGGGAGGCGTTTCTCGCCCGGGGCGCCGAGCGCACGGCCGAGTGGTCCGAGGACGAGTTCGTGCGACAGGGGCTCCGGGCCGAGCCGGACGACGTGGCGACCATCCTGTACACGTCCGGGACGACGGGCGACCCCAAAGGGGTGATGCTCACGCACGACAACATCGCGTCCAACGTGCGGGCCGCCGGCACGGTGCTGGAGATCGGTGCGACCGACCGGACCGTGAGCTTCCTGCCGGTGTCCCACATCCTGCAGCGGATGGTCGACTATCTCTTCTTCGAGCGCGGATGCACGATCGGCTACGCGCGGGGCATCGACACCGTGATGGAGGACATGCGGGTTGTGCGTCCCACGATCGTCGTCTCGGTGCCGCGCCTCTACGAGAAGATCTACAACGGCCTGATGGCGACGCGTGGCATCAAGCGAATGATCGTGGACTGGGCGTGCCGCGTCGCCGACCGGACTGCGGACGCGCGTCTCTCGGGATGGGCCCCGAGGGGGTTGCTCGCCTGGGAGTACCGGATCGCAGACCTCCTCGTCTTCCGCAAGGTGCGGGCTGCCGTGGGGGGGTGCCTGGACTTCTTCGTGAGCGGCGGCGCGCCGCTCGCGCCCGCGCTCAACCGGTTCTTCTATTCGATCGGGATGACGGTTCTGGAAGGATACGGCCTCACCGAGACGAGTCCGGTGACGAACGTGAATTCCATCGAGCACTTCCGCATAGGGACCGTGGGGCGGCCCCTGCCCGGCACCGAGATCCGCATTGCGGAGGACGGTGAGATCCTCGTGCGGGGTCGCCAGGTGATGAAGGGTTATTACAACGATCCCGAGGCGACGGAGCGGGCGATCGACGCGGAAGGATGGTTCCACACCGGGGATGTCGGCGAGATCGACGAGGATGGATTCCTCTGGGTCACCGATCGGAAGAAGGACATCATCGTCACGGCGGGAGGGAAGAACGTGGCGCCTCAGCCCATCGAGAACCGGATCAGGGCGAACCCCTTCGTGGAGGAGGTCGTGATGATCGGGAACCGGCGCAAGTTCGTCTCCTTGCTCGTGCTCCCCGCCTTCGCGAACCTCCAGGCGTGGGCGAAGGAGCGGGGCATCCCGTTCGAGGATCGCGCGGCGCTCCTTCGCCATCCCGAGGTGACGGCGCACCTGGAGGCGGAGGTGAGGCGGAGCTGGGGCGCGCTCGCCTCGTTCGAGACACCCAAGAAGATGGTATTCCTGGAGGATGACTTCACGGTCCGGAACGGCCTCGTCACGCCGACGCTGAAGGTGAAGCGCCGGCTCATCGAAGATCGGTACGCCGACGCCATTGACGACATGTACGGTGACGAGGCGTCGGATGCCGTCGTGAGGAGGCCATGAGCGTCGTGCCGGAGACGGGTGTGCTCGCGGTGCTGACCACGGTTCCCGACGCGGCGGTCGGCGAGCGCCTCGGACGGGCGCTCGTAGAGGAGCATCTCGCCGCGTGCGCCAACATCGTGCCGGGCGTGGTCTCCGTGTACTGGTGGGAGGGATCGCTGCAGCGGAGCGGGGAGGCGCTCGTGATCCTCAAGACCACGGAGGACCGGCTGGCCGAGCTCGAGGCACGTGCGGTGCAGCTGCATCCCTACGACGTTCCGGAGGTGCTGGCGCTCCCGGTCGGGGCGGGGCACGCGCCATACCTGGAGTGGGTGCATAGGGAAGTGGGGATGGGATGAGCAAGCGCAAGCGACGCAAGAGCGAGGCGGCGGCCGAAGATCTGGCGGCCGAGAACGCCCAGGGCGACCTGCTCGCGGGGGCCTCCGGGTTGACTGAGCCGAGCGGGGGACGTGACTCCGAGGGGCCCGACGGGGAGGCTGGGGACGACGTCCCGGTCGTTGCCGCGGACGAGGACGCGGAGGCCCCTGCGGACGACGGGGGGTCGCCCGAGCTCACCGAGCCGGAAGCTGTTGTCGCTGCACCCGCCGAGTCCGAGGCTCAGGCCGCCGAGTCCGAGCCACAGCCCGCCGAGCCCGAGACACAGCCCGGCGAGCCAACCTCCCTCGAGCCTCGCCAGCCGGTGGTGTTCGAGATGGCGTCCGAGGAGGTGCCCGAGTCGGCCGCGCCTCCCCCGGCGGGCGAGCATCTCGCGCGCGCGAAGGAGCTCGTCCGGCAGGGGCGTGTCGAGGAGGCGATGGCTCTCTACCGGGAGATCCTCTCCCGCAATCCCGCGAACCTCAAGGCCCGCAACAACCTCGGTGTCCTGTTCGACGAGCTGGGCCAGCGCGATTTCGCGCTCGAGCAGTTCGAGGCGGCCGAGAAGATCGAGCCCGAGAACATCGAGGTCCTCAATAATCTGGGCTCGACGCTGGCCGCGATGGGGCGCTACGACGCGGCTGAGCGCGAGTTGCGCAGGGCGCTGCGGATCGATCCGGGGAGCGTCCCCGTTCGCGCGAGCCTCGGCATCCTCTTCTTCCGGCGGGGGGTCTACCAGCAGGCCGAGATCGAGCTTCGCTGGGTGTGCGAGCAGGCTCCGGAGCACGGGCCGGCGTTCTTCTACCGCGGCGAAGCGTTGAACCGGCTGGGCCGTGTGGACGAGGCGATGGACGCCCTGGAGCGGGCCATCGTTCTGCAGCCCACCAACAGCAAAGCGTTCTATACTTTGGGAATCCTCTACGACCGCAAGCACCTCACCGAAGAAGCGGGCGTGATGTATCGCAAGGCCAGGGAGCTGACGAACGCATGATCCGGGTGGTGGTCGGAGACCTCTCGCTGCAGGAGACCGAGGGCGTGCTGCGTCCGATCCGCGCCGATCTCACGCCAACGACGGTCGGCGGCCGGAACGTGGGCGACCGCGCGGGTGAGATCATGACGCAGCGCCTGGAGCGTATGGGCACGCTGCCCGTCGGAGGTGCCGTCATCACGCCCGGGGGAACGCTCGGCTCCGCGTTCGTGATCCACGTGGTGGTCGCCTCGGGCGACGAGCCGCAGACCGCGCGCTTGGCCGAGCTCGCCCTTCGCAACGGGCTGCGCCGGGCGACGGAGTGGGGACTCGCGTCGCTCGCGCTCCCGCCCCTGGGGCTCGGGGTGGGGATGGTGGAAGCCGAGGACGTCGCCCATGACCTCGTCCAGTTGCTCATCGACCATCTCGACGAGGGGCAGGCGCCGCTGGATATCGCCATCGTCGTGAGCGACGCCTACGAGGAGGGGATCTTCTCGCGTGTGGTGGAACAGCTCACGCGTGAGCGCTTCCCCATGCAGAACTGACGCGTCCGTCCCCATGATCTCACGGAAGCGTATCGTCGGCGGGACGATCCTCCTCGTGTGGCTCGGGATGCTCGGGTGGCAGGTACGCCGGGAGTACTTCCAGCCCGAGCTCACCCGCCTCGCCACCGCCGCGATGTCGCTGGCTCCCGGCGTGGACTTCTACACGCTCACCATGGGCGGCCGCAGCGTGGGGCTCGCCACGTCGCGGCTCGACACCGTGCCCGACGGGTTCGAGATGGAGGACCTCATGGACCTCCGCCTCCCTGCCCTGGGCCAGACGGGTTCGGCCGTGGCGCACACGCGTGTGAGCCTCAGCCCCTCTCTGGTGATGCGGAGCTTCACGTTCTCGCTGGACAGCGACGTGGGACACTTCGAGGCCGACGGAACGCTCGGCCCCGACACCACGCTGCACGTCGTCATCAAGTCGGAGGGGAACGAGCAGAAGGTCGACTTCCGCATGGCCCAGCCCCCGGTGTTCGCGTCGATCGTGCCCATCCGCGTCGCCATGGGAAACGGGCTCAAGGTGGGCGAGAGCGTCCATCTGCCGGTCTTCGATCCGACCAGCCTGAGCTCGCGCATGGTGGAGGTGAAGGTGCTCGCGCACGACACGCTCGTCGTGCCCGACAGCGCGGCCCTCGACAGCGCGAGTGGCCGGTGGCGGCCCGCGCACTACGACTCGATCCCCGCCTGGAAGATCGTCGAGATCTTCGGCGGCGTGCGGGTGGAGAGTTGGGTCGACGAGGACGGCCGCATGCTGCGCTCGTCGAGTCCGCTCGGCTTCTCGATGGAGAAGACCGAGTACGAGCTGGCGCGCCAGGCGGAGCAGGACGAGCGGACGGCGTCCGCCCGGGGCGGTGGAGACGTCATCCTGGCGACCGCCGTCCAGAGCAACGTGAGCCTCGACCACGTGGAGCAATACGACTCGCTCAACTTCAGGCTCTCGGGCGTCGACCTGTCCGGCTTCCAGCTCGACGGCGACCGACAGACGCTGCACGGCGACACGCTGACCGTGCGCCGGGCGAACTGGGACTCGCTCGACCCGGGCTACCGGCTTCCCTATCCGCACATGGATCTCAGGCAGGACCTGGAGCCCGCCCCCCTCATCCAGAGCGATGATCCGCGCATCGTCAAGGAGGCCGAGAGCATCGCCGGGGGTCGCTACACGCGGGGTCGCCACGATCCGAAAGTCATCGCGAAGCGGATCGAAGAGCGCGTGAACGCGATGCTGAAGAAGAAGGTCACGTTCTCGGTGCCGAACGCGGTGCAGGTGCTTCAGACGCGCCAGGGAGATTGCAACGAGCACACAGTGCTCTACGTGGCCCTCGCCCGCGCGCTCGGATTGCCGGCCCGCACCGCCGTCGGCCTCGTCTACCTGGATGGGTCGTTCTTCTACCATGCCTGGCCCGAGGTCTGGCTGGGCAAGTGGGTGGCGGTGGATCCCACGTTCGGCCAGGTTCCCGCCGACGCCTCGCACATCCGCTTCGTGATCGGCGGTCTGGCGCAGCAAGTGCAGATCGTGCGGCTGATCGGCAACCTGCACATCGAAGTTCTCCAGTGAAGGAGCGCTCGTGACGGACTCAGGAGGGCCTCGGCCCGAGGCAGCGGCACCGGGCGGCGGGGCCGGGCAGCACGACGTCGTGCTCAGCCTGCGTGGCGTCACCAAGCGATACGGCCGCTTCACCGCCGTGTCCGATCTCGATCTGGACGTGTTCGGCGGGGAGATCTTCGGGTTTCTGGGTCCGAATGGTGCGGGCAAGACCACGACGATCCGTATGGTGGCCGGCGTGCTGCAACCTTCCGAGGGCTCGATCGTCCTGGGTGGAGACGACCTCGCCAGCCGCCCCGAGGCGGCCAAGGCGCGGGTGGGCTACATCCCCGACCGACCCTACCTCTACGAGAAGCTCTCCGGGTGGGAGTTCCTGCGCTTCGTAGGCGGGCTGTGGGGCAAGGACGGCGGAGAGATCGAGCGGAGAGCCGACCGCCTGCTCGAGCTCTTCCAGCTCACGCCCTGGAAGGATGAGCTGATCGAGAGTTACTCGCATGGGATGCGCCAGAAGATCCTGATCAGCTCGGCCCTCATCCACCATCCGCAGCTGATCGTCGTCGACGAGCCGATGGTCGGGCTCGATCCGCGCTCCGCGAGGATTCTCAAGGACCTCCTGCGCGCATACGTCCGCGGCGGCGGCACGGTCTTCCTGTCGACACACACGCTCGAGGTGGCCGAAGCGCTGTGCGACCGGATTGCCATCCTGAGCGAGGGGCGCATCATCGCGCTGGGCACCATGGACGAGTTGCGCTCGCAGGCTCACGCGGGGGGAGCGCACCTCGAGGAGATCTTCCTCAAGGTCACGGGGGGAGGGGCGGTGGCCGACGTGATCGAGGGCCTCCGGGAGGCCCTCGAGCCGTGAGGGCCAACGTCTTCTGGCTGCTGGGTCCGAAGGTGCGCACCAAGCTCAACCGCGCGCGCACCGACCAGGGCAGGGTCTTCAAGGCGCTCCTGCTCGGCTTCGTGGGCCTCTTCTTCTGGACGCTCATCTTCGCGGTGATCTTCCGGATGCTCCTCTACTTCCGAGGCACACAGGGCATCGGCGATCTCTTGGCGGCCAAACTGCTCGGAATCGCGTTCCTCACCTTCCTGATGATCCTCGTGCTGTCGAACGTCATCACGGCGCTGTCGACGTTCTTTCTCGCCGAAGATCTCGAGCTCGTGGTCGCGGCCCCCGTGGATCCCGTGACCGTGTACGGAGCGCGTCTCACCGAGACCATCGCCAACTCCTCCTGGATGGTGGCGCTGCTGGCCGTGCCGCTGCTCGTGGCCTACGGGGTCGTCTACGATGGCGGCGTGGCGTACTACCTCCTCGCGGTCGCGACCGTGATCCCGTTCCTTGTGATACCGGCGGTCGTGGGCACGGCGGTCACGCTGATGCTGGTGAGCGTCTTTCCGGCACGCCGCACGCGGGACCTGCTGGCCCTCATCGGCCTGTTCGCCGCCGCGTCCGTCGTGGTCCTGCTTCGCTTCCTCCGTCCCGAGCGCCTGATGCAGCCGGACCAGTTCCGCAACCTGGTCGACTTCATGACCGTGCTGCGCACGCCCACGTCGCAGTGGCTCCCGAGCGAATGGGCGGCGCACGCTCTCATGTCGCACCTGGAAGGAGCGTTCCAACCGTTCCCGTTCCTGTTCCTGTGGAGCACGGCGGCGGCGTTCGTGGTGCTCGGCGCGTGGCTGCACGGCGCGTTCTTCCACGGCGGCTTCACCCGCGCCCAGGAGGGAGCCGAGCGTAAGGAGCGCCGGACGCGCTCAGCGCTGCTCGAGCGGATCCTCGGGAGAGTGCGTCCCAGCACGCGAGCGCTCGTGAGCAAGGAGGTACGAGTCTTCTTCCGCGACACGACGCAGTGGTCGCAGCTCATCCTGCTCGCGGTCCTGGTGGCGGTCTACGTGTACAACATCACCGTCCTGCCGCTCTACACCGGCGCGAAGGTCTCCTTCTTCCTCATCAACCTGATCTCGTTCCTGAACCTCGGGCTGGCCGGATTCGTCGTCGCGGCCATCGCCGCGCGCTTCGTCTTTCCGGCCATGTCGCTCGAGGGTCGCATGATGTGGTTGCTGCGGTCGTCGCCGCTCGACGTGAAGGCGCTGTTCTGGTCGAAGTACTGGGTAGGCACGGCGCCACTCCTCCTGATCGCGCTCCCCCTCATCATCGTCACGAACGTCCTGCTCCACGCCTCTCACTTCGTGCTCGTGCTGACGACGCTCACCATGGTCGGGGTGACGTTCGCCCTGACCGCCCTGGCTCTCGGGTTCGGGGCGCTGTACCCCAACTACGAGACGGAGAACGTGGCGGAGATCCCCACGTCGTTCGGGGGGCTGCTCTTCATGATGGCGGCCGTGAGCTATCTGGCCGGCGTGATCATCCTGGAGGCCTGGCCGGTCTACATCTACCTGTCGTCACGCTTCCGCGCCGGGGAAGCCCGCGTGGGGGTACTTCCACTCGCGCTGGGCGTCGCCGGCGCGCTCGCGCTCACGGTCGCGGCCACGGCGCTTCCCCTGTGGGCGGGGGTGCGGCGGGTCCGCGTGGTGGACTTCTGAGAGAGGGTGTCCATGATGCTCGAGGCCATCAAGAGCTTCTTCCACTCGGCCATGCTTCCCGCGGAGTCGCACGATGATCCGCACGAGAGCCAGGAGGATATCCGCCTGGCCGCGTGCGCGCTTCTGCTCGAGGTGGCGCACGCCGACGACGAGTTCACCGAGTCCGAGCGCCGCAACCTGGAAGCGTCCATACGCCGCCAGTTCGGCATGGATCACGAGCACGCGGAGCGCCTCCTCGAGCTGGCGGAGGGGGCTCGCCGGCAGGCGGTCGATCTCTGGCAGTTCACCAACCTGATTGCCGACCACTACTCGCTGGGACAGAAGACGGTGCTCGTCGAGATGATGTGGGCCGTGGTCTACGCCGACGGCCGCCTCGCGAGCCGGGAGGACTACCTGATGCACAAGATCAGCCATCTCCTCCGTCTGGAGCCGGGCTACCTGGCAGAGGCGCGTAGGCGCGTCGAAGACCGGGCCGGGGGCGGTGCCGAATGAGGCGCGGCGGTCGCCCCGGCCCCCGGGGGGCGCGCGTCGGCGCCGCCACGGGTGACACGTGTGGCGTCGCGCCTCATATTCTCCCCGAAGGCCATCGACGACCCTCTCCCAGCACTGCCTGATGCACGCCCTGGTTCCAGGTGGCTACTACTTCACCCATAGGAGCCTGTCCGAGTCATACAACAGGCCGCGAGCGCCACGGCCCCGGATTCCAGGCGGCGCTCCGAAGCAGGAGGCGGATTCAACATGATTCTCGCCCTGAAGATCCTGGGCGCGATCGCCGCGCTGGCCCTGGGGATCTGGCTGGGGCTTCCGGGTCGCTCCAGGCAGCGCGCCGAGGACCTCGAGGAGACGATGGAGCACGGAGGATGGGGGAGGCGGCACCGGGAGAAGCGGAGCTTGTCGCCGTTGGCCTGGATTCAGCGCAACCCGAGGGTGGAGGGCACGCGCGCGCGGCACATGCGGGGATTCCGCGTGGAGTCGCCGGACGACGAGTAACCGCGACGACAGGATGAGGGTCGGGTAAGGAGAGGGGAGGCACGCCCCCGCACGCTTGCGCCCGTCATCGCTCCGCGACGGATCCGCGGCTCATCCCAGGAACGCGTCCACCACCACGAGCACCACCCCCACGAACGCTCCGAGCACGTACCCCAACCGCACGATCAGCGTCAGCTCCCTGTGCGTCACGCGGCGCACGAGATCCTCCAGGCGCTCCATCGGGTAGTCGACCACCTTCGCCTCCACGCGCCGGGCCACGTCGAGGCGCTCGACCACGTCGGGGACCTGCGTCTGGAGCCATTCCCAGATCGGATCTCCCATCGCCGCCTTCATACGCTCGGGTGCGTGGTCTGGGAGCCAGCGCGCCGGGGTTCCGATGGGTCGGTCGAGCAGGCCCGTCAGGATGCGGGCTCCGCCCTCCCGGTAGATCCGGGCGGCGGCCTCGCTCCGCGCGGCGATCACCAACCATTCGGCCAGCCGCTCGGGAGGCACCCTCTGGAAGACGTCTCCCCAGGTGCGTGCGCCGGCCTTCTCCAGACCGGTGTGCAGCTTCTCGACCAGGAACTCCCGTGTCGCGGGATCGCGTGCCATGCCGACCACCCATCCCGCGAGCGTCGCGCGCGCTTCGACGACGGACGGCTCGTCGGACTCACCCAGCACCGAGGCGACGGGCCTGCGAAGGAAATCCACGATCGCCTCGTTCACGCCCCGCGCCATGGCCTCCCGGACGGGTGGATCCGTCAGGACCTCGGAGAGTCGGTCCGCGCCCTCCGCCTCGATGGTATCCAGCACCTTCTCGACCGTGTCCTCGGTCATCACCAGACGTGCGACCACGCGCTGGTGGAACTTCAGGTCTCTGAGGAACCGGTGCAGGAGGTCGTGCAGCGTGGCCTCCATGCGCGCCCGCGCGGCTGGGTCCTCCAGGAGCCTCCCGAGCCGTTCGATCGCGAGAGGCAGGTAGCTCGAGATCGCCTTCTCCACCGACGCGATCAGCCCGAGCGGCAGGATCTCCTCGAAGGTCCGTCCCGGCACGAGCAGCTTCCGGGACGCACGCTCCAGGTAGTCCTCCACGGCGGTGTGGAAGTCCTCGCTCTCGACGATCCCCTGGAGCCATTCCTGCACGGCCGCCTCCACGGCCTCTCCCCGTGCGGGTGTCAGCACACCGGCGATCGGCTCGTCCGCGACGACCTTCACCAGATCTTCCGCGCGCGCGCCGAGCGACTCGGCGAAGCGCTCGGACTCCAGGTATTCGTGCAGGCGCGTGAGCGCCATGTCGAGCACGTCGTCCAGCACCTCGTCGATCTGGCTCATCATGGGGGCGGGAACGAGATCCCGGATCGATCCCCGCTCCTGCTGGAAGATCTGGTCGAAGAACCCGGCAAGGCGCTCGTCGAAGGCCCTGCGGAACTCCACGTCGGCGAAGGTCCGGGTGAGATCCTCCTCGGTCAGGAGTCGCTTGCCGACCGTTCGCCCGATGGCCGCGGCCAGGCGGGGCTGGTTCTTCGGGATCGCCCCCTGGAAGAAGCGGATGCGCCAGCGGCCCACGCGGGGGGGCTCGTACGGGTGGAAGAGCATCCAGATGGCGATACTGTTGGTGAGCCCCCCGGTCAGGGCCCCGAAGGCGATGGTGACGAGATCCCGCATCAGGTCGCCTTGCGGGAGCATCACGGACGCCGGTGGCGGAAGAGACCCCTCACGGGGTACGTGTTCCCCTTGATGTTGAGCGTACCCGCCACGTCGAAGAGCGCATCCACGGGCAGGACCGGACCGGGGCCCTCACCGGCACTGATCTGCGCGGTTCTGACCTGGAGGGAGCCCGACACCTCGTCGCCGTCGCTCGAGATCGTCCACGCCACGGGCACGTCGTGCCGTGCCGGCTGGAACGCGCGTACCTCCGTCCAGTCCACCGTGAGGGCGGGCCACTGGATGTCGCGGAAATCGAGCCGTGCCCATCCTCGGTACGCGTTCACCGTGCCCGGATCGCTCCTCTGGGGGCTCTCGAGTACCACCTGGAGGGAATCGCCGGAGACGAGGAACGCCCAGTCTCCCGGCTCTGCAGCATCCGAGCCCCGGCTCCGGAACATGTCGAGCGCGATGCCGTCCACGCGCCGATCCGAGAGGTAGGCCGCGGCCTTCTGGATCCGGAACGTCTCGCCCCGGGGTCCGGTCCACTCCTGGAGGACGTCGTCCAGCTCGAGTTCGAGACGGCGTGAACCCTCCTCGAACAGGATGTCGTCGATGTCGTCTCCTTCACCCACGATCAGATGCAGGCTCGTGTGGGGGAGGATGCGCCATGGGGAGCGGCTCGGGGGCGTCCGCCACTTCTCGGAGTAGAATTGCTCCCATGTGCCGCCGCGCACGAGGAAGCCTTGGGTCTCGCGCTGCACGGCACCCGGCAACGTGCGTATGGACATCAGCCAGGGCACGAGAAAGGCGCTGTCTCCGGTGAGGGTCGTGAACACGAAGTTCCGTTCGTAGGAATGGCCCCGGAAGTTTCCGGCCGACACGCTGTCGTGGACCTGGGCGGGCGCGCGGCCCGCCTTCGGTTCGGAGCTCGAGCACGCTGCCAGCGACACGCACGCGAGCGGGACGATCCACAGCGACCCGGGAAACCTGGCGCTCACGAGGTCCAGGTCGGGGTTCGGGTCGCGTCGAGGATCTGGGCGGGCGTAGCCCCGAGGAGAGCGTCGAGTCTCCGGCAGAACGCAACGATCCGGCGGGCGTTGCGCCCGAGGTCGGCCCTCCCGGCGCGCGACGCGGACTCCAGGTCCACGCGCGTCTGCCCGTTGTCGTCCAGACTCACCCGGATGTGCACGTCCTCGTCCTTACGGAAGAGGAACGTGGTCGCGACCGCGTCGAGGGTCCCCTTCTGGTCGTCGGCGTTCACGACGCGCCACCGGGGAAGGCCGCCGCCGGCCAGGTTCATGCACGCGGTCCACACGCGGTCGAACGGGATCGCGTACGTCCTCCCCCTCAAGCGGGCGTCGGAAGCGCGTGGATCGGTAGCCGCCCGAGCTCCGGCGGGGCGGCTCGTCGATTCGCTCAACGGGATGTGCGCTCCGGTCCGAGGGCGAACGTGATCGTGACGCTCGCGCTCACCGTCTGGTCGGCGGCCTCGATGGGCGTCTCCGCTTCCATGCGTGCGGCGGCGGCGAACATCATGGGTCGCGGCGGCGTCGGCGTCTGGGCGCCGCCGCTCACCTCGATCGGTGGCCCGAGCTCCCGGTCGAGCGCGGCAGCGATGGTTCGGGCCTGTTCGCGCGCCCGCCGCACGGCCTCGGCCAGGGCCTTCTGCTGTGCCTGTTCCGGGTCGGAGGCCTCGAACGAGATGCCCGAGACCCGGTTGGCTCCCGCCGCGGTCGCCGTGTCGATGAGCTTGCCGACGGCGGAGAGGTCGGTGAGCGTGGCGCGCACGTTGTTCAGGGCCCGATACCCGTCGATCCGCTGCACCCGGCTCCCATCCTGGTTCGCGACGCTCGTGTACACGGGCGACAGCGAATAGCCGTACGTGTCGATGTGCAGCCCCTGGAAGCCCGCGCCGTGCAAGGCGGAGAGCACCGCGGTCATGGCAGCGGCGTTCGCCTGGGAGGTGCCCTGGGCGCTCTGCTCCCGCGATTCCACCGCGAAGGTCACGCGGGCCCGGTCGGCGGGAACGGTCACGGAGGCCGAGCCCGTCACCTGGATCGTCGGCCTCTTCTCCGGCGGTGAAGCCTGCCCGGCGTCCCGCTCGGGTGCCGTGCGCGGCACCCCCTGGGCCCCTACGGATGCGCACCCTCCCACCAGGAGGAAGCCGAGCATCGGGAGCACCTGTGACATCCTTCGCATCTGTGATTCTCCTCGCATACGGCGGAGGCGGGAGGCCTCCGGCGACGCACGCCCCGGGACGGAACGTTTGCCGTGCGTCCGGGTCCCGGTATAGTCTCGCCGTCCAGCTCCCACCACGCCACATCCCGAACGGCAATGAAAGCGATCATCCCCCTGGCAGGGAAGGGAACCCGCCTCCGGCCTCACACGCACCATACCCCCAAGCCGCTCCTGAAGGTCGCGGGGAAGCCGGTGCTGAGCTACATCCTCGACGACCTGAAGAGCGTGGGCATCGAGGAGCTCGTGCTCATCGTCGGACACCTGCGCGAGGAGATCGAGGTGTGGATGGCGGAGGAGTACCCGGAGCTCCGCCCCCACTACGTGCTGCAGGAGGTCCAGGACGGCACCGCCGGGGCGGTCGCGCTGGCCGAGCCGTTCGTGGACGACGAGATCCTGATCGTGTTCTCGGACGCGGTGCTCGAGGTCGACTACAGCCTCATCCGCACGCTCGATCCGTCGTATTCCGGCGTGATCTGGGCGAAGGAGGTCGAGGACTACCAGCGCTTCGGCGTGATCGTGACGAACGACGACGGCACGATGAAGACGATCGTGGAGAAGCCGAAGGAGCCGATCTCGCGCCTGGCCAACATCGGCCTCTATTACATCCGCGACCACGCTCTCCTCTTCGAGGGAATCCACCACACGCTGGACTCCGCTCCGGGCCCGTCCGGCGAGTTCTACCTCACCGACGCGTTCCAGTACATGGTGGACCACGGCTCGCGGATCCTCACCGCTCCGGTGGAGGGGTGGTGGGACGCGGGCAAGCCCGAGACGCTTCTGGAGACCAACGAGCACCTCGTGGAGGGCCGGCGCGGCGGTGTCCACACGTCGGCGGTCGTGGACGGCGCGCAGATCGTGGACCCTGTGCGGCTGGAGGCGGATGTCGTGGTGCGCGGGGGACGAATCGGTCCGAACGTGACGCTGGAGCGAGGAGCGCGCGTCGAGCGGTGCGAGCTGCGCGACACGGTGGTCGGTCCCCACGCCGTGCTCGAGGACGCCTGCCTGAGCGACTCGCTCGTCGGGGCGCACGCGCGCGTCACCGGGGTGACGGCCTCCCTGCGGGTGACGGACCACTCGGTCGTCGAGGGCCGGTAGCGGTCCTGCCCGGGACGACGTGTCAGCGGGCGAGCTCCGCGGTGAGGACCACCGTGTAGAGCGCACGCAGCACGCCCTCGACGCCGCGCACGTTCCGGTACCACTCTTCGGTCGTGTGGGCGAGCCCCGCCTCCCCGCCGCCGCCCATCGTCAGGGCGGGGATGCCGGCCGCCATGGCGGCATTGGCGTCCGTGGAGGCCATGGTGAAGAGGGGCTCGGCGCCCACGGCCTCCGAGGCGCGGCGGGCGGCCCGCACCACCGCGGAGCGCGGGTCGGTGGCTCCGCCCGTCCGCATTCCGACCGACTCCAAGCTCACCCGGAGCGTATCCCTCCCCGCGGCGTTCTCGACCGCGACGGCGGCAGCCACGACCCGGCGCACTTCGGCCTCCAGGGCTTCCAGGCGCTCCTCGCTCGCGCCCCGGCAGTCGATTTCGATCCATGCGTCCTGGGGAATGGCGTTGATGCTGGTCCCACCTCCCCACCGTGCCACCGTCAGCGCGGACGACGCGTCGCCGGCCGGCACGAGGTCGGCCAGCGCTTCCACCGCTCTCCCGAGGGCGTGGATCGGATTGACCGTTCCGCGGTCCTGCCAGGAATGCCCCCCGGGACCGCTCACCCTCACCCGGAACCGTCGCGACCCCAGGCCGCGCGTCACGATCCGGTCGAGCCCCGCCCCGTCCACCGACACGAACGCGGCCGCGCCCCTTCCGGCTCCCGACGGGCTGACGAGATGCTTCGCGCCGCGCAGGTCGCCGAGGCCCTCCTCGCCGACCGTCGCCGCGAACAGAACCGGATGGCGGGTCGAGATCCCTCCGGCCTCCAGGGCCCGTGCCACGGCGAGCAGCACGGCGAGCCCCCTGCCGTCGTCGGAGATACCGGGTCCCAGGAGGAGATCCCCGATGCGGTTAACCTCCACGGGCACGTCCGCAGGAAAAACCGTATCGAGGTGCGCGGACACGATCACTGCGGGGAGATCCTCCGCCCCCGGGCGCAGTGCGACCACGTTGCCGATCTCGTCGATGCGTACGCCCCCCAGGCCCGCGCACCGGAGTCGCTCTCCCATGGCCGCTGCCCGCGGCTCCTCTCCGAAGGGCGGCGCGGCGACGGCGGTCAGGCCGAGCTGGTCGGCCAACGTGTCTTCGTCGGTCTTGCGGACGTACGCCGCGGCCCGGCACACGCCGGGATCGTCGAGAAGCGATTTCAGGGATGCGTCCACGAGGGCTCCCGGTGCGGGCTATCGGCAACGCACCGAAGCTGCGTACCGAGGGAAGGATCGTCAAATGACCCCGGGGGAGCGATTTACCCCGCCGTTACACGACCGGAGCCGATTCGTTACCCGCGTCCTCCAAGCTTCCGCCATGGGTCGAGCCGGGTCCCGCCCCCGCCGGGGGGGCACGCTCCACGCGGCGGCGAGGGCTCCGCTTCCGCAGAGGGAAGCTCCCTTTTTCCGTCGGCGTGCTAGTATGTTACCCCTTCCAGGTGCCGGTCGACCACGCCTATGCGGATGAACGCCACCGCCGCACGGAGCATCATGGAAACATCCTCGAAGTTGCCGCCGGCACCTCGTGTCCTGGTCGTCGAGGACGAGCCGGATATCGCGGCGCTCATCGCCTATCAGCTCACGCGCGAGGGATTTCGCGTGGAGACGGCGGGCACCGGGACGGCTGCGCTCGAGGCGGTGGGACGCAACATCCCGGATCTCGTGGTGCTGGATCGCATGCTCCCCGAGGTGAGCGGGGACGAGGTGCTCCGGCGCCTGAAGGAGGAGGATGCCACGCGCTCCATCCCGATCCTCGTGCTCACGGCCAGGCGCGAGCAGGAGGACCGCATCCGCGGTTTCGAGCTGGGCGCCGACGACTACCTGACCAAGCCGTTCAGCCCCAGGGAGCTCGTCCTCCGGGTGCAGGCGATCCTGCGGCGCGTGGCCGACGCGGGCCGCGGCGCGGGGGGGCGCGTGCTCACCGCGGGTCCCTTGCGGATGGATCTCGGAGCCCACCACGTGTCGATCCGGGGCGAGGAGATCAGCCTGACCCCGACGGAGTTCCGTCTGCTGGAGGTGCTGGTGGAGCGCCGGGGCCGCACCCAGAGTCGGCAGCAACTCCTGGAGAAGGCGTGGGACGTGGATGCGGCCGTGATCGATCGGATCCAGACACGCACGGTGGACATGCACGTACGCCGGCTCCGCAGCAAGCTCGGTGAGCTCGGCGAGTGGGTGGAGACGGTCCGTGGGTTCGGCTACCGTCTTCGCGTGCCCGACGCGGCCGAGTAGAGCAGCCCTTGTGGAAGCCTGTCCGGGCAATACAGCGGGCGGCATGGGCACCGACGCGGAAGGCGTTGGTCTGCGGCGCCCAACACGAGTGTTGATATGAACGTACGTGTCAGGATCCACCAACCCCTGTTCGCCGGATTCGTCGGCGTGCTCGGCGTTCTCGTGTTGGCGCTCGTCCTGCTCGTGGGCCGGGGTGTGCGCAGCCACCTCCTCGAGGCGTTCGAGACCGGGCTCAGCAACGAGTTGTCCCTCGGCGAGTGGATCCTCGAGCAGGCGGGCTCGGCCGCGCCCGACTCCGTCGCCCGCGAGGTGACCGCGCGGATCGGCTACCGGGTCACGATCATCGATACCACGGGCGTGGTGCTCGGCGACTCGTACGTGCTCCCGTCGCGTGTTGGACTGGAAGAGAACCACCGGACCCGTCCCGAAGTCGTGGGGGCTCTGGAGGGCGGCGTTTCGTTCAGCGAGCGTACGAGCGCCACCGTGCACCAGTCGCTGCTGTACGGCGCGCAGCTGGCCCACATGAACGGTCGCCCGGTGATACTGAGGATCGCCGCGCCGCTCACGCTCGTGGACGACGCGGTCCAGGATTTCCGCGTGACCGTCGCCGTGATCGGCCTCTTCGTCCTGCTGCTCGCGCTCGTGCTGGCGCACTATCTGAGCCGTGCCATGACCTACCCGCTGGTGGCTCTCGTGGAGCGGGTGCGCCGGCTGGCTTCCGGGGACTTCGACGAGTCGGTGCCGACGACGAGCCGGGTGAAGGAGCTGCACGACCTCGCTCTCGCGTTCAACCGACTCGGCGGTGAGCTCGAGGAGCGGCTGTCCGAGTTGGGACAGGAGCGCGACGAGATGCAGACGCTGATCGACTGCATGGGCGAGGGCGTCATCGCCCTGACGGAGGACGCGCGCCTGCTGCGCACCAACCGCGCGGCGCGCGAGCTGCTTCAGCTGCCCGACGGTCCCACGTACGCTCCGATCAGCACCCTCGTGCGCCATCCCGAGCTTCGTAGGGTGCTGGAAGCGTCGGTGGTCGAGGATTCCCAGGTCCAGGAGGTCCGTCTGGGCGGCCGCAACCTGTTCGTGACGTCGCGGGCGCTCGACCGTGGCGGATCCGTGACGACGTTCCTCGACGTCTCGGAGTTGCGCCGGCTCGAGCAGGTGCGCCGGGACTTCGTCGCCAACGCCTCGCACGAGCTGAAGACGCCGCTCACGTCGGTGCGCGGCTTCGCGGAGACGCTGCTCGAAGGGGAGCCCCCGGAACACCTCAAGCGTGAGTTCCTGGACTCGATCCGCAAGAACACGCTCCGTCTCCAGCGGCTGGTGGACGACCTGCTCGACCTGTCGCGTCTGGAGTCGGGAGGGTGGTCCGCGCGCCTGGATGAGGTCGCGGTGGCCGGCGTCGCGGGGGAGGCGTGGGAGGAGATGCAGGTCGCCGCCGCCGCGAAGGAGGTAGCCTTCTCCATCGAGGGCGACGCGCGCGCCATGGCGGACCGCCAGGGGCTGGTGCAGATCTTCCGGAACCTGTTCGAGAACTCCCTCCGCCATACCGACGAGGGGGGACGGATCCAAGTCCATGTCGACCTGGTCGGTGACGAACAGGTGCGGGTCGAGGTGATCGACGACGGGGAAGGCATGCCCTCGAAGGTGCTGCCCAGGATCTTCGAGCGGTTCTTCCGGGCGGACGCCTCGAGGGCGCGCGACTTCGGCGGCACGGGGCTCGGGCTCGCGATCGTGCGACATCTGGTGGGCGCCATGGGCGGCGAGGTGGAGGTGGAGAGCGAACTGGGAAAGGGCACCTTGATCCGGTTCACGCTCCCGCGCGCCTGATGCGACGTCCCTTCCACGCGCATGGATCGAGGGCTATCGTCGTGCTTCCTCCGACCCCCCACCAGGAGCGTTCGGCGTTGACGCCCCACGCATCTCCCACCGAAGATCTCTGAGCCGATGGCCAACACGTACGACATCGACCTCGGTGGTGAGGCTCCGGCCCTGGAGGCCCGGAACGTCTCGGTGTACTACGGGGAGACGAAGGCGGTGAAGGAGATCTCCATCGCCGTGCCCGTGCATCGGGTGGTCGCATTGATCGGGCCGTCCGGGTGCGGCAAGAGCACGCTCCTGCGGTGCTTCAACCGGATGAACGAGCTGGTCGACGGAGCTCGGGTGGAGGGGGAGGTGCTCTTCCACGGACAGAACCTGTACGCCAGCGATGTGGACCCGGTGGAGGTGCGGAGACGGATCGGGATGGTGTTCCAGAAGCCCAACCCGTTTCCCAAGTCGATCTTCGACAACGCCGCGTTCGGCCCGCGCGTGAACCGGTACAAGGGGGACCTGGACGGGCTGGTGCGCGAGTCTCTGGTGCGGGCCGCGTTGTGGGAAGAGGTCCACGACCGCCTTCGCCACTCGGCTCTCACGCTGTCCGGAGGACAGCAGCAGCGGCTGTGCATCGCGCGTGCGCTGGCCGTGGGTCCCGAGATCCTCCTCATGGACGAGCCGGCTTCCGCGCTCGACCCGATCGGCACGCAGCGCATCGAGGAACTCATCTACGAACTGAAGAAGGACTACACGATCGTCATCGTGACCCACAACATGCAGCAGGCGGCTCGCGTCTCGGACTACACGGCCTTCCTTTATTTGGGAGAGCTGATCGAGTACGGACCGACGGAGACGCTCTTCACCAATCCACGAGAGGATCGGACCGAGGCCTACCTGACGGGGAGATTCGGATGAACACGCCACCGCAACGCCGCCGTCCGTTCCATGAGGAGCTCGACGCGCTCCAAGCGCACCTGCTGGAGATGGCGGGCCTCGTCGAGGGACTCGTGAGTCGCGCCACGGAAGCCGTGCTGACACGCGACGCCGGGGCCGCCGCGGAGATCACGCGTCAGGACAGCCGGATCGACGAACTCGAGATCATCATCGACGAGCTCGTGCTCGAACTGATGGCGCTTCACCAACCGATGGCGAGCGACCTGCGTCGCCTCCTCGCCACGTTGAAGGTCTCCAACGACCTGGAGCGCGTGGGGGACCACGCGGTCAACATCGCGAAAGCGGCCGGGAGGCTGGCCGACACTCATCCGCTACCGGAGCTGCGCGAGCTGTCGGAGATGGTCGACATCACCCGGGGGATGCTCTCGGATGCGCTGGCGGCCTACGTGTCGCGGAACGCCCAGGTGGCCCGCCTCGTGTGCCTCACCGACGACAAGGTGGACGATCTGCGCCGGTCGCTCTTCCGCATCCTGGTGACCCACATGCTGGAGGATCCCAAGCGGCTCGGCGGCGCCCTCGAGCTCCTGCTCGTGAGCCAGAACCTGGAGCGCATCGCGGACCTCTCCACGAACATCGCCGAGGACGTGGTCTTCCTGGTGGAAGGGCGATCCATCAAGCACGGGGCCGAGGGCCATAAGGTGGTCGAGAGGGATTAGCGCGCCCGTCCGGGGGCGGGGGAGGCCGCGTCGCGGCCCGCAGCGCCACGCGAGCGTTGCGGAAAGTGACCCTCGCGTCCTACCCTGTGCCGATGTCTGATCGTTCCACCGAGCCATCCGAGCGACACGTCGGGGAGCCACGTCCGGGCACCTCCGAGGGCGTGACCACGGCTCCACCCGCCCCGGTGGATCCCGACGTCGAGCGCCTGCTCGATCAGGTGGGCACTCAACCGCGCCCGCAGCTCATGTCCGACCTGAGCAGGCTGCGAGGGCAGGTGGCGATCGTCACCGGGGGGTCCAGCGGAATCGGGCGCGCGATCGCGATCGCGCTCGGCGAATGCGGCATCCACGTCGGGTTCTGCTTCCTGGACGACGGCGCGCAGTCCCGCGTGGACGCTCAGACCGTGGCGCAGGGGCTTCGGGAGCTCGAGGTGCGCGTCTATTTCCGCGACTGCGACGTGCGCGACTCCGGAGACGTGAGGGCGTTCGTCCGCGAGGTCCACGAGGAGCTCGGTGGCCTCCACATCCTCATCAACAACGCGGGCATCGGGAGGGATCGCGCGCTGTGGCGCATGGAGGACCACGAGTGGGAAGCCGTGCTGCGCACGAACCTCGACGGGGCGTTCTACTTCACCAGGGCGGTCGCGCCCTACCTGCGCGCGCAGGAGTACGGCAAGATCGTCAACGTCGCGTCCGTCCACGGGCTGAGAAGTGAGTTCGGGCTGGCCAACTACTCGGCCTCGAAGGCCGGCCTTATCGGGCTCACGAGCAGCGCGGCGGTCGAGCTCGGCCCCCGCAACATCAACGTGAATGCCGTGGCTCCCGGCTACATCCGGACGACGAAGCTCACGGCAAACGTGCCCTCCGAGATCCTGGACCGGGCCCGAGAGCGTTCGGTGCTGGGCCGGCTCGGCGACCCGCGCGATGTCGCCAGCGCGGTCCTCTTCCTGTGCTCCGAGGCGGCCCGCCACATCACCGGTGCGGTGCTCCCGGTCGATGGCGGCTATCTCCTCTGAGCAGGTTGTTCATCCCGTGCGGCTGCCGGGGCCGCACCCCACGTACGACGGAGAGGAATGTTCGTGAGCGGACCGCGTCTGGAGACCGTCTGGGGGGGCGCCACGCGTAAGCTCCGGGCCGACCCGGCCTTCCGGCCCGTGGTCGAGCGGGTGGGGACGGTCCGGATGCCGGCCTCCTCGGAGCCTCCGTTCGTCTACCTGGTTCGCTGCATCGTCTTCCAGCAGCTCGCGGGGAACGCGGCTCGCACGATCCACGGACGGCTCATCGATGCGCTCGGGGGGGATGTGAGCCCCCGGCGCGTGCTGCGGCTCTCGGACGACCAGCTCCGGAGCGCGGGCCTGTCCGGAGCCAAGCTCGCGGCCATCCGCGACCTGGCCGAGAAGTCGCGCTCCGGAGAAGTGCGACTCGACGATCTGGAATCGTTGTCGGACGAGGACGTTCTGGCGCGCGTGACGCGCGTGCGTGGCATCGGTCCGTGGACCGCGCACATGTTCCTGATGTTCCGACTCCGCCGGCCGGATGTGTGGCCCGCCGGGGACTTCGGGGTGCGCAAGGGTCTCGCACGCCTTCTGGGATCGGAGGAGGTGCCGAGCCAGAAGGAGATGGGGCCGCTCGGAGACGCGTACCGTCCGTGGCGGAGCGCGGCGGCGTGGTACTGCTGGCGGGCGCTGGAGATCGAGCTGCCTCAGATCGGGTAGGCCGCCGCCCGTCCGCTCCTCAGCGACCCACCGCTCCCCCTCCCTCGTTCGTCAGCAGGTACAGGGTGGCGAACGTCGCGTAGTAGTGCGAGCCGGAGTAGCCCACCGCGCCGATCACCTGGAACCCCTTGTCCGCCTGGATCGCGGCCAGGCGCCGCAGCACCGGCACCCGCGGGTCCTCGGGGGGCAGCAGGTTCGCGAGCTCGCCCATACCCTTCGCGCGCATGAACGCCAGGCCGATGATGTGCGAGCGGGCGGCGATCGCACGGGGGTTGGAGACGAACGCGGGCCCGAGCGGACGGGTCTCCGGCCGGAACGCCTTCGACTCGATCGGGGGGAGGAATTCGTCCACCCACTCGAGCCACGCGCTCCGCTTCATCAGGCGCCCCATGACGGTCGCCTCCATGAGGCACGGCGACGCGAAGTCGCTGGGGCCGGGCTCGTCGCCGGTGTCGCAGTGGCGGTCCCCGGCGAAGAAGCGCTCCGCGTTCTCCCGGATGGCTCGCTCGAGGTCGGGATCGTACGCCTCCGCATAGGCGAGCATGTTGTCCATCGCCATCGCCGTCATCGGGTGCACCCCGACGCGTACCGGCTTCTGCAGCCCGTCGAGGTAGAGGATCATGCGCGTCGCCATCCATGACGCGAGGGGCTGGAGGTTGGCGGCCCAACGCTGCGCGTCGGGGTCGTTCCACGACGCCAGCTCGCCCTCGAGCCTGAGCAGCCAGGCGTAGCCGTAGGGGAGCTCGAACGAGCCCGCCGTCTTGAAGAACGCGAGGTCTCCGAGGACGTTCGACTTGCCGAGGTGCTCGTTCAGCTTCGCGCGGATGACGGGTGCCGTGGGCAGATCCGGCCTCAGCTTCAACAGCTTGACGAGGGTCCACGTCGAGTTCACTGCGGAGTGCCAGTCCGAGCAGCCGTAGAAGGCGCGCGTCGTGCGGAACTCAGGGACGGGCGTGTACGTGACGCTCCAGAGGTAGGGCGGGCGATTCGGGTGGTCGTGCGGGTGGTCCTCACACGAGAGCGGCATCGTCGAGAGCCAGATCGCGTTGTCCGCGTCCAGGCGTCCGGGCTCGGCGGCGGGGAGCGACGCGTAGAACGAGGCGAGGTCGGAGAAGGTCCGCAGCGTGTCCTGCGCCGTGTCCGCCGCGGCACCCCGCGCTGCCGACGAATCCGGTCCGAGGGTCACCGCCCAGTCCGTGGGTGGAGCGCCCTCGCGCTCGTCCACGTAGCGGAGCGCCCAGGCCGGCACCCGATCCGTCCCGGCCGTGTCGCTCTTCATGAGCCGGAGTCCAGCGTCCGCCTGGATCGCGGAGAGCCTGTGCCACACCGCCACCCGGGGATCGGCACCCGGGAGCGCCCGCGCGATCCGTTCCATCGCCTGAGCGCGCTGGAGCGAAAGCCCGGCGAGCCGCGCCTGCTCCACCCCCGTGACCGTGTCCGGCGGCGCTTCGGCGAGCGGAGCGAACGAGGGAGACGTCATGGCCGGGAGGACCG
Organism: uncultured Gemmatimonadaceae bacterium; assembly: GCA_964519125.1. Lineage (GTDB taxonomy): Bacteria > Gemmatimonadota > Gemmatimonadetes > Longimicrobiales > Gaopeijiaceae > SZUA-318. The sequence goes on along the minus strand of CAZFIS010000022.1, from coordinate 11,016 downwards.
AATCGATCCAGGCGGAGAACGCGTGCGGCTCGAGCACGCGCGCCATGAGCGCGGCCTCCGCCAGGCACGGGGAGAGCACCTCCGGTCGGCGCGGCCTCGAGCCGGCCGCAGGGGCTCGGTCCGGGCCACCCACCGCCAGGACGTCGCAGCGCCCGTCGTGTGCGTAGAACCTGCGGGACGTCCGCACGAGCGTGGCGCGTAGCACCTCGTCGTGCGCCTGGTCCGCGTAGTCCAGCGCCAGGTCCAGGGCGACGGCCGTGTTCCCGTCCGTGCCGAGCCGCACAGGGTGCTGCAGCGCCGACAGGTCGTCCGCCAGACTGTCGGCCATCCACGCCGCCAGTGGCCCCACGTTCGCCGCCCAACGCGTCGCCTGGCTGTCGGGCCAGCTCAGGAGCTGCGCCTGGAGCTTCAGGAGCCACGCGTAGCCGGACGGACGCTCGAAGCGGCCGGCATCGTTCTGGAAGAAGGCGAGCTCACCGGCGAGGTTCGACGCGTCCAGATGGGCGTTCAGCTTCTCCCTCGCGAGGTCCTGAAGGCCGTCGTGGGGAAAGCGCTCGAGGAGTCGTACGGCGCTCCAGGTGGAGGAGACCGCCGAGCGCCAGTCCGTGCATCCGAAGAAGGCACGCGTGTGGGTATAGTCGGGCACCAGATGGTAGGTCGGGAGCCAGAAGTAGTCGGTACCCGGACGGCCACGCGGCTGTGCGGTGCTCGGAGCGCGGCCCCCGGTCGAGTCGTCGGTCAGCGAATCGTGCGCCGCCATCGGCGCCGGGGGCCCGAACCCGAACGGTTGCGCGGGCTCCCGGGGCTGGAGCTGGTCGAGGCAGGAGAGCGGGAGAGCGCCCACCCAGAGCGCCTGTGTTTCGCCGAACGGGGGAGGCGCCACGTCGGGAAGCGCCGCGAGGAATGCCGCGAGGCTCGCGTAGCCCGACGTCGGGGGTGTCCTCTCCGCGCGCGGAGACGCCTGCTGCGCTGCCAGCGGAGTGGCGAGCGCGACGCCGAGCACGGTGAGAGCGAGCCGTCGGATGATCAATGCCGCCTCCCCCTTGCGGAGATCTGGCCACGGGCGGCCGCGCGGTACACACCGAGCGACGACGGCAATGAGTAACCGGCGGGCGCCCGACGGGCAATCTCGTGAATGGCGAGGCGCCCGGGCGCGCTGGCGCGAGCCCCGCCTTGTCCGGATCTTGTAGCCGAGCGCCGCGAGGCGCCGCCCGTATCCCGCTGGCCGGAAGGTCGTCATGCTCCGTCTCCGATTCCGTCATGCCCCCGCCCTCGCGGCGCTCGCGCTCCTCGTGCTCTTCGCTCCGTCCGCGCAGGCCCAGGTGCGGACAGATCCGGTCCGTGCCTCCACGGGCATGGTCGTGTCGGCCGACGCGCGCGCGAGCCGCATCGGCCGGGACGTCCTGGCCGCGGGGGGCAACGCCGTGGACGCGGCGATCGCTACGGGTTTCGCGCTCGCGGTCGTAGATCCTGCCGCCGGCAACATCGGCGGGGGCGGCTTCATGGTCATCCGCATGCCCGACGGATCCGCCACCACGATCGACTTCCGGGAGAAGGCGCCCCTGGCGGCCAACCCACGGATGTGGCTCGACTCGACCGGACAGCATTCGAGCCGGATTCATCATTGGAGCCCCAAGTCGATCGGGGTGCCCGGGACGGTGGCCGGCTTCGACATGGCGCACCATCTGTACGGGTCGATGAACTGGTCGCGCCTCGTCTACCCCGCCGTCGCGCTCGCCCAGGACGGTTTTCCCGTGGGCAGCTCGCTGGCCTCCGGCCTCGCGTCTCTCGTCCAGCGCCGTGCCGCCGACGCCGCCACGGTGGCGGCGTTCTCGCGCGATGGTACGCCCTATCAGCCGGGCGACACGCTCCGCCAGCCCGACCTCGGCCGCACGCTCAAGCGCATCATGCTGAACCGGCGCGACGGCTTCTACCGCGGCCAGACCGCGCGGCTGATCGCCGACGAGATGCAGCGCATCGGGGGGCTCATCACCCCCGCCGATCTCGAGCTCTACCAGGCGAGGGAGCGCACGCCGATCCGGGGCACCTACCGCGGCTACGAGGTCATCGGCATGCCGCCGCCCAGCTCCGGCGGGGTCACGCTGGTGGAGATGCTCAACATCCTCTCGGGATGGGACCTGGCCTCCATGGGTCACAACACGGCGCCCTACATCCACCATCTCGCCGAGGCGATGAGGCGTGCCTACCGCGACCGCGCGCGCTACCTGGGCGATCCGGACTTCGTGGACATGCCCGTGCACTGGCTCACGAGCGACGAGCACGCCGCCGAGCTCCGTGCCACCATTCTCGAGGACCGCGCCTCCAGGTCCTCGCCCTCGGGCGTCGTGGCCGCTCCCGAAGGAAGGCAGACCACGCACTTCTCCGTGGTCGACGGTAGCGGCATGGCGGTGTCGGTCACCTACACGCTCGAGCAGTGGTTCGGCTCGGGCATCGTCGTGCCGGGGGCCGGCTTCCTGCTGAACAACGAGATGGGTGACTTCAACGCGGGGCCGGGCATCACGGACACCACGGGCCTGATCGGCACGAGCCCCAACCTCGCGCGGCCCGAGCAGCGACCGCTCTCGTCCATGAGCCCGACGATCCTGGCCAAGGACGGCCGTCTGGTCGCTGTGCTCGGGAGCCCGGGCGGGCGCTCGATCATCAACACGGTGCTCCAGGTCGTGCTCAACGTCGTGGACTTCGGGATGAACATCCAGCAGGCGGTCAACGCCCCACGTATCGATCAGGAGTGGCTCCCCGACCGCATCGACATCGAGGCGAACGGGACGAGCGAGGACGCCGTGAAGCAGCTCGAGGCGATGGGCTACACGGTGCGCATGGGCGGGAGCCAGGGAAGGGCGAACTGCATCATGATCGACCCCAGGACGGGTGACCGCCTCGGCGCTCCGGATCCACGCAACCCCGACGCGACGGCCGTGGGGTACTAGGAAGAGCCCCCCCGGCGGGCCCAGCCGGGTCGTCGGGGACCCACCGTCCGTAGGGACACGGATGCGTGTCGGGCGTTTCCCCACGCGCGGCAACGGGTTTTCCGGGGCTGCGACGGATCGCGTTTCCTCGAAACTTCAAGCACGAACCTTCGATGAGGGGAGGGACGCACCGTGCTGCACGCCCCGTTGATGACCCACATGGCGGCCCTGGCCGCCCTGGCGCTGCCCGGCCAGGCACCGACCACCCGGACGCCCCCGCCCGTCATGGCGGCCCAGAGGGACTCCCTGATCTTCGAGGGTGGGCCCCTGGAGGCCGAAGCCGTAGCCATCGAGCGGACCCTGCGCTGCAACTGCGGGTGCGGGTTGGACGTCCATTCCTGTCTGTTCGCGATGCAGTGCGGGACCTCGCCCAAGTGGGCGGAGCGGATCCGCAGGGAGCTGAAGGCCGGCAAGACACCCGACGCGATCAAGGCGGGCTTCGTGGCCGACTTCGGACAGACCGTCCTGATGGAGCCGCCCGCGACGGGCTTCAACCTCGTCGGCTACCTGCTCCCGGGGGTGGCTATCCTCATGGTGGGTACGCTCGTGGGCCTGCTCGTCCAGAGAGGGGCGCGTCCGATTCAGGCCGGCGTTTCCGCGGATGCCTTCAGCGACGCGGAGCTGGACCGCGTGCGTGAGGCGATGCGCCGCATGGACGAGTCCCAGCGGCCTGACTGGTAGAGGCAACAGGCCGCTGGCTCTCCGGGGTCAGCCCACGTACGTCAGCCAGTCTCCGTAGACATCGTCGGCGCCCCCGCGCACGACGTCCATGAACCGTTTCTGGATGGCGAGCGTCACCGGGCCCGCCTTGCCGTTTCCCACGGGGATGCGGTCCACGCTGCGCACAGGCGTCACTTCGGATGCGGTTCCCGTGAAGAAGATCTCGTCGGCGGTGTAGAGGCTCTCCCTCGGCACCTGCTCTTCGCGCACGACATAGCCGAGATCGGCGGCGATCCTGAGGATCGCATCGCGCGTGATTCCCTCCAGCGACGTCCCGTCCAGGCTCGGCGTGACGACGCGTCCACGGCGCACCAGAAAGACGTTCTGGCCGCTCCCCTCGCTCACCAGGCCGCCCGGGCCCACCGCGATCCCCTCCACGTAGCCGTTGGCGAGCGCCTCCATCTTGATGAGCTGGGCGTTGACGTAGTGACCCGCGGCCTTGGCGCGCACGGGGAAGGTGTTCGGATGCGCCCGCATCCACGACGAGACGCATACGTCCACGCCCGCCTCGAGCGCCCCTTCGCCGAGGTAGGTTCCCCACGGCCACGCGGGAACATACGTCTCCACGGGGCTCCCCACGGGATTGAGACCGGCTGCCCCGTAGCCCCTCAAGACCATCGGGCGCAGGTAGCCGTCCTTCAGGCCGTTCCTGCGGATGATCTCGAGGCACGCCTCCTTCAGCGTCTCGGGCTCGTGCCCGACGTCCATCCGGTAGATCGCGCACGAGTCGTAGAGCCGTCGGAGGTGCTCGTCCAGCCGGAAGACCGCCGGGCCGCGGGGAGTGTCGTACGCGCGGATCCCCTCGAACACCGAGGAGCCGAATTGCACCGCCAGCGACAGGAGGTGCACCGTGGCGGCGTGCCAGGGGATGACCTCTCCGTCCTTCCAGATCCAGTCCGCTTCGGTCAGCGTCGCGCTTCCCATGGTGTTCCTCAGAAGAGTCCCTTGATCCAGCCGCCGTCCACCGCGACGGACTGGCCGGTGATGTAGGCGGCCTTCTCCGACGCCAGGAACGCGGCCAGCGCCCCCAGCTCCCCGGGCTCACCCAGACGGCCCATCGGTACCTCGCGCTCCCATGCCGCGTACGCGTCGTCCACGCTTCCGCCCGACCGCTTCGCGTTCGCCCGCGCGAGATCCACGAGTCGCTCGGTGCGGGTGTAGCCCGGGAGCATGCAATTGACGGTGACGCCGAACGGCGCGGCCTCGTTCGAGATCGTCTTCGCGAAGCCGGTCACGCCGGCGCGCACCGTGTTGGAGATGATGAGTCCCTCCACGGGCTGCTTCACCGTGATCGAGGTGACGTTGAGGATGCGTCCCCAGCGCCGCTCCTTCATCCCCGGGAGCACCGCGCGCACGAGGTTCACCACGCTGTCGAGGAGCTGCGCGGTGGCCCTTCGCCAGTCCTCCGCCGAGTGAGCCTCGAACGGGCCCGACGGGGGGCCCCCCGTGTTGGTCACGAGGATGTCGATGCGTCCGAGCCCCTCCACGGCGGCCGCCACGGCGCGCTCAACGCCCGCGGGCTCGGCGAGGTCCGCCGCGACGGCGATCACCTTCGCGCCCGTGGCGTGCGCGATCTCGTCGCGCGCCGCGCCGATGCGCTCCTCCGAGCGTGAGCAGATTGCGATGTCCGCGCCCTCCGCGGCCAGAGCCTCGGCGATGGCTCGGCCCAGTCCTGCGCTGGCGCCGCACACGAGGGCGGTTCGGCCCTTCAGTCCCAGATCCATGTCACTGCATCACTTCTGATGGAAGTACGTATCCGTGCCGTCCAGCCAGTCCTGGCGGGGCGGGCTGAAGATGTCCACGTCGAACGTGTCCGAGAGCGCCTGGGCCTTGTGGGGCACGTTGGACGGGATGTAGAGGACTTCGCCGGCGTTCACAACCACCTCCTCTTCGCCGTTCTCCCCGATCCAGAATCGGAGCGCGCCCTCCAGGATGTAGGTGAGCTGCTCGTTCTCGTGGGCGTGCTTCGGGACGATGGCGTCCTTGTCGATGTAGACGTGCGCGATCATCATCCTGTCGCCCGTGAAGAGGCGGCGGCTGATCGCGTCGGTGACCCTCTCCTTGGGGATGTCGTCCCAGCGGGCATGGCGGACGGAAGAGCTCATTGTGGTTCGCTCCGAGGTTGGCGGTATGGAAGGACCGGAATCGGCGACGTGCCACGCCTCCTGTCAACCACGCACCCCGCCGCCGCCATACGAGGCGTGCGCAAGGAACACCGGACGCAGTGGGCCGGTACGCCTGGTGGACCCTTTCCTCCGGAGATGCTCCGTGTCCGACCGCGTAGACAAGACGGACGAAGAGTGGCGGGCCCAGCTCGGCGACGAGGCGTACCACGTCCTGCGTGAGAAGGGGACGGAGCGCCCATTCGCCGGACGCTACTGGGACGAGACGGCGGCCGGCACGTACCGGTGCCGTGGATGCGGCGCGCCCCTGTTCGCCTCCGACACCAAGTTCGACGCGGGATGCGGGTGGCCGAGCTTCTGGGAGCCGGTGAAGGACGAGGCGGTTCGCACAGAGATGGACCGGAGCCACTTCACGGTCCGCACCGAGGTCCTGTGCGCCGAGTGCGGCGGACATCTCGGCCACGTCTTCCCCGACGGGCCCCGTCCCACCGGGCTGCGCTACTGCATCAACTCGGCGTCCCTGGACCTGGAGCGCAGCTCCGGAGAAGAGGAGGACGCAGGCTGAGCAAGGGTGCGAGAATTCTGATGCCGGCCCTGCTGGTGGGCGCCCTCTCGTGCGTGCACCGCACGGCGCCGCCACCGGGCCCCGGTACTTCGCGGGGTGTGCCGCCCGACCTCCGCGGCACGCGGGTCATGCTGCTGCCCGTCCAGCAGGTCGCGGGCGTGGCGGGCGATCCGGACGCGGAGCTCGCGTTCGCGCTCGAGGCCCGGGGCCCCCAGATCGATTGGGTGCTCCCGGCGACGCTCGACTCCGCGCTCGTGCGCTCGCCGGCACTCCAGACCCGGACGCACGGCCTTCCCGTCGGGATCTTCGGGGCTGGCCAGGTCGAGCGCGTGGGCGATCCGCTGTACGGCGATCTCCGCCGACTGGGCGCGATCGGGAACGCCGATGTCGCGTTCCTGCCGCTGCGGGCCACGACCGAGCACGTGGACGGTGGGTCGGCGATCCGCTTCTGGGCGGCCCTGATCGACGTCCGCACGGGCAACGTCCTCTGGTTCGGCGTCGTGCAGGGAGCCAGTGGAGTGGCGGGAAGCGAGCGTGTGCTGGCATCGGCCGCGGACAAGCTGGCACGGACGGTGCTCGGTGGGGTGCCGAGCGGGGGAACGGGTGGATGACTTCGAGGCCCTTCAGGCGGATTCGAGAGCAAAGTGAGCGATAGAGTGACACGAGTGCCGAGGTCGCACGGGCGTGTGCTACGCATTCTCGTGGTAGTCACGGCGGTCCTGGCCCTCGGCGGGTGCCAGCAGAAGCCTCGGCCGGTGCCGACGGCGGCCCAGGTGCGGTCGCACTACGACTACAAGGGCAGGATGAGGGTCGACATGAACGGCAACGTTGCCGAGATCACGGTCAACCAGCCGGTGGACCAGCTTCGTCAGGGCGGGACGCTCTGGGCGAAGGTCGGCCCCTACATCTTCCTCTTCACCAACGACACCGAGGATCTGTTCCAGGACTTTCCCGGGCTCGCCGGCGTGCGGGTGATCACCAGGATGCAGCCCGGCGGACACGAGATCGCCCGGGCGATGCTCCCGCGCGACACGCTCAGCGATGTCACCTGGAAGCGTTCCCTCAACCTCGCGGCGCATGCGCGCAAGGAGGGGACGGACAATCCCGAGCGCATTGCGGACCTCATCCAGTGGGGTGAAGATCACACGCAGTTCAGGTACAATCCTCGATACGTGCCCAATTCGTGAGTCGAGGAATGTCGTCCGGTGAGGCGAGAATGACTGACCCGAGTGTCACCTGGAGGGACCGCTATCCCGACCAGGTCACCTGTATACGGTGTCTCGAGGTGAAGGACCTCATGGACGTGGACCGCCTCCTCTGGTGCGACGATTGCCGGCGCAAGGCCCGCAATCGCGCGGTGGGATGGGGGTGGATCGGCGGACTGGTGTGCGGTGCCGGCATGGCTGCCTACATCTGGGGGATCATCCGTCCATCGGACATGGTCCTCGGGGGGTGGATGGCCACGGTCGTCGCCACGATCTGGCTCGGGGCGAAGGTCTGTCGCGAGCTCGTGTACGGAGGGATGCGCTTCCTCAACACCCGGGCCGTGGAGGCCGTGCCGCCGGAGCCGCCTCCGCAAGGTTGAGCCCGGTTGGTCGATGGGTTCGGCGACCTGTTAAGTTGCCCCCCCGAAGCGCATCGCTTCGACTCAGGACTTCCATCCAGGTGGACCGATGGCCGCCAAGTACGAAGGCATCGACTTCTACGACATCGACTCCCTGCTGTCCGAGGAGGAGCGTATGGTGCGCGACACCATCCGCTCATGGGTGGAAGAGCGCTTCATGCCGCTCGTCGCCGAGGCCTACGTCGGGCGCCGTTTCCCCACGGAGGTCATCCCCGAGCTGGGCGAGCTGGGCGTGCTGGGTGCCAACCTGCCGGAGGAGTACGGGTGCGCCGCACTGAACAACGTGGCCTACGGGCTCATCATGCAGGAGCTCGAGCGCGGCGACTCGGGGCTGCGCTCGTTCGCGTCGGTCCAGGGCGCCCTGGTCATGTATCCGATCTACGAGTTCGGGAGCGAGGAGCAGCGCCGCGCCTGGCTCCCGAAGCTCGCGTCCGGCGAGGCGGTCGGTTGCTTCGGCCTGACCGAGCCCGACTACGGGTCGAATCCTGCGGGGATGGTCACCACGGCGCAGCGCTCCCGGGACGGATGGGTCCTGAACGGCGCCAAGATGTGGATCACCAACGGCTCGATGGCCGACGTGGCCGTCGTGTGGGCGCAGACAGGCGAGATCGGCGACTCCTCCTCGATCCGTGGCTTCGTCGTGCCCACCGACACCCCCGGATTCAGCGCCCGTGACCAGAGGGGCAAGCTCTCCTTGCTGGCCTCCGACACGAGCGAGTTGGTCCTCGAGGACGTGGAATTGCCGGAGGACGCGATGCTCCCGGGGTCGACGCACGGCCTCAGGCATCCGCTCATGTGCCTGACGCAGGCGCGCTACGGGATCGCGTGGGGCGTCGTCGGCTCCGCCATGGCGTGCTTCCACGAAGCGCTCTCCTACGGAAAGGAGCGCGTGATGTTCGCAGGGCCGATCGCCGGGAAGCAGATCCAGCAGGTGCGCCTGGCCGATATGGTGACGAAGATCACGCAGGGGCAGCTTCTCACGTACCGGCTCGGGCGGCTCAAGGACGAGGGGCGCATGACGCCGCAGCAGGTTTCCCTCGCGAAGCGTGCCAACGTCGACATGGCATGCGATGTCGCCCGGGAAGCGCGTCGAATGCTGGGCGCGAACGGTATCCTCATCGAGTACCACTCGATGCGCCACATGGCCAACCTCGAGTCGGTCTACACGTACGAGGGGACGCACGACATGCACACGCTCATCCTGGGCGAGAAGCTGACCGGGCTGTCGGCCTTCTAGACTCCCTCGGAGCCGCGCCCTGTCGCGTGGGCCCGCCAGGGTAGGGGATACCCCGGACCCCACTGCGGCGACGCACCCTCGTTCCCCGCCTCGGATGCCGCCTCGAATGCCGGGCCCGCTCGGACGCCCCTGGGGGTCGGCACGCTTGGATCCGTTGGGCCAGAATGGATTTCAGCATCAGGCGCGCGAGATCGCGCGCGACTGTATAACCCCTCTCGGGGGTCCGTAGTCCTACGGAGATTCGGCATTGACCGCCGAGCGTTCTTGCACTAAAGTTCACATGCGACCCTCCCGTTGCCACTCCTGAACGGACCGTCCGGCGCCGAGCACCGCGCCGGATATTGGAGAAAGAAGAGCAATGAGGATTCAGTTGCGTCGGGTCGCCTTCCTGCCCCTGCTGCTGCTCTCCGTGTGGTCTCTGTCTTCTTGCGTCGACCAGAAGACCGTCTATCGGGACAGGCAGCTCTTTGAGCAGCCGTCCAGCGCCGCCGGCGGTTTCGTCGGCTACACGGACACGGTCGCGAAGCTGACGGTTTGCGGGAATTGTCACGTCGAGAAGCAGACTGCCTGGGCGCAGACCAAGCACGCGTCGGCGTGGGCCGACCTCCAGGCGAGCGGTCACGCTTCGGCGAGCTGCGAGGGCTGTCACACGGTTGGCCCGAACGGGAATGCGGACTCGACGGCGGTGGGCTTTGCCGCCACCGGAGAGACGCGCTATCACGACGTGCAGTGTGAGGCGTGCCACGGTCCCGGGTTGACGCACGTCACCAGCCCGACCCAGGCCAACGTTCCCCTCGCGCCCATCAACGTGAGCCTGACCGAGGCCTGCGGCGAGTGCCACAACGGCCACAACGCGCAGGTGAACGAGTGGGAAAGCTCCATGCACGCGGACACGACGAACCACGGCATCACCAGCACGTCGGCCGCTTGCGCCGCCTGCCACTCTGCGCGCGGCATCCTGGCCGACTGGGGCGTGACGGGCGACTACGCCGAGGAGAACACCACCCAGCGCATCCCCGTCACGTGCGCGGTGTGCCACAACCCACACGGGTCGAGCAACGAGCATCAGCTCCGCTACCCGATCAACGTGGCGGGCGTGAACGACAACCTGTGCATGAAGTGCCACCAGTACGAGGGGACGCCGATCCTCACGTCCGCGTATGCCCCGATGTCGCCCGAGGGACCGACGCTCGAGGGCACCGCGGGTTGGTGGCCCGCCGGTCAGGAGCCCACCACTCCGATCGTGGGGACGCACGGAAACGCCACGGCGAATCCGGGGATGTGCACCACGTGCCACTTGCCGTTCTTCAAGGGGACGAACGGCCAGGCATACTCGGGCCACACGTTCGAGGCTACGCCATGCCTGGATTCGCTCGGACTTCCGATGGGAGCCGGATCCACCTGCGGCGACTCGCAGCGGGACTTCGACGCGTGCGCGACGAGCGGTTGCCACGGCAGCGCGGCGACGGCGCAGAACCTCGAGACGTTGGCCGAGCAGCGCATCACGGATCTGGTCAACGAGGTCAACGCGATGGTCGCGCTGGTGCCGAAGAGCGAGTTCAGCACCACAGACAACGTAGAGACGGTGGGCGAGGGCGCGAAGTTCAACGCCCAGCTCGCATCGAAGGGAGTGGGTCAGGTGGTCCACAACCCCTTCCTCTTGGAGGCGCTGCTCACTACGAGCATCAAAGCGCTCGAAGACACGTATGGGATTCAGCCCCCGGCCGCCCAAGCAGTCAGCCTCCAGAGGGTTCTGCTTC
>CAZFIS010000021.1:0-36384 GCA_964519125.1 uncultured Gemmatimonadaceae bacterium | reverse complement strand
TACGCCATCGGCAAGATCGGCGGCTTCTGCCACCTGCACATCGGTCAGGAGGGCGTAGCGGCGGGCTCGATCAGGGCCCTGCGTGAGGACGACTACGTCATCACCGCCTACCGCGAGCACACCATGGCCCTGGCCAAGGGAGTGGATCCCGGGGCCGTGCTGGCCGAGCTGTACGGTCGCAAGGACGGGTGCTCGAAGGGCAGGGGCGGCTCCATGCACCTCTTCGACAAGGCCGTGAGCTTCATGGGCGGTCACGGCATCGTGGGCGGCCAGGTTCCGATCGCCACGGGGCTCGGCTGGAGCATCAAGTACCGCGAGGAGGATCGGGTGTGCGTCTGCTACATGGGTGACGCCGCCGTCAACCAGGGGGCGTTCCACGAATCGCTGAACATGGCGGCGATCTGGCAGCTCCCGGTCATCTACGTGGTCGAGAACAACGCGTACGGCATGGGCACGGCGTTCCGCCGCGTCTCGCTCACCGAGATGGTGAGCAAGTCCTCGCCGTACGGCATTCCCGCGAGCTCGGTGAACGGCCAGGACGTCCTGGCCACGTACGCGCACTTCCGCGACCTGGTCGCCGAAGTCCGTGCCGGCGGGGGGCCTCGCTTCGTGGACTGCCAGACGTACCGCTTCAAGGGCCACTCCATGTCCGACCCGGTGTCGGGCACGTACCGGAGCAAGGAGGAGGTCGAGGAGCACACGCGCGACGACGACCCGATCGGGATCCTGAGAGACCGCCTGATCCACGCGGGCCATCTGGACCGTGAAGGGATGCAAGCGCTCGACGCCGAAGTGCACGAGATCGTGGATGCGGCGGCCGACTTCGCCGACAACTCCCCCGCCCCGGACGAGGCCGATCTCCGCGACCACGTGTACGCAGAGACGGGCGAGCACGGCCGCCTCTTCTTCGACGACGGGCGGAGGGGCGGCTGATGGCCACGATGACCTACCGCGAGGCCCTCAACCAGGCTCTCGCCGAGGAGATGGAGCGCGACCCCGACGTCTTCCTCATGGGCGAGGAGGTCGCGGAGTACGACGGTGCCTACAAGGTGTCGAAGGGGCTTCTCGCCCGCTTCGGCGCTCGGCGCGTGGTGGACTCCCCGATCAGTGAGCTGGGATTCGCCGGCCTGTGCGTCGGCGCGGCCATGGTCGGCTTGAGGCCGGTCGTCGAGTTCATGACGTTCAACTTCTCGTTTCTCGCGCTCGACCAGGTCGTCAACCACGCATCCAAGCTGAGTTACATGTCGGGAGGGCAGTTCACGGTCCCGATCGTGTTCCGCGGGCCGGACGGAGCCGCGCTGCAGCTCTCGGCACAACACTCGCAGGCGCTCGAGACGTTCTACGTGCACGCGCCCGGACTGAAGCTGGTCACGCCCGCGACGCCCGCCGACGCGAAAGGGCTGCTCAAGGCCTCCATCCGCGACGAGGATCCCGTCGCGTTCATGGAGGGCGAGCTGCTCTACAACTTGAAGGGAGAGGTGCCGGACGACGACGACTTCGTGATCCCGCTCGGGGTCGCGGACCTCAAACGCGAGGGCGGAGACGTCTCGATCATCACGCACGGCAAGATGGTCCATGTGGCGCTGCAGGCCGCCGGCCAGCTCGCGAAGGACGGCATCGAGGCCGACGTGCTGGATCTGCGGACCCTGCGCCCCCTCGACGTCGAAGCGATCCTGGAAACGGTGCACAAGACAAACCGCGCCGTGTACGTCGAAGAAGGATGGCCGTATGCCGGAGTGGGCGCCCAGATTGTGGCCACGATCCAGGAGGAGGCGTTCGACCACCTCGACGCGCCGGTGCTACGCGTCACTCAGGCGGATGTGCCGATGCCGTACGCCAAGAACCTCGAGAAGGCCGCGAAGCCCAGCGCCGAACGAGTGATCGAGGCGTGCAATCGCGTGCTCTACCGCTAAGCGAAAGCCGGGATAGATCCGATGGCAACCAAGGTCCACATGGAAGCGCTTTCTCCGACGATGGAGGAGGGTCAGCTCGTCCGCTGGCTCAAGTCGGAGGGCGACGAGGTGTCGCTGGGCGAGGTCCTGGCTGAAATCGAGACGGACAAGGCCACGATGGAGTTGGTGGCCCGCGGTGACGGCACGCTCCGCAAGATCCTGCTGAACGAAGGCGGCACGGCCCAGGTCGGCTCGGTCATCGCGGTCATCGCGGCCGCAGACGAGGACATCTCCGACGTCGGCGGGGACGAGGTGGGGGCGGGAGCCACTGCCGAGCCCGCTCCCGAGGAGAAGAAGAAGCCCAGGGTCGCCGCAGCGCCGAAGCCCACGACGGAGTCGCCCGCTCCTGCGCGCTCCGCGGCTGTGGCCGCTGCGGAGCCCGCACCGGTCGCGACGGACGGCGGACGCGTGAAGGCGTCACCACTGGCCCGCCGCTTGGCGGCCGAACTGGGTGTAGATCTCGGGGTGGTCGAGGGATCCGGTCCGGCCGGGCGGATCGTGAAGCGCGACGTGGAGGCGGCCAAGGAGGCCGGCCTGACGGCCGGTCCGGCCCCCATCGGCTGGACGGCGGACGAGGCCGAGTACGAGGACGTTCCGGTCTCCCAGATGCGGAAGACCATCGCCAAGAGGCTGGTGCAGTCCATCGGACCGGTGCCGCACTTCTTCCTGACGGTCGACATCGACATGGGCCGCGTCCTGGACGCTCGGCGGAGCATCAACGCGATGCTCGAGCGGCGTGGCGAGAAGATCTCCCTGAACGACATCCTCCTGAAGGCGGTGGCCGCGGCACTCCGTGCCCATCCGGACTGCAACGCCCAGTGGCACGACGACCACGTGCGCCGCTTCAACGCCGTTCACCTCGGGGTTGCGGTCGCGATCGAAGAGGGGCTCATCACCCCCGTGGTGCGCAACGCCCACCTCAAGGGCATCGCCCAGATCGCCCGGGAGGTGAAGGAGTTGGCGGAACGGGCGCGCGACCGGAAGCTCGTCCCCGAGGAGTACACGGGCTCCACGTTCTCGGTCTCGAACCTGGGGATGTTCGGCATTCACGAGTTCACCGCGATCATCAACCCGCCCGAAGCGGGGATTCTGGCCGTGGGTGGCGTCGAAGACACGCCGGTCGTGGTGGACGGTGAGGTGGCCGTGCGGCCTCGCATGCGGATGACGATGAGCTGCGACCACCGCGTGATCGACGGAGCGCAGGGCTCACGCTTTCTTGCGACGCTCAAGGCGATGCTCGAGGAGCCGACGGCGATCCTCGTGTAGGGGGGCGCGGGACGGCCCTCCCTATTTCGCCGGCTCCTCCGGATACTGTCCGAGCACCCTGACCTCTCCTGCCACGCCGCGCATCTCCTCGACGCACGCGTTCTGAACCGAGAGCGGCACGCCGCGCAAGTCCGCGTAGAACCGGTACTCCCACGGGCGTCCCGGGATGGGGCGCGACTCGAGGCGCGTGAGATCGACGTTCCGGTCCGCGAAGCACGCGAGTGCGTGTTGGAGCGAGCCGGGGCGGTGCGCGAGGGTGAAAGCGATGGACGTCTTCGACCCTTCCTCCGGTGCCCGTGCGACCTCTCTGGCCACCGCGAAGAAGCGCGTGAAATTGCCCGGGTCGTCCTCGAGGCCCTCAACGAGCACTTCTCCTCCGTAGAGCTTCGCCGCGAGAGCTGAGCCGATCGCGGCGTCGTAGTCGGCTCGTCCCTCGAGCAGATCCTTCACGCTTCCCGCCGTGTCGTAGGCGACGCGGGCCTCGATCCTCGGATGCCCCGCGAAGAACCGGTGGCACTGTTGAAGCGCGACGGGGTGGGACGCGGCCGAGCGAATCTCGGCGAGCTCGCGACCGGGTTCCACGACGAGGCAGAGGCGGACCGGCACGCGCGTCTCGGCCGTCGCGTGGAGCGTGTGCTGCACGAGCAAGTCGAGATTGCGCTGTACGGAGCCGGCCAGCGTGTTCTCGACCGGCACGACGGCGTAGTCCGCATCCTCGTCGGAGACGGCCTCGAAGAGCTCCTCGAAGCTGCGCCGGGGCAACACGTCGACCTCAGGTCCGAAGATCTGGATGGCAGCGGTGTGGCTGAACGCCCCGCGCTCCCCCTGGATCACGACCTTGCTCGTGGCTACCAACCTCCCCCTCCTCCTCCTCCGAAGCCGCCCCCGCTGAAGCCGCCTCCGCCCCCGCCGCCGCCGAAGCCCGACCCGCCGCTGCTCCTGGGTCCGGTGCCCATCGCCGTGGAAGCCATGGAGGACAAATGTCCCATGCTCTGGGCGAAGTACAGGGGCCGGAACCCTTGGTTCCACGTCCCGACGTACCAGGAGGGTGGCTCCTTGTAGAGGCCCTCGAATGCGCGGGACCACTTCTCGGCTACGCCGAAAGCCATCGCATACGGCAGGAAGCGCTCGAACATCTCGGGCGACGTGATCATACGCCGATAGCGGTCCGAGTCCACCCGCTTGAGAAATTCCTCGAATCCCAGCACGAGCTCCCGGGCACGAGCGCCCTTGGTCGTGCGTGCCGGCATCACGAAAGCGAACCCGAGTATGGGGAGTGCGGTGCCGATGGCGGCCAGGATCGCCGTCAGGGGGGCCATCTGGAGACGATCGGCCAGAGGCACGGCCAACGCCAAAGCGGCGCCCAGCACGAGAACGCCGATCACGAAGTACTTCTGGATCACCTTGTCCGGCCGCCGCTCGTAGTACCCGCGGGAGACCAACGCCGAGAAGATCGCGTCCTTGACCCCCGGAAGGTTCTGATAGAACTCATGCTCCAGCGAGCTGAGCGTGACAGACTCGCCCACGCCCGCTCCGCCCGCTCCGAAGATGCCCTGAAGCAGCCGCTGCTCGTGCTCGGTGAGCTCGCTCCACGACGTCCGGTCCCGCACGGTGTGAAGACGGTAGTCGGTCTTGCCGACCAGCTTGGCGAGTGCTCCGGTCTTCTCGATCTCCTCGATGCGCAGATAACCGCGGACCGCCAGATCGACGATCGCGGAGGTCAGATCGCGCAGGTCCGGGCGGTTGTCGACCAGGGTCCCGGCCTCGGAGGGGCTGAGTCCCTCCGGAGGCTCGTACTGGGGCACGATCGAGAGCCGCTCCGGGTCACGCCCCTTCGCGAGCCAGATCCGCCACATGGCCAGGAGGCTCAAGAGCGGTAGGACGAAAAGCCAGTTGGCCTCGAGAAAGAATCGGATCTTCGTGAGCAGCGAGGGGCGCGCCACGACGCCGGGGTCCCAGGCCACGGCGATGGTCAGGCCCTCGCGGTAGCTCAGGGGTTGGGTCGTCTCGAAATAGAATCCATCCTCTGTTTTTTCGACGGATGCCGCTTCCTGCTTGGATCCGTAGCCACCGGTCCATGATGCGGTGCGGGTGCCGGAGACCCCTGGGGGCAGAAGTACCATGACCGAAACGGAGCGGATGGGCACCTCCCACTCGTCGCCGGTCACGTTCCAGTACAGCTCGTCGTAGTCCTGCCAGAACTTGAGCGCGTTCGGGACCCGGTAGTGGATGACCACCTTGCGGGTGGCATTGTCGGCACCGGGCACACGGATCTTGAGCTTGCGGTAGTGACCCTCGCGCGTGTTGGTGAACTCGAGCGCAGCGCCTTCCGGATCTCTCACGGAGACGTCTTCGAGCAGGAGGCGGTAGGAAAACCCCTGGGGGGTGCGGTACTCGACCGGGATCGTGCGGAAGATGCCGTTCCAGGATCCGCTGAAGTGGACCTGGATCTGCTCTCTCACGTCGATCCACCCGCTCTTCTCGACGCGGACCGTGGCGTCGAACGCCTCGATGGAAAGCGAGCGCTGGGCGAGGATCGGTGCCGGGGCGACCCACGCGAGCCCGGCGGCAACCAGGCCGAGCCACGCTGCTGGGGCGACGATTCGTCTGGACCTTGTCATCGGCCGCGTCAGGCGTCGTCGCCGAAGCTGACCTTGGGCACCGCCTTCTCGCCTTCGGGCGTCTCGAAGAACTCGCGCGCTCCGAAGCCGAACGAACGGGCGATGAGCACGCTCGGGAAGGTCTGGGTGCGGGTGTTGTAGTCCCGAACCACCGCGTTGTAGTAGCGCCGGGCCTGTGCCAGGTGCTCCTCGATCTCGGAGAGGGTCGCCTGGAGGTCACGGAACCCGCCTGCCGCCTGGAGCTGTGGGTAGGACTCCGACAGCGCGAAGAGCGACTTGAGGGCTCCGCTCAGCATGTTCTCGGCGCCGGCCTTGGCCGCCGGCCCCTGCGCGGCCATCGCCGCCGAGCGCGCCTGGACGACCTGCTCCAGCGTCTCCCTCTCGTGGGCCGCGTACCCCTTGACGGTTTCCACGAGGTTGGGGATCAGGTCGTGGCGGCGCTTGAGCTGGACGTCGATGTCGGCCCACGCCGCGTCGGCCTGTTGGCGGAGCTTGACCAGGCTGTTGTACGTGCCGACGGCCACGATCAGCACCACGAGGACGATCAGGAGCTCCCACATGGCTCGGTTCTCCGTGTCGTAGGGGGCGGGGGGCCAACGGTATAAGCTACGATTCCAGGCCGGCTCCGTGCAAAGGAGTACGGCGCCGTCGGTGGGTCCCTTCACGGCCGGCGGCCACGGGCGGAACGACCGGGTCGGTCGCGGGTCCCATGGTGCGGATCGGCCCCTCCCTCGCGTGCCCGGCGCGCGGCTTTACCTGCCTACCGGCGGGTTCTAACTTCCACAAGCTTAAATTGTTACGCCGATTCGGGCCGGCGGTACCTCCGCAAACGGCATTCAGAACGAGGAAGAACGTGGCTGGAAAATCCAACGGCGGTGGAGCCTTCGACCTGATCGTTCTCGGCAGCGGTCCAGGCGGTTACGTGTCCGCCATCCGGGCGGCGCAGCTCGGCATGAACGTCGCATGTGTCGAAGCCGACAGGTTGGGTGGCGTATGCCTCAACATCGGGTGCATCCCCACCAAGTCGCTGCTTACCAGCGCCCTCCTGGTCAACGAGGTGAAGGACGGCGAGAAGCACGGCATCGTCGCCAAGGAGCTCACGTTCGATCTGGGGCCCGCACAGAAGCGCAGCGTCGCGGTTGCCGCTCAGCTCAGCAAAGGCGTCGGCTTCCTCTTCAAGAAGAACAAGGTCACGTCCCTCCAGGGATTCGGCCGGCTGAAGGCCAAGGGGAAGGTCGAGGTCGAGGCCCCGGACGGGAGCAAGGCCACCTACGAGGCGCCCCACATCATCGTCGCCACGGGCTCCCGGCCCCGGGATCTCCCGATGCTCACGATCGACGAGGACCGCATCTGGTCCTCGACGGGCGCGCTTCAGCAAACGAAGGCTCCGGGGAGTCTCCTTATCGTGGGGGCCGGAGCCATCGGCATGGAGTTCGCCGACGTCTTCGCCTCGTACGGGACGAAGGTCACCATGGTCGAGGCGCTCGAGCGCATCCTGCCGTTGGAGGACGCCGAGGTGTCCCAGCTCATGCAGCGCCTCTACAAGAAGCGGGGCATCGACATCTACACGAGCGCTCGATTCGAAAAGGGGAACATCGTCGACGACGGCGTCGAGGTGACGTTCAAGGACGCGAAGGGCGAGGCCCACGAGATGAAGGTCGACTACGTCCTCTCAGCCGTGGGCCGCGTCCCGAACTCCGAGGATCTGGGGCTCGACAGCGCGGGCGTGAAGACGGACGAGAGGGGCTTCATTCCGGTCGACGAGCGGCTTCGGACGAACGTGGAGGGGATCTACGCGATCGGCGACGTGGCGGGGCGCCAGCTCCTGGCGCACAAGGCCAGCCACGAGGGCATCGTCTGCGTCGAGCACATCGCGGGCCAGGGTCATCACACGGTGGACTACGGCAACGTCCCCAACTGCACGTACTGCCATCCAGAGGTCGCCTCGGTGGGACTCACCGAGGAGCAGGCGAAGGAGCGAGGGTTCGACATAGAAGTCGGCAAGTTCCCGTGGGTCGGCATCGGCAGGGCCGTGGCCGCCGGCCATACGGACGGCTTCATCAAGGTCATCCGCGACAAGAAATACTCCGAGATCCTCGGCGCCCACATCGTCGGAGCGAGCGCAACGGAGCTCATCGCGGAGTTCGTGGTGGGCCGACACCTCGAGTCCACCGTGGAGGAGATGGAGACGGCCATCCATCCGCATCCGACGCTTTCCGAGGGCGTGGCGGAAGGCGCGCTGGCGGCACTGGGCCGCCCGATTCACATCTGACACACCGGGGCCAATCCATGGCCAACACGATGATGGAGCTGGAAGACCAGCTCGTAGAGGATGTCGACATGCCCGCGGCCAGGAACTGGACCGAAGATCAGGAGCTCGCCCTTCGCCTCTGGATCGCGCTCGCACGATGCTACTCGACTTATTCGAAGGCCGTCGCGCTCAAGATCCAGGAATACGGGCTGACCACACCTCAGTTCGGCATCCTGGAGGCGCTGCATCACCTGGGACCTCTCCCTCTCGGTGAGCTGGCGGAGAAACTGCTTGTCACGGGCGGGAACGTGACCTACGTGATGGATCGCCTCGAGCAGATGGGCCTGGTGTATCGCGACCGGTCCGTGGACGACCGACGCGTGATCCAGGCGAAGCTCACCCCCGAGGGCAGCGCGCTCATCGCGGGTGTGTTCCCCGGCCACGTCGAGCACGTTGAGCGTCTCTCCGGTGAGCTCGACCGCGAGGAGCAGGAGACGCTGCGCGCGCTCCTGAAGAAGCTGGGTGTGGGGGTCGCCGAGGACGTGCTGGGCGAACGGTAGGGGGGCCATCCGGCAGGAGGGAGGCGCGCGGGGCCGCTGACCCGCGTCGGGAGCGCCACGTCCCGGGCGCCACCGCGAAGCGGTGGTCGCGTCCGGGGTCGTCCCCTGCGCTAGCGATCCGCTAGACCCACTTCCACCCCACGGATCCGCAGGATCCTCATGAGCGCTTCCCCGATCTTGTTGTTCGGGGTCGACGCACCCGCCGTGATGCCGAGCTGAAAGGCACCCGCGGGGAGCCAGTCGCGCTCCTCCACCTCCGCCGCGTGGGGGTTCAGCTCGGGCTTGTGCCGCACGACTCCGGTCTCGACATCGATGCAGGTGGCATCCTCGACGTGGTACGTCCGCGTGTGCTGCCTGCACAGGTGCGCAAGGTGGTTGGTGTTGGAGGAGTTGTAGCCACCGATGACCACCATGATGTCGGGAGGCTCCTTCATCATCTCGGCGACGGCGTCCTGACGCTCTTGCGTGGCCGAGCAAATCGTCCCGAAGGAGCGGTAGCTCTCCCTGGCGTACTCCTCGCCGTGCCGCTCGCGCATGGCCTCGTGGATCTTGAGGCCGATGGCCATCGATTCGTTGGCGAGCATCGTCGTCTGGTTGGCGACCCCTATGCGCGCGAGGTGCTCGTCGGGATCGAAGCCCGCCGCGGCCTTCACCGCGAAGTGCTCGAGGAACTGCTCTCGAGTGAGGTGTCCCGGCCTGCGGGCGATGTAGTCGCAGACCAGCATCGCCTCCTCCATGTCACGCACGATCAGGTACTTCCCGTCGCCGTGCTTCGTGGCCTGGGACGCCGTCGCCCTGGCCTCTTCGTGCGTGTACTTCCCGTGGATCACCGACGTGAACCCACCCTTGGAGTAACTCTCCACACGCTTCCAGACGTGCAGCACCGAGCCACAGGTCGTGTCGACCAGGATGCACCCGATCGCGCGCAGCTTGTCGAAGTCGTGCATCGTCACGCCGAACGCGGGCATGATGACCACGTCGTCGGCCGAGACCCCGGAAAAATCGAAGACGCCTTGCTCGTCCGGGTAGATGAACGTGATCCCCATGTCCGTCATGCGCTGGTTCACATGGGGGTTGTGAATGATCTCGCCGACCAGCCAGATGCGCTTGCCAGGAAACTCGTGCACGGTCTCGTAGGCGTAGTCCACGGCACGATCCACGCCGTAGCAGAACCCGAACTGCTGTGCGAGCCGGACGGTCACGTTCCCGAACGTGTCGGTGTAGCCGCGGCTACGGATCCGCTCGACGATCGCCGAGTGGTACTCGGCGTCGATGAGCGGCTTGAGCTCCTTCTTGAGCCCGAATCCCTTCCGGAAGTAAGTCTGCTCCATGGCTCGACCGGTCGCTGGCGGGTTGCCGGCCCCGGGGATGGGCCGCGCGTGGAGACGTGAGGCGAGGAGCTACCCCGCGGCCTCGGGGGAGGTCCTCGCCCGGACCCCGTTGCGGCCCATCGGGTACAGCCTGCCATGAGGTTCCTGGCGCGCCTGACGTTCTTCTTCGTGGTGATCCCTCTCGTGGAGCTCATGCTCCTGATCCGGATCGGGGAGTGGATCGGCCTGTGGCCCACGCTCGCCCTCGTGCTGCTCACCGGGGCGGCCGGCGCCACGCTCGCCCGGGCCGAGGGCATGCGCGTCCTCTTCCAGTTCCGCGAGGAGCTCGCGGCGGGCCGCCTTCCCGGGCAGGCTCTCCTGGACGGGATCTCGGTGCTGGTGGGCGGCGCATTTCTGCTCACACCCGGAATCCTCACCGACGTGGCGGGCCTCCTCCTCCTCTTTCCTCCGAGCCGCGGTTGGATCCAGCGGAGCGTACGCTCGCGGCTGGAGCGGCGGATCCGAGAAGGACGCCTGAACGTCGTGGTCATGGGAATGGGGCCGTGGGGGCCCACGGGCGGCCAGACTTCTCCCGAACCCGATCGTCCGGACCCGAGACTGGGCATCGACGTTGATCCGAAGTAGCTTCTTCCCCCAGGTAGCTTCTTCGCGGCCCCCCCCCGTTGCTCCCTCACCGCTGAGACGCTCATGAACGACGACATCACCTTTCTCGAACGCCTGCTCGACGCGCAGGGTCCTTCCGGGTTCGAGGTGCGACCCGGACGCGTCTGGAGGGAAGAGGCCGCCGCGATCACCGAGGACGTCCAGATCGACGTGAGCGGGAACTCCTGGGCGACCCTGAACTCGAAGGGGCGTCCCCGGGTCATGCTGGCGGGCCACATCGACGAGATCGGGCTCCAGGTCACGTATGTGGACGAGAACGGTTACGTGTACCTGGATGAGATCGGAGGCTGGGATCCCCAGGTTCTGGTCGGCCAGCGCGTGAGCGTCATGGGCCGAAAGGGCGACGTACCGGGTGTGATCGGCAAGAAGGCCATCCACCTGATGAGCCCCGAGGACCGGAACAAGGCCTCGAAGACGAAGGACCTCTGGGTCGATGTCGGCGCCTCCAAGCGCGAAGAGGTGGCGGAGCTGGGCATCCGGGTCGGTGACCCCATGGTGCTTGCGCAGAAGATGGTCCGCCTGGCGGGGGACCGCATCGCGAGCCGTGCCATCGACAACCGCATCGGTGCGTACGTGGTTCTGGAGGCGCTGCGGCTCTTGGCCGAGGATCCGCCCGAGGCCTGCGTGACGGCTGTCGCCACGAGCCAGGAGGAGATCGGGTACTCCGGCGGTGGGGCGCGCACGAGCGCCTTCGCGCTCGAGCCCGACGTCGCGATCGTCGTGGACGTGACGTTCAGCACCGACGTGCCCGACGTGGAGAAGAAGGAGCTCGGTGAGCACAAGATCGGAGGTGGACCGGTCCTCAGCCGCGGATCGGCGTCCCACAACGAGGTGTTCGAGTTGCTGGCTCGCGTGGCCGAGCAAGAGGAGGTTCCCCACACGATCCAGGCGTCTCCCCGCTCGACGCGAACGGACGCGGACGCAATCTACCTGACCCGAACGGGCGTTCCGACCGGGCTCGTGTCGGTGCCGAACCGGTACATGCACTCACCGAACGAGATCGTGAGCGTCTCGGACCTCCGCAACGCGGCGCGCCTGATCGCCGCGTTCGTGCGCAGGCTCGACGTGAAGACGGACTTCACTCCCCGGTAGCGAGCGTCCTTATTGCGCGACGGTTCCCGGCGCCGTGATGTGAATGCCGCCGCTCTGGCTCTTCTGAAGCGTCAGCGGCGTGCCGCATTTGTCGCAGACGACCTGCGTCGGCAGCTCGAGCTTCTCGCCGGCCTGCCCGACCGTCTGCCGGGTGTGGCACATGGGGCAGTAGATCGCGGTTCCACCTTTCATACGACCCTCCCCGTCGGTGGGGCCCACGCCTTGAATCTCGCAGCGGGGGGCGACGGTCGGAAGCGCTCGCGCGGAAAGGCGTGCGGCGCCGGGGACCACGCGAGCGAGTATTGCGCTGGTGCGCCATGAGCGAGCGCTGCCCCCGGCGCCGCACGGCGGCGACCGTGGCGTTGACGCGCCCCTCCTTCCTCCTCTAGCCTTCAAGTCTCCGGAGGCCGAGGGACCGCGGGATACCTCCCATGCGGGGAGGCGCCACGCCACCGGAGAAGCAGGAAGCTCGCACGGGTCCGCGCCGGCGCGGGTGGGACAGTCCGGACGGAAGCAACGCATGATCGAAGCGGGAAAGCTGGTGAGGGAGCTGCAGCAGATGCGCGACGAGGGTCATCTCTCGGACGCCCTGCTGCGCTATGCCGTACGCAACATCGCCACTTCGGACAGTCGGTTCGAGTGGGTGGGCACGTACCTCCTGAACGAGGAGGGCAACGAGCTCTGGCTCCACAATTACGTGGGCACGCCCACGGACCACGCGAAGATTCCCGTGGGCTCCGGCGTGTGCGGCCGGGCGGTCGCGGAGAAGGCGAACCTGAACGTCTCCGACGTCACCCAGGAGGAGAACTATCTTGTGTGCTCGCCGGACGTGAAGTCCGAGCTCGTGGTGCTGATCCGTGCCGGCGACGACGTCTTCGGCGAGATCGACATCGACTCCGAGGACGACGCGGCGTTCACCGAGGAGGACCAGACGGCGCTCGAGTTCGTGGCCGACAAGCTCGCCGAGCAGCTCATGGCGGAGCGCCGCTGAAGCACCCGTTCTTCCTCAACGCGGGCAATGCTGGCCCGTTCACGCTCGATGGGACGCGCACCTATCGGGTGGGCCGGCGCGAAGCGGCCTTGATCGACCCGGGCCCGGACGTGGCGAGCCACGTCCGGGCCCTCGTCGCCTGGATGGGTGACGCCGCGACCGTGAAGGTCATCCTGACGCACGGTCACCGTGATCACACCGGTGCGGCACGGGAGGTAGCCGACGCGTTGGACGCGCCGATCTTCGGACCGCCGGGGATGGATCTGGTGGAGCGGCCGCTCGCGGACGGGGAGACGATCGAGACCGACGAGGGTGCGCTCGTGGCCGTGCACACGCCGGGCCACGCGCGCGAGCATCTGAGCTACCTGTGGCGCGCACGCCGTGCCCTCTTCGTCGGGGATCTTCTTCTCGGCCGGGGCGACACCACGTGGGTCGCGGGCTACCCGGGCTGCGTGGCGGACTACCTGGCGTCGCTCGCTCGCTTACGAACGATGGACCTGGACGTCATCTATCCCGCGCACGGTCCGCCTCTGGACGCCCCCGGGCAGGCGCTGGACCGCTTCGAGTCCCATCGACGAGCGCGCATCCTTGAGGTGGAGGCGGCCGTGGGAGAGGATCCGGCCGTGACACCGGAGAGCTTGGTGGCGGTGGTGTACGGACCGGATCTCCCGCCGGACCTCAGGCGGGCGGCCGTCGAGAGCCTGGCGGCGCTGCTCGAGCACGTGCAAGGCAGCGCGAAAGACTGAGTCCCTCGATCCTCGGGCGTGCACGAGGCGAGGGCCGCGAGCAGTTGCCGCCGGAGTCCGACTCTCGGTATCCTCGAACGTCCTGGGACCCTTTTCGACCAGCGCAGCGGACGAAGCGCCCTTCGCCGAGCACCGTGCCTCCATCCCTTCCTCCCCACATCGTGCGCCGACTTCGGGACCTGGTGGGCGCGGAGCACGTCATCACCGACCCCGACCGCCTCGTCGTCTACGATTCCGACGGGCTGACGGCGTATCACGTTCTGCCGCGGGGCGTGGTTCTGCCGGCCTCCCACGACGAGGTCGTCGGTGTGGTCACGGTGCTGCACGAGGAGGGCATCCCGGTCGTGCCGCGGGGCGCCGGAACGGGCCTGTCCGGCGGCGCCCTCGCGACGCAGGACGCGGTGGTCGTGGGCACGGCGCGCATGAAGCGGATCCTGTCGATCGATCCGGTGAACCGCCTCGCGCGCGTGGAGCCCGGCGTCGTAAACGCGAGCCTGAGCGAAGCCGCGCGTCCCCTCGGACTGCACTACGCTCCGGACCCGTCGTCCCAGAGCACGTGCACCCTCGGGGGCAACGTGGCTGAGAATTCGGGCGGCCCGCACTGCCTCAAGTACGGCGTCACCACCCGTTATATCACCGGCCTCAAGGTCGTGCTCTCGAGCGGGCGCGTGGTCGAGCTGGGAGGAGCCGCGCGCGATCCGGCGGAGGGCTACGACCTGGTGGGCCTTTTCGTCGGCTCGGAGGGCTGTTTCGGCATCGCCACGGAGATCGAGGTGAAGCTCCTACCACTTCCCGAGGGCGTGCGCACGCTCCTGGGAATCTTCGGGTCGGTCGAGGACGCGGCGCGTGCGGTGACCTCGATCGTCGGGGCGGGGCTCTTGCCGGCGGCGCTCGAGATCATGGACGGGGCGAGCATTCGCGCGGTGGAGGCGAGCGCGTATGCGGCGGGCTATCCGACGGACGCCGGGGCGGCGCTGGTCATCGAGTTCGACGGGGCCGACGCGGGCCTGGACGAGGATGCGGACCGCGCGGCGGCGTTCTGCCGGGACGCCGGAGCACGGGAGGTGCGACGGGCGACGAACGAAACGGAGCGGGCCAAGCTCTGGCAGGGACGCAAGAAAGCGTTCGGCGTCATGGGCCGCATCGCGCCGGACGTTCTCGTGCAGGACGCGACCGTGCCGCGCACCCGACTTCCGGACGTCCTGCACCGCATCATGCTGATCGGCGAGCGTTACGGACTGCACGTGGGCAATGTCTTCCATGCGGGAGACGGGAACCTGCATCCCAAGCTGCTGTTCGACCGCCGCGACGCCGAAACGCTCGCCAAGGTCGAAGCCGCCTCCAAGGAGATCATGGCGGTGTGCGTGGAGGCCGGTGGGACGATCACCGGAGAGCACGGTGTCGGCGTCGACAAGCGCGGCTACATGCGGCTCGTATACGGTCCGGGCGAGCTCGCGGCCATGGCAGCCGTTCGGCGCGTGTGGGACCCGGGCGGCCGCATGAACCCCGGCAAGGTGCTGCCCGACGGGGCCGACGCCGGCGCCGAGACACCCACCGGGTCCGAGCCGTCCAACCCGGTGGGCGCCCGATGAACGGGGACGTGCTCCGGGGGTTGATCGCGGGGCTCGACCCTGCCGCGCTCACGCCCGTTTCCGAGCTCGACCGCTGGGTCGTCGGCGGACGGACACCCTCGGCGGTCGTCACGCCGGGAAGCGTGGAGGAGCTCGCGTCCACGCTCCGTGCAGCCCGCGGTGTGCACGTGGTTCCGGTCGGGGGCCGCACACACCTCGGCGTGGTTTGCCCGCTCGAGCCATTCATCGTGATTTCCACCGGACGTCTTGCCGGGGTGCAGACGTACGAGCCGGCCGACCTGACCCTCACGGCGGGCGCCGGCACCAAGCTGAGCGCCCTCTCCGATGCCCTCGGGGCGCACGGCCAGTGGCTCCCATGCGACTCGCCCCGGGCGCCTGAGCGCACCCTGGGGGGCCTCGCGGCCACCGGCTCGGCGGCTCCGCTCTGGGCCGGTTACGGTGCTCTGCGCGATCAAGTCCTGGGGCTCACCGTCGTGACCGGGGATGGCAGGATCTTGAAGCTCGGGGGACGGGTCATGAAGAACGTGGCAGGCTTCGACCTCGTGAGGCTCATGGTCGGGAGTCGGGGCACTCTGGGCGTGATCGTGTCGGTGTCCGTGCGCGTCTTTCCGCGTCCGGCGGTCGACCGGTTCCTGGTGCTGCGCGCTACGAGCGTGGAAGACCTCCTCGAGGCAGCCGGAGCGGTCGTCACCGCTCCCGTGATGCCGGCGTCGGCCGTGGTGGCCGAGCCGGAGCGGGGGGGCGGGGCCGCATTGGTCGTCAGGCTGCATGGGGCGGCGGGCGCCGTCGAAGCCGATCGCACCCGCCTGGAACGGCACGCCGACGTTCGTTTCGAGGCCGTGGAGGGCGAGAGCGCCGTCCACCTCGCGCACGGTCTTCGAGACCAGGGGTTCGGGCAACCGCTCGTTCTTGGCCTCGCCGCACCCCCGTCGCGTCTCGCCGACACGCTGGCGGTCGCCCGGACGATGCCGCACGCGACGCTCATGGCCGACGTCATGTCCGGTCGCATGAGGGTCGGGATGCCCGCGGTGCCGCCGCGGGCCGTGGAATGGGTGGCGTCGTGTAGGCGTGCCATGAAGGAGCTCCAGGGGACGCTGGTCGTGGAGTCCGCGCCTCCCGACGTCGCGGCCGTGGCTACGGCCTCTCCGAAGTGGACCGACGACCTGGAGGCGGGCCTCAGGGAGGTGTTCGATCCGAGGGGCGTGCTGTGGCACAGGGGCGCTCTTCCGTGAGCACCATCCTGGAGACGGTTGAGCCGGGAGGCGTCGGGCCTTCGGGCGGGGTGCCCGTCCAGGGGGAGGACGCGGTGCGCCAAGCCGTCGCCGTGGCCCGCAGCGCACAGGCTACGTGGGGGAGACTGGACGCCGCGGAGAGAGCCCGACGGCTCCGGCCGCTCGCGCGGGCGCTGGGCGAGCGGGCGGACGAGATCGTGGCCCGCATCCGCGCGGAAACGGGCAAGCCGGAGGAAGAGGCACTCACCGAGGTCGTAGTCTCGGCGGACCTGATCCGGTACTACGTGAAGGCGGCGCCGCGCCACCTGAGGCCCAGGCGCGTCCGCACCGGATGGCTGCTGGGCAAGAGCGGGACCGTCGAGCGTGAGCCTCAGGGCGTCGTCGGTGCGATCACGCCCTGGAACTACCCGTTCATCCTCGTGATGGACTCCGTCACCCCCGCCCTCTTCTCCGGCAATGCCGTGGTCGTGAAGCCCTCGGAGTTCACGCCGAGGACGGCGCTCCTGGTGCCGGACCTGTGCCGCGAGGCGGGCCTCGACGAGCGCCTCGTCCGGATCGTCACCGGAGACGGGAGCACAGGGGCGGCGCTCGTGCGCTCGGGTGTGGACCGGATCGTGTTCACCGGGAGCACGGCCACGGGAAGGCGCGTCATGGCAGCGGCCGCCGAGACCCCGACGCCGGTAACCCTCGAGCTCGGGGGAAAGGACCCTGCGCTCGTGCTCGAGGACGCCGACCTGGAGCGGGCGGCGCGGGGCGTAGTGTACGGGGCTTTCTTCAACGCCGGCCAGACGTGCATCTCGATCGAGCGCGCGTACGTCGTGCGCTCCGTGTACGATCGCTTCGTCGCTCGCGTCGTGGAGCTTGCGGCCGGGCTGCGCGTCGGAACGGGTCCGGACGCGGACGTCGGGCCGCTCGTGACCGACGCGCAGGTCGGGGTTGTGGAGCGCCAGGTGAGAGAAGCGCTCATGGGCGGGGCGCGGGCTCTCACCGGGGGTCGACGGGCCGAAGAGGGATCGCGGCTGTACCTCCCCACGGTCCTCGTGGACGTGGGCCCCTCGATGGCGGTCGTGTGCGAGGAGTCCTTCGGGCCCCTCCTCCCCATCATCGTGGCGGAGGATGAAGAGGACGCCGTGCGCCGTGCGAACGCGTCCGGCTACGGGCTTTTCGCCAGCGTCTGGACCGGAGACCGGGCTCGGGGCCTCTCCGTCGCGCGCAGGCTCCGTGCCGGCGGCGTGTCGGTGAACGACGTGCTCAGCCACTACGCAGTCCCGGGTCTTCCCATGGGGGGGACCGGCCAGAGCGGCTTCGGGCGGCGGCACGGGATCGAGGCCCTCGACGAGATGTCGCGCACCCGCTCGCTCCTTGTGGATCGCCTGGGGCTGCGGAGGGAGCCGTGGTGGTTCCCCTACTCGGCGCGGAGCACGCGACTGGTGCGCTCGATTCTGGAATGGCGGACGCGCGGCGGAATCGGGGGCTTCGCGCGCGCGTTGAAATGGATGTT
Source organism: uncultured Gemmatimonadaceae bacterium (assembly GCA_964519125.1). Lineage (GTDB taxonomy): Bacteria > Gemmatimonadota > Gemmatimonadetes > Longimicrobiales > Gaopeijiaceae > SZUA-318. The sequence goes on along the minus strand of CAZFIS010000021.1, from coordinate 18,586 downwards.
CGGGAGATGAGAGGCTCATGACGCCTGTGAAGACCCTCGGGCGCAACGCGCCCCTGGCCAGGGCTCTGGAGATCCAGCGCGAGCGCCTGATGCCCTGCGTCCACTGTGGGTTCTGCCTGCCGGCGTGCCCCACGTACAACCGCCTGGGCGACGAGGCGGACTCCCCGCGGGGGCGCCTCCACCTCATGCGCGCGGTCGTCGATGGTCGCCTCGATCCAGGATCCGACGCCTTCCGCACGCACATCGATCGTTGCTTGGGGTGCCGCGCCTGCGAGCCGGTATGCCCTTCCGGCGTCGAGTACGGGAGCCTGCTGGAGCTCGCGCGGGACGTCTCGGCGCGGAGCACTCCGCCGGCCTTCGCCACCCGCTTCCTGCTCGGGCTCTTCCGGACGCGGGCGGGGCGGGAAGCGTTCTTTCTGGTGGGACGGGCCCTGCGCGCCACGGGACTGGCCTCGTTCATGGTGCACGTCCTGCCGCGCGGACGGCTCCTGTCGAAGGCGCGCATGGGCCTGGCGATGGTGGCGGCAACCAGGCGCTGGAACGGCATGTCGGCAGGAGCGTTCAAGGGGCACCGTGTGGCGCCCCCAGCGGCGGAGCGCCGCGGCCTCCGGATCGGCCTGTTGGTCGGTTGCGTTCAGGAGGGACTGTACGCTCGGGTCAATGCGGCCACGGTGCGCGTGCTGAAGGCCAACGGGTACGAGGTGGTCCCGGTGGCGGGCCAGACCTGCTGCGGAGCGCTGCACGCGCATGGAGGCGACCTCGACGAAGCACGGGCGCTGGCCAGGACGAACATCCGGAGCTTCACGGCCGTCGGCGTCGACCGGGTGGCGGTCAACGCCGCAGGGTGCGGCGCCAGCATGAAGGAATACGGCGACCTCCTGGCTGACGATCCCGACTTCGCCGAGGAGGCGGAGCGGTTCTCGAAGCGGGTGCGTGACGTGAGCGAGCTCCTGGCCGAGGCCGGTCCCCGCCGAGGGGCGGAAGTGACGTGCACTGTGGCCTACGACCATCCCTGCCACCTCCTGCACGCCCAGGGCATACGCGAGGAGCCGCTGAGGGTGCTGGCGGCCGTGCCCGGCCTGGAGGTGCGCGTGGTGGAGAACGCCGCCGAGTGCTGCGGAGGCGCGGGCATCTATGCGCTCACGCATCCCGAGCTGGGGGGCAGTATCGGTGGCGACAAAGTGGCTGCGGTGCGCCGTGCGCGCGCCGACGTGGTCGCCACGCCCAACCCGGGATGCATGATGCAGATCGGTGCCGGACTTCACCTGGAGGGCGCGCCGGAAGGCGTCGTGCATCCGGTGGAGCTGTTGGACGAGAGCTACCGCCGCGCGGGCTTTTACGTGGCGGAGTGAGAGCGGGGAGATCCGATGAGCGACAGGGGCGCGAGCGCCGCCGAGGTTCTGGACTATCTGCGTGGGCGGGAACCAGCGATGGTGGAGTTGCTGACCTCGCTGGCTTCGGCCGAGTCACCATCCAACGTTCCCGCCTCCCAGGAGCCCGTACAGGCGCTCCTCGGAGGCGCGCTCGAGCGCGTCGGCTGCGCAGTGCGCCGGATCCGCGGACGGGCGAGCGGAGGTCACCTCTATGCCCGTCCCCGGATGCGACGCCGGGGACGGCCGATCCAGCTCCTGCTCGGACACTCCGACACGGTCTGGCCCACGGGGACGCTCGAGGAGATGCCGGTGCGGAGCGAGAACGGCATCGTACGCGGTCCAGGCACCTTCGACATGAAGGCCGGTCTGGTCCAGGCGGTGTTCGCGCTGGAGTGCATGGGCCGTCTGAATCTCGACCCGCCCGCCACGCCGGTCGTGTTCGTGAACTCCGACGAGGAGATCGGAAGTCCCGAGTCGAAGCGATGGGTGGAGCGCCTGGCACGCCGCGCGGCGCGTGCGTTCGTTCTGGAGCCGGCCATGGGCCCCGACGGCAGGCTCAAGACCGCCCGCAAGGGAATGGGGAGCTTCACCGTCACCGTGCGGGGTCGGGCTGCGCATGCGGGTCTGGACCCCACCGCGGGGGTCTCCGCGATCCTCGAGCTCGCCCGGGTCGTCGAGCGGCTCCACGGGCTGACCGATCTCGGCCGCGGCACCACGGTGAACGTGGGTGTGGTGCGGGGGGGGACCCGTCCGAACGTCGTCGCCGCGGAGGCGCGTGCGGAGGTGGACGTGCGGGCCACCACGCTGGAAGAGGCGCGCGCGGTGGAAGACGCGATCCGCCGCATCCAACCCTCGAGCGCGGGCGCGAGCATCGAGGTGGAGGGTGGCATGCGCGTGCCGCCCATGGAGCGCACGCCGCGGAACGTGCGCCTCTGGGAGGCCGCCCGCGCGGCCGCCGAGCGTCTCGGCCTGCACCTCGACCAGGCGCTTTCCGGAGGTGGCTCGGACGGGAACACCACCAGCCTCTACACCGCGACGCTCGACGGGCTCGGTCCCGTGGGAGACGGGGCGCATGCGCGTCACGAGCACGTGCTGGTGCGAGCCCTGGCGGAGCGCACCGCGCTGGTCGTGGAGCTTCTGATGGCGCCGGTGGACCCGTGACCGAGCCCGGACACCACACGGTGCGGCTCCTCGAGGGCATGGACGAGTTGCGAGCGTGCGTATCGCTCCAGGAGGAGATCTGGGGGCGGGAGTTCGGTGAGATCGTTCCGCCTTCCATGTTGATGATCGCCGGCATGCTTGGCGGCGTGACGGCCGGAGCCTTTGACGAGAACGGCGTCCTGGACGCGTTCGTCTTCGGGCTGACCGGCGTGAAGGACGCCGAGCTGGTGCACTGGTCCGACATGCTCGCCGTGCGCGGGGGTGTGCGCGACCGGGGCCTCGGAGGCGAGCTCAAGCGCTTCCAGCGGCGGGTCCTGCTGGAGCGTGGCATCCGTAAGATGTTCTGGACCGTCGACCCCCTCCAGGCGAGGAACGCGCACCTCTGCTTCGCGAAACTCGGTGTCGTGGTGCGGGAGTATATCCGCGACATGTATCCGCTCAGCGCCTCCCCCCTGCATCGAGGCATCGGCACGGACCGCTTCCTGTCGCTTTGGCTTCTGGACTCGACGCGGGTGAACGATCGCGTCGAGGGACGCGAGGAGGGGCCGGACATCGAGGTCTCCGACGGCGTGCCCGTCGCGCTGGACGCGCGCGCGTCTGGCGCGCTACCCGAGCCCGGTGAGCCGCGCCTCGACCTCGATGAGGAGCGGCTCACCGTGGCGATCCCGGCGGACATCTCGAGGATCATGAGCGAGTCGATGGACCTGGCCGTCCAGTGGAGGACGGCAACCCGCGCTGCCCTCACCCACTACCTGGAGCGAGGGTGGGAGGTACGGGAAGCGCTACGCGGAGAGTCTGTATCCCGCTACCTGCTGGTCCGCCTGTGAGCGTGATCGGGCGATGGGAGGCAACGTGAGAATCGAGCGTGCCGTGCTCCGGCAGGTGCCGATGCGGCTGAAGGAGCGCTTCGAGATCAGCAGCGGCGCCATGTACGAGCGTCGCATCATCCTGCTGACCCTGTACGGCGAGGGGATGGAGGGATGGGGAGAGTGCGTCGCCGGCGAAGACCCCGCCTACTCCAGCGAGACGACGGAGACGGCCTGGCACGTCCTCACCGAGTTCATCCTCCCTCGGGTCGTGGGCCGCGACGTCGCGGCTCCCGAGAACGTGCTGGACCCGGCGCGGTGGGTCCGCGGCCACAGGATGGCCAAGGCGGCCGTGGAGATGGCCGCGTGGGATCTGGCGGCATGCCTCGATGGACTCTCGCTCGCGCAGAAGCTGGGTGGGGATCGGGCCAGCGTGCCGGTGGGGGTGAGTATCGGACTCCAGGAGAGCGACGAGCGCCTGGCACAGAGGGTGGAAGGTTACCTGGCCGAGGGCTACGCGCGCATCAAGGTCAAGATCAAGCCCGGCCGTGACGCGCTCATGCTCGCCGGGCTCCGGGAGCGCTTTGGGGACGTGCCCCTGATGGCCGATGCCAACTCGGCCTACACGCTCGCCGACGCTCCCATGCTGGAGCGGTTGGACGAGCTCGGCCTCATGATGATCGAGCAGCCGCTCGGACACGACGATCTGCTCGACCACGCGCGCCTCCAGGCGCGCTTGCGGACACCGCTCTGCCTGGATGAATCGATCCGGTCCGTGGGCGACCTGGAGCTCGCGCTCGAGCTCGGGAGTTGCCGGATCGTGAACATCAAGCCGGGACGGGTCGGGGGACACGGCATGGCCCGCCGCATTCACGACCTCATGCGCAGCCACGGAATGCCGGTATGGTGCGGAGGTATGCTGGAAACCGGGATCGGACGCGCGCACAACGTGGCGCTGGCCTCGTTGTCCGGGTTCACCCTGCCGGGCGACATCTCCGCGAGCCGGCGGTATTGGGAGCGAGACATCGTCTGGCCCGAGTTCGAGGTCGTGGACGGGGCGATGAACGTCCCGGTGGGCCCGGGCATCGGGGTGGAGCCGGACCGGGAGCGGATCGAAGCACTCACCGTCCGAACCGCCTCGTTCGACTGAGGACGGCCGACCGGCCGCCCCGCACGAGGCTCACGTCCCTCGTCAGCGGCCGCGGACCTGGAACTCGGGCGTGCGTATCTGAAAGCGGCGGGCGGGCAGTCCCAACATGCGGACGAGGGCGCGCCGCACACCACGCCCGACCGCGTTCTCCATCTTGTCCTCCCCCGCGACGGCGGGCGCGAGGTCACCGTGGAGCCATCGTTGGAGCTCCTCCAGGTCCGAGAGGGAAAGGGTCTGCATCACGACCTCCCCCAGGTAGTAGAAGCGGCCGTTCTCCTTGGGCCGGAGTGAAATGGTGAACGCCTTCTGAAGGACGGCTCGGACGTCGGAGAGAGAGTCGACGGTGGTCTCGTGCGTCCCTCCCTGCCCGGTTTTGATGTCGTAGCGCTGCGCGAGGGGGTCGTACACGACGCTGGCTCGCCAATCGGCCCGGCCCCGCTCGTGGTCGAAGAGGAAGCCGTCCTTCCACAGCTCCACCACGATCTCGATCCGCAGGGGAAGGCCCGAGTGGAGCGCGCGGGAGATCCCTCCTTCGCCGAACAGGTTCCCGATCGTGATCGTGGGCCTGCCGTCCGATTTCGACACGGATAGGGACAGGGGTGCCGCATCCTGGGCTCGGACGGGCCGAGCCAGGAGAGCCGGGGCCATCAGCACGACCCAGAAGGTCGCGAAGGCCCTCAACACACGGGAAGATGCCTCAGAAGCGATGGTCGATGCGGAGGAAGAAGTTCACGGAGCGGTTGCTTCCGTTGAGGGGCCAGGCCCAGTAGAAGCCCAGCTCCCCCAGCGAGATCCCGACGCCGGTGTCCATGAGCGTCTCGGTGTCGGCGAGCGTCGGAGCGTTCACAGGGTCGGCGAGCGACCATCCCTTGCCTGCGTCGAAGAACACGGACCAACTCGGGGACAGATCGATGTCCGGGTACCAGTCCCACTTGTCGTCCCATTCGTCGTGGGGTCCGAAATTGAGGTTCCACGCCAGGGTGCCCCGGTATTCCGCCTGGAAGAGGGCGATCTGGTCGCACCCGTAGCTCGCGAACGCAGGCACGCGTGAGCCGCCGTTCGCGCTCGACTGAAGAACCGTATAGGTGCGGGAGCGCGCGCCGCAGTCCACAGACATCGAGGAGTAGCCCGGTAGAGATCCCTCGCCTCCCAACGCATGCTGGAACTGCGGGGGCAGGGAGCCCCTATCGAGCGAACCCGCGACAATGCCCCGCAGCCGGAGGTCCGAAGTCGGACCCAGCCGGGCATAGCGACGGAGCTCGAGGAATCCGAACGTGAAATCGTGGCCCAGGCTCCGCGCGTTGGAGACGACGTCGGGGGGCGAAGCAGCCGGAGCCAGGTACTCGGGAAGGGTGAGCGAGCCGCCTACGCCGAGGGTTCCACGGGCATCCAGATACCATCCGTCCGTGGGATCCGAGCGGTCGTTGCGCGCGTCGACGATCAGATGCGCTCCGATCGTTTGCAGACGTCCCTCGCCCACGAGCGGCTGCGGCCTCCAGGGCGCGTCGTTACGTCGAAGCGTCCAGGGGCTGCCCACCGGCATGTAGGACTGCTTCTCGTCGCGGTACTCGGCCGTGAATCGCACCCCCTCGAAGGGGAGTCGCATCTGCGCGAAGGCGCTGATTCCCTGACGCTGGTAGTAGTCGCGGTAGTCCTCGTGCAAAAGAAAGGTCGACAATGAGTTCTCGATGTCCGAGAGTCCCCATCGCTCGATCGGATCCACGACCGAATGCGCCGTAGCGCCCACGCTGAACTCGCCTTCCGGGCCGAAGCGCTGCTCGGCGCGGACCATGTAGCCCAGCTTGTCGGTGTTGAGCTGAAATCCCGACTCCGACCGCCAGATGGCCATCGCATCCAGCCGGAAGACGTTGTCGCCGCGCGTCTCGACCTCGGGGCCGAACATGACCGGGAAACCCTCGACCCGGTTGTAGGCGCCTTCCGTCCGGAGTGAGATGCGGGAGCGCGTGTAATCGCTCTGGTACTGTAGCTGATCGAGCGCCCGCCTTCGTTCGTCGACGGCGATGCCGCTCCCCCTCCGCTGAATCGCGAGCGACTGGCTGTAGACCACCAGCGCTCCGCCCACCGCCCCCGTCGCGGCGTGCGCGGACCCACCCACGACGGTCACGTCGCCGCTGACGTGGCCCTGGTCCTGAACGACCAGATCACCGTTCATGACGAGAACGTTGCCCTGGACGGTACCCGCGATCGTGAAGGGGCCGCCGAGCACCGCCACGTCCCCGATGATCGAGCGGCCCGCGGGCACGTCGGCCAGCCCCCGAAACCGGATCGTCGTGGGTGCGTTGAAGAAGCGGACGAGAGAGTCCGCCACGTTCCCGGGGAGGCTCATGTCCTCGACCCTTCGCTCCTGCGCTCCAAGGGGAGCGGCCAGGAGCATCAGCACCAGCCCGACCTTCCACATGGTCATCGATCCGATCCCTCCATCTGATGAAGCCCGCACGCCTCCGCCACCGACTCGAAGCAGGGACCGTACCAGCATCATCGCATCTCCTAAGCCATGGTCCGACTTACTATTACCATCTATGGCGCCCTTCTCCTCCCGCGCGTCGTCCCGCCACGGGTGCCATCTCGTCCGTTTCAGATAGACACACTTCGCGCTCACGAGCGGACGCCGAGCCGCTTCATCCTCCGGTACAGGTTGGCTCGGTCCGTCTGGAGCCTGCGGCCGGCTGCGGCCACGTTGCCGGAAGCTGCCTCGAGTGCACCAGCGATGAGCGAGCGCTCGTAGTCGTCCAGCAGGTCCCGAAGGCTCCGGTCGCGGCTCTCTTCGTACGCCGCCATCACCGGCGCCGGTGCGGACGCCGCGCGGGGGAGTACCGCCGCCACGTCGCTCGCTCGCACTTCCGGCCCCGACACCAGGATGCTCAGACGCTCTACGGCGTTGAACAGCTCCCGCACGTTTCCGGGCCACCCGTACCCGGCGAGCGCGTCGAGCGCTTCCTCGGAGAAAGGGGGGGGACGCATTCCCTGACGCCGACGGAGTCGATCGAGGGCGTGCTCCACGAGAAGAGGGATGTCGCTCAGCCGTTCGCGTAGCGGTGGCATCCGGATCGGCACGACCTCGAGCCTGAACAGGAGGTCATCACGGAACGCGCCCTGGTCGGCGGCGGCCCGCAGGTCCCGATGGGTGGCCGCCACGACGCGAACGTCGATGTGCAGCGTTCCGGTACCGCCGACGCGCTCGATCTCGCCCGACTCGAGAGCTCGCAGGAGCTTGGCCTGAGCCTCCGGGCCCAAATCGGCCACCTCGTCCAGGAAGAGCGTTCCCCCGTGAGCCAGCTCGAAGCGGCCGCGCCGTCGCTCGGTAGCTCCGGTGAACGAGCCCTTCTCGTGGCCGAACATCTCGCTCTCCACGAGATCCCGGGGGATGGCCGCGGAGTTCACCCGGACGAACGGGCCTCCTGCGCGCGGGGACAGCGCATGAATAGCGGCGGCCGCGAGCTCCTTGCCGGTCCCGCTCTCCCCGGTCAGGAGCACGCGGGCGTCCGTGGGGGCGACCTTGCGGATCAGATCGCGCACCCTGGCCATGGCGGCCGTCGTGCCGACCAGCTCTCCGTCCGGTCCCAGCTCCTCGGTAAGCGTTCGCGTGAGATCCCGGGCGCGGCTCACCTCCATGGCGCCCTGGAGGGTCACGAGGACGACTTCCGGCGTGAGGGGCTTTTCAATGAAGTGGAAGGCCCCCATGCGCGTGGCCTGGACGGCGTCGGACAGGGTCGCGCGCCCGCTCATCATCACGACGGGTACGCCGGGCACCGTCCGGCCGAACCGGGGCAGAGCCTCCAGTCCGTTCATCCCGGGGAGCATGAGGTCCAACAGGATCGCCTCGGGAGGCGCCTCCCGTGCGAGTGCCAGGCCCTCTTCGGCCGACCCGGCATCGCGCACGCCGTATCCCTCGGACTCGAGCAGTGCGCGCAACATCCTGCGGATGTTGCCTTCGTCATCGACAATCAGGACGTCCATCGAGCCCTCCCCGGGCGCTCAGTCGCTCTGCGCCGTCAACGGAAGGCGCACCGTGAACGTGGCGCCTCCCTCGGGCCGGTTGGCGAAGCTCACAGATCCTCCATGGATCTGAACCGTCTGGTGCACGATCGCGAGGCCGAGGCCGGTGCCTCCACGCTTCGTGGTGACGTCGGGGTCCCACACATCCGCCCGCAGCTCCTCCGGGACGCCGGTGCCGCGATCCTCGATGTTGATCACCGCCTCGTCCCCTTCCCGAGCCAGCCGGATGTCGACCGCTCCGTCTGCGGCACCCTCCTGCGCTTCCACGGCGTTGACCACCAGATTTCGGAAGGCGCGCTCCAGGGCGTCGTAGTGGCCGTTCACCATGAGGGTGCCTCCGGGGTGTACGCGCACTGGCACTCGCTCCGTCCCATGCTGGGACGCGAGCGCCGTCACGAGCTCCTCGAGGTCCACGTCCGAGCGGGGGCCTTCGGGCATCTTCCCATACTGTGAAAACGTACGCGCCATGCCGTCCAGACGGTCGATCTCCTGGAGCAGGACGCGGCCCGCGTCGGCTCCCGGCCCGACGACGTCACGGGTGAGCGTCGCGGCGGCCATGCGCATCGGGGTCAGCGGGTTCTTGATCTCGTGGGCGACCCTCCGCGCCATCGCGGTCCAGGATCGCATGCGTGCGGCCTCCACCTCCCGGCGCCGCGCCACTTCGAGCTCGCCGGCCATGTCGCGCAGCGCGGTGCGCAGCACCCGGAACTCTTCCAGGTCGGCGCCGTCCGTCTCGGCCTCGGTGGGAAGGGACTCCTGGCGGGCGATGCGTTGGGTCCATCCCACGAGCTCCGTGATCGGTCGGGCGAAGCCTCGAGACAGCGTCCGAGCGGTGAGGAGCGCGAGGGCCGTGACGAGCATCCCGGTGATGAGAGCGGCCAGCGGGAGGATGCTCAGGAAACGCTCGGCCACGAACGCATAGAGCCGGGACAATCGCACGGATTCCGAGAGCGCCTCGCGATGCGCGGCGGCGGCGCGCCGCACCGCGGGGTTGTCGACACCCGCTTCGTCCAGGGAATGAAGAAGCGTCCGGCCCGTCTCCGCCACGGCATCCCAGGCGCCCAGCGTTCCCGACCCGCTCCCGATGCCTTGGAGCGTGACGAGCCCGCCCGCCACGGCGATCCCCGCGGGGACCAGCACCACCGCGAGGATGGCCACGAAGATGCGTCCCTGGAAGCTGCGGATGTGCAAGCGTGACATGGCGATCGAGTGGAGGGAAGCAATCTGCATGGAAGGTAGAGCGGAGAGCGCTCGAGTGCGACGGGCAAGATCGGCCGTTCAGGTCTCACGCCGTGGACCCGTCCGCGTCCTCTTCAGGCCGCCGGACGGACGCACCACGGACAGAACCGCCATTCCTGTTCGAGCGCATGCCCGCACCGACAAATCCTGGCGCGGATGTGTCCGCAGGCGGGACAGGCCAGCGCGCCGGCCGGGATCTCCTGACCGCATGCCTTACAGGGAAACGACCCACGAGGATCCGCGTGCAGTACCCGGCCGATCTCGTGGGGGGAGGTGAGCCCGTCGGCCACGGCTCGACGCGCATCGTCAGCGAGCGTGGCCATGCCACCTTCCCGTGCAAGACGTCGGAGGACCGCCGTGGACGCGCCCCGGCTCACCTCGTCCCGGATGGCGTCCGAGATCGTCAGCACCTGGAAGATGCCGGTACGCCCCCTGTGCCCGTCCCCACACCTCTCGCACCCACGTCCCCGGCAGCGGGGGCAGGCCCGGCGCACCAGCCGTTGGGCCACGACGCCCGCCAGTGCACCGGCGACGAGAAACGGCGGCACGCCCATGTTGAGTAGGCGCGTCACGGCGCCCGGCGCATCGGTCGTGTGAATGGTCGAAAGGACGAGGTGTCCCGTGACCGCGGCCGTCATCGCGATTTCCGCCGTCTCCGGGTCGCGGATCTCGCCGACCATGACCACGTCCGGATCCTGGCGTAGCACGGCACGAAGCGCATCGGCGAACCCCAGACCCGCGCGACGGTCCACCTGAACCTGGTTGGCTCCCGCCAGCCGGTACTCCACGGGGTCCTCCAACGTCACCACGTTCTGTCGCTGCCGGTCGATCTCGGACAGCGCGGCGAACAGGGTCGTGCTCTTGCCGCTACCCGTAGGCCCGGCCGCGAGCAGGACGCCCTGCCCCGCTTGGAGAAGTCCGCGTACGCGCTCGAGGTCGCTCGAGGTCATGCCGAGGCCTTCGAGGCTCCGCGGCGCCGCGTCGGGATCGAGGATGCGCACGACGGCCTTCTCTCCCCCGTTCACGGGCAGCGTCGAGGTTCTGAGGGTCAGTCGGCGCTCCCCGTGGGCGAGCGCGATGCGCCCGTCCTGAGGTCTGCGCCGGACCGAGATGTCCATGCCCGCCATCACCTTGATGCGAGAGAGCACAGCGCGCCGCGCGGCGGCCGGCAGGTCCATGGCCCGCTGCAGGACGCCATCGACCCGATAGCGGACGTGGACGTCGCCGCCCGTTTCCTCGACGTGGATGTCGCTGGCTCCGATCTCCACGGCATCGTGGAGGACGCGGTCGACCAGCCGCACGACCGGCGCCGACCGCGTGGCTCGCTCCAGATCGTCCGGATGACGAACCCCGCTCCCCCGGAGCTCCGCGGGCAGCGCCTCGACGAGCCGCTCGAGGTCACCCCCGTACGCGCGGTCCAACCCCTCGAGGATCTCCGTAGGAGGGGCCACCATCGCTTCGACGCGCCGCCCGCACTGGAAGGCGAGATCATCGACCGCCGACAAGTCCAGGGGGTCGGACATGGCGACTTGAAGCGTGTGCGGCGTCGCGCGAAGAGGAAGCACGGCACGGGCCCGGGCCAACTCCGGGCGTATCAGGCGCAGCGCCGACTCCTCCGGCTCGAGGGGAGATGGGGCGCACGGAAGCCCCAGCTGCACCGAAAGCGCGCGGGCGACGTCCTGCTCCGTCGCGGCGCGCGTCCGGATCAGCGCTTCCCCGAGGCGCTCAGCGGTGTGGCGCTGCTCCTCCAGGGCGACCGCCAGCGCTTCCTCACTCGTGGCTCCCGAATCGAGAAGGAGCTGGCCCAGGATCTTCGCGCGTGGCTTCACGCGAGAACGATGGCTCGCGGGCTCGGGCGTCCCCATGGCGCAACGGGACCAGAGCGGCGTATGCGAGTGTGGAGTGCGGTCTGCTCAGGCGCCCAAACAGTCGAGCAGGCTCGACGTGACATCCATGATCGAGTGCGTTCGCTCGGCGATCATGTCCGCCGCGGGGCCCGACGCGAGACCGAAGACGGGATTGCGTGTATGCTGTTGTCCCACGTCCTCGATGTTACCGTGATCGCTCGCGATGAAAAGCGTGCAGTCGTCCGGGAGCTCATCGAGCACTCCGGCCAGAAAACGATCCACTCGCTCCAGTGCCTCCACGGCCGGCTCCATGGATCCCCGATGACCTGCGGCGTCCGTAGCGTAGTGCGCGTAGAGCGTGAGGTCCGCGCTGCGCGCGATGCTCGCCAGCACCCGGCCCGCCTCGACCTCGGTCACCTCGGGCAGCCATTCGTGACCGAGGTGCTCCCGCCATCCGTCGTTCACGATCTCGCTCGACACGGCCCGGCCCTCGCCGAGCGCCTCTTCGTGGCGGTCGAGCACGCCGGCGCCGCGAGCGGCGAGCGGCGGCCCGGCGATCCGAAGGCCCCCGCGCGGGCCGGGCCATCCCCTCGGGTATGCGTTCGCGAAGGCGACAGACAGACCCGCGTCCTGCGCCCGGCGCAGCAAGCTCTCTTCCTCGACGAGTGGACGGAGCTTCACGGGTGTCCACGGTCCGAAGTGGCGACCGAAGATCCGAGCCGCGTTGTGGCCGGTGAGCAGAGCGACCTGTCCCGTGCCGCTCTGCGGTGTGCCGTCCATGCCCAAATTGGCGTCCAGAGGAAAGGCTCGGCCCAGCGGACCACGAACCGTGGGCGCGTCGAGCGTCGGCAGAGACCCACCCAATAGCTGATGGAGGGTGGGAAGCACCGCGCGCGCGAAGGGATTCCTCTCCGGGTCCGCCTCGCCGATGCCGACGCCGTCGAGAAAGAGGAAGAGGGCTCGACCCGAGCCCGTCATGCGCGGCGAAGTCCGCCCGGCACGGGCAGCGCCCCCGAGTGGCCGGAGCCGTCCGGAAGCTGGGCACCGCGGAAGGGCCTCAGAAGCCGCTCGATCGGAGTCGGGGACTGGTTCAGGCCGCGCCAGGTCGAGCGGATGATGGAATCCCGCCGAAGAAGATCGGCCGCCACGAGAAGCACGACCAGAACAATCCCCACGACGACGAGGACCCGGCGCGACGCCCGCTCCTGCAAGGGACGATTCCCGGAGTCGAGACCGCTACTCCGCCGGGCGCAAATCCACGGTCACGACGACCTGGATGTGGCCCATGTCCGCGCGCTCGCGAATCGCGTCGCGGATGCGTGGCTCGGCCTTCTGGTACGCCGAGAGCACCCCGGTGCGCAGCTCGCCTCGCAGGACCTTGAGCGCGTTGACGTCGGCGCGGCTCGTCTTGGTCTCCTTCTTGGCCTCGCCGAGCTCGTACGGGCGGATCTCGAAGGGGGACATCATCACGTCGTCGTGGCGCTCGTGGTCCATGTACTGGATGGAGATGCTCACGTCGCCGCGCGCGTGGTGGTGCTGGATATCTCCGACTGCCTGGAAGCGCGCCGCGAGCTTGCCCAGCTCGGCCCGTTGGGCCGCTTTCGTGTACGCTCGCTCCACCGCATTGAAGATCCGCTTGAGCCGCTCGGTGGTCGTGGCATCGGGATCCGGCATCTCGGTGTCGAGCTCCCGGCCCTGGGCCTCTCGATCCAAATTGAAGCGCTGACTCTCGGCGTCGCGGTTTCGCGCTCGGTCGATGTTCTCGAGAATGCGGTCTGGATTGGTCCTGAAGCTCATGCCACGCTCCGAGAGCTGAGTTCGGATTCGGCTGGTGCTCGCGGCGCCGCCCACTGGGTTGTGCGGGCAGCCCTATAGCCACTCACGATACCAACTCGACTCCCTACGGCCAAGTGGCGCCGGCGTCCCGAAGATTCCGCCCGGGCCGCCCGTAGGCTACACTGAACCACCCTCCCGCTCTTTCTCCAGAGGGAGCATGGCCATGCGTCCAGGAACTCGTGTTCTCGCCGTTCTGCCCTTCGCGCTCGGAGGGTGCGTCGGTGGGGGGACTCCGGCGCCCCCTGCCCTCGCCTACTCTCTTCCCGACCCGTCCACCGCCACGTACGTCCGGGGAGACACGGCCTCCATGGACATCGACGCGGGCGGCCAGACGTTCCAGATGCACATCGCCTCGAGCGGTACGTTCGGAACCACCTTCACGCGTTCCCCGGACGGCATCCAGGTGGCGATGCATGTCCGGAAGTTCTCAGGCAAGCTGGACGAGCCCATGCAGGGTCCAATGATGGTGGACGAGACTGCCATCGCAGGTCCGCTCGTGTTCACGCTCGACCGGAGAGGTGCGGTGGCCCTCCTCTCGGCGCCGAAGGTTTCGGGGTCGGGCGATCGTATGTTCGAGCCGATGGCCTATGCGAACTCCTTCTTCCCTCACTTGCCCGGTGGGCCGGTGACGTCCGGCTTCTCCTGGACAGACACGATCCACTTCGAGAGTCCTGCGACGGGCGGCACCACCCGACAGACGAGCGTGATCACGTACACGGTCTCCGGAGACACGCTCGTGGCGGGCCGGAGCCTCCTGCGCATCGCGCTCCAGGGAACTTCGGAGCAGGCGAGCGACGGAACGCTTCCGGAGATGGACGCCGACTTCTCTCAGAGCCTGAAGGGCAATCTCCAGGGCTGGGTGCTCTGGGATGCCGGGCGGCGGCTGATGGTGGAGCGCTATACGGCCAGCGACGGTCGCGGAACGATGAACGTATCGATGGCGCCCGGGCCCATGGACATCCACATGCGTCAAGTGAGCCGGGCGAAGCTCGGAGAGGGAATGTGACGCTTCACGTCGACGAGGCACTGCCAAAACGAGGTGCTGCATGACCACGGATCCCGACGGCGGCCCGGACGCCGCCCGCAACGCAGAGGGCGAACCGCCCGAAGTCACTCTCCCGTCGTTCCCCCGGCGGGTGCTGGACACCTTCGTGGCACCGAACAGGCTCGGCGAGGCGCTGCGAGACCACCCCGCCTGGGCGGCGGCAATGCTCACCGGCGCGGTGCTCATGGTCCTCCAGATGGCCTTGATTCCCGCCGACGTCTGGGAAGCGATGCTACGGCAGCTCGCTCTCGCTCGCGGAACGAAGATCCCGGAGGGCGTCTCGATGGTCGGGATCACCCGGATCTTCGCCACCGTGGGCGCCGGGTTCGGCTACCTCATCTTCATCCTGATCGTCGCGGGGCTGATGGCGTTGCTGTTCGCCTTCATCTTCGGCGACGAGGGGCGCTACAAGCAGTATCTCGCGATCGTGAGCCATGCGTGGCTCATCTCGGCGTTCCTCGGACTCCTGACGGTACCTCTGAAGATCGTGGAGAAGAACCCGCAGGCGACGCTGAGCCTCGGCACCTTCTTCTACTTCTTGTCCGACGGCTATTGGCACCGGGTGCTGAACATGCTGGACCTGACCCAGGTGTGGGCGTGGCTGGTCGTGGCCGCGGGGATCCACGCGGTCGATTCGAGGCGGAGCTTCAAGAGCGCGGCCGTCACCCTTATCGTCCTGGATGTGTGTCTCGCCTTGATCTTCGCGATCTTCGTGCGTACCCCCTGATCGGAGCGGCTTCGTGGAGTGGGTCGGTACGGCTCTCATAGGCCTGGGCTTCCTGGCCATCATCCTCTGGGTCGCGCACGACGCGCGCTCGGGTGACAACCGGTGAGCACTCCCACGACCGGGGCGCTCCCCTGCCGACGGGAGCAGTTCTTCCTCCCTGACGACGTTCATTACCTCAACTGCGCCTACATGGCGCCCCTGCCCCGCGCCTCCGAGGACGCGGGGCTGGAGGGGCTTCGCAGGAAGCGCGTGCCGACGGGGCTCGGCGCGGCCGACTTCTTTAGAGAGAGCGATGAGTTACGTCGGCTCTTCGCTGAGTTGATCGGCGCCCGGAGCCTGGAGCGCATCGCCATCCAGCCCGGTGTCTCGTACGGAGTGGCGGTCGCGGCGCGTAACCTTCCGGTGGCTCGCGGCCAGAACATCGTCCTGACGGACGAGCAGTTCCCAGGCAACGTGCATGCCTGGCGGAGGAAGGCGGCCGAAGCCGGCGCGGAGATCCGTACGGCTGTGCCCGGGTCGGGAGCAGGTCGCGGGGCGGTGTGGAACGAGAACCTCCTGAGCTCGATCGACCACGACACGGCGGTCGTCGCCGTCCCGCACGTGCATTGGACCGACGGAACGCGCTTCGACCTGGTCGAGGTGGGCCGGCGGTGCCGTGAGGTCGGTGCGGCGTTGGTCGTGGACGGAACGCAGTCCGTCGGGGCGCTGCCTTTCGACGTGCGGGAGGTTCGTCCGGACGCGCTGATCTGTGCCGCCTACAAGTGGCTGCTCGGGCCGTATTCGGTCGCGCTCGCATACTATTCCGAGCGCTTCGACGACGGGATTCCGCTGGAGGAGACCTGGATCGGCCGGGCCGGGAGCGAGGACTTCCAGGGACTCGTGCGCTACGCGGATGCGTACCAGCCGGGCGCCGTGCGCTACGACGCGGCGGAGCGCTCCAACTTCGCGCTGCTCCCGATCGCGGTGGCTTCGTTGCGCCTGGTCACGGAGTGGCGTCCGGACCGCGTTCAGGCATACTGCGGAGCGCTTACGGCCGAGCTCCTGGAGACGGCACGCTCGCTCGGCTTCTCGGTCGAGGACCCCGCGTGGCGTGCCAACCACCTGTTCGGCCTCCGGATGCCGCACGGGCTGGCGCTGGACGTGCTGGCCGAGGCGCTCGGCACCCGCGGCGTCGTGGCGTCGCTGCGCGGGACGGCGCTCCGCGTGTCACCGAACGTCTACAACGACGAGCGCGACGTGGACGCGCTCCTCGCGGGGCTGCGGGAGGCGGTCGCGCGCCGCTGATCCGGCGCTTCCCTGGCTCGCGGGCTCTACTGCCCGAGCTGGGGACCGAACTCGACCTCCGGCACCGACCCCACGTGGACGCCGTGAGCCTCGAACCATCCCTTGGGGACCTCGAGGGCGAACATCGCCGGGGCGGCACTCTGGTGCGGGTCCGTCGTGAGCCGCTCCATCTGCTGAATGTCCACGACCCTGTAGGACGTGTCCATGAACGCGATGTCGAGCGGGACGTAGGTGTTTTCCATCCAGAACGACTGGGGACCCATCTGGTCGAAGATGAAGAGCATTCCGGTTCCGGCGGGAACGCTCTCGCGGTACATCAGGCCCTTCTCGCGCTCCTGGGCCGTGCGGGCTACTTCGGCGTTCACGGTATCGGCTCCGAAGATCACCCAGGCTTTGCCGGGGTCCGGGAGCCTCTGCCGAGGCGTGTCTGCCAGGTCGGTGGCACTCGCGGTCTGCGCGCTCGAGGTCTTGGCGGCCGTCCCCGACGTGGACCTGGAGGCGTCTCTCGAGGCCGACGTGCACGCCCCGGCCACGAGCCCTGCGAACGCCGCAGCGAGGAGCGCGGCGCGTCCGCCGCGGATGTCGAGTTTCATTCGCCACTCTCCCAATTCGTACTGGAACCTGTTACTATCGGCGCCCGTATCAGGGTCCGCGGACGTCGTTCGTCCGTGCTGTCGCCGCCGGTGCGCGCAGTCGTACGACAAAAGCGTCCAACGATAACGACGCAAGAGGTGCCGTCTACATGGTCCACGGAGAGTTGCTGGACATCCTGGTCTGTCCGGAGTCCAAGCAGCCGGTCCATTTGGCGGATCAGGCGACGCTGGATCGTCTGAACGTCGCCATTGGAGAGGGCGGCGTAGCCAATCGCGCAGGCCAACCGATCTCCGAGCCCGTGCAGGAGGGTCTCGTCCGCGAGGACGGGCGCTATCTGTACCCGGTTCGTGACGATATTCCGATCATGCTCATCGACGAGGCGATCCCGCTTTAGGGTTCTGCCGGAGCAGCGAGATCTCGGGGCTCCGCCGGAGCGGGGTTCCGGAACATCGTTCGGATTCATTATCATTCCAGTTTATTGATCGGCGGTGGGCGAAGACTCGCCCTCCGAATCCGTCGCACCCTCCAGGTGAGATGATGGCACGAATCGGGAGCACAAGAGTGTTCGCGGCCTTCGCCGTGGTGTGCGGCTTGGTGGCGTGCAACGAGGCACCTCCGCCGGTGAGCATGGCGCGCGGCAAGGCGTTGTTCGAGACGTGCGTTCCGTGCCACCAGTCCGACGGTCTCGGGGACGCCGCGCTTGGCGTGCCGTCGATTGCGGGGCTGCCCGCATGGTACATCCAGAAGCAGCTCGAGAACTTCCAGGCGTCCCGGCGGGGGGCCAACCCCTACGACACCCTCGGCCTGCGCATGGAATCCATGTCGCGTGCGATGGACTTGCCGAACGACGTCCCCGCGGTCGCCGAGTACGTGGCGAGCCTGCCCCGCACCAAGGTGCCGACCACGCTGAGCGCCGGTGACGCGAAGGCGGGTGCGACGGTCTACATGCGGTGCGTGGCTTGCCACGGGCCGGATGGCCAGGGCAACAAGGCCGTCAACGCACCGCCGCTGGTCCACGCGAGTGACTACTACCTCCTCAAGCAGCTCCGAGACTTCAAGAAGGGTTGGCGGGGCACGGACCCGAAGGATGTCGGGGGCGAGACGATGCGACCCAACGCCCTCACGCTCAACGACCAGGACATGGCGAACGTCGTGGCCTACATCGAGACCTTGAAGTAGGCCGGGAGCCCTCAGATGACCGAAGAAGTCGCTCGCCAGGAGCCCGCTACGACGCCCGGATCGCCGCCTTCCGGCCAAGTCGCTCATCGGGAGCTTCCGCCCGGCGTGCCCGAGCCTCCTCCGGACGATCAGAATCCGGCCATCATCGACGCTCACAGGGCTTTCATCATCACGATCGCGAGCATTCTGCTGTTCGCCGCGTTCGTCGTGCTCTTCGTCCTCTAGACAACACACGGGGATCCGAATCACATGCCAAGCAGCCTCATCCAGGAAGCCTCCTCCTTCGCCCCCAACATCGACGGGCTCATCCTGTTGGTGCTGGTGCTGG
>CAZFIS010000020.1:0-37117 GCA_964519125.1 uncultured Gemmatimonadaceae bacterium | reverse complement strand
GCGTAGATGTTGCCCACGTGGAGCCCCTCCGCGGAGGGGTAGGGGAACATCATCAGGTTGTAGAACGGTCGCTCCGCGCGCTCGAGCTCCTCGCGCGTGTAGCGGTTCGTGCCACGCTCGTCCCACAGGCGTTGCCACTTGCCCTCCACTTCGGAGGGCGAATAGCCGTCTCTCTCTTCGTTGCTCATGGTGCCGTCTGGAAGCCTCCCTCGAGGGTCCGGGCCGGAGCGACGCACATGGGCGTGATCGTTCCGGGGACGGGCCCGCAGCGACCTGCAAAGCTACAGGGGTGGGAGGGGTTGCCCAAGGGCGGGGACCGTGGGCCTCACGCCCGTTCCCCCGCGCTCCCCCGCTACTGAAGCGTATCCCCCGCCGGTGGGGGAAGCTTCCCGTTCGTCGGGAGCACGTCGAACGGGTCCTTCGCCGCCGGGGCCTTCGCCTTCAGCTCCTGGAGCACCGACCGCAGATCTCCGTGATGCGCGTCGAGGAGCGCCTGGAAGTCGGGGAGACGGTGGAAGTAGCGGATGCGTGCGAGCAGCGTGGCGTTGTTGAGCGGAGTATCGATGAACGAGGCGAAGCTGTACGCCTCGAACGTGGGCTGGACGTCCTGCTTGAAGTGCTCGATCGAGCGCTGGAAGACCACCTGACGGCGGCTGATCTTCTGCTCGCGCGTGAGCGTCGAGTCGTCGTAGATCCGGTCCAGGTCGGAGACGAGCCCGTCCACGAACACGCTGAAGCGCTCGAAGTCCCTCCAGCGCGCCTCGGCCCGGTGGCACTTGACCGTGTCGGGACCCCCGCCCTGGCGCGTGCAGAAGAACTGCTCGGCGGCGGTGTGGCCGACGAAGGTCGCATAGCTCTCGTTGAAGCCGACCTGGCCGGGCACGAACAGGTAGCCGTGCGCGAGCTCGTGCAGCACGGTCGTCACGACCTCGACGTCGTCGCTCGTGTTGAGGACGGTGGACAGGATGGGATCGGCGAACCATCCGAGCGTGCTGAACGCCGACGTCGGCCGCAGGTACGTGTCGAAGCCGTCGGACTCGAGCTTCTTCTGGGCCGCGAGCGCGTCGTCCTCGTCGAAGAAACCCTTGTAGGGGACGTGACCGACGATCGGGAACCACCACGTCTTGTTGACGAGCCGGTCCTTGTAAGCCGCCGACAGCACGAGCGCGAGCGTGTCGTGCTCCAGGTGCACGTACGTCGTGTACGAGGCGCCCGGCTTCATGCCCAGACGCTCGGCGGCGAACCGGCGCGCCTCCAGGACGTACGTGAGCTTGGTGCGCGTGTCGGCGTCGGTGCTCGAGTCGGTGACGACCTGAGTGATGGGGCGGCGCGCGTGGAGGATCTTCGCCTCCGCGATGCCGGCCTTGATGACGTAGATGGGCGAGCACGCCCATGCTCCGGCCGTCACGGCCAGCGCGACGACGACGAGCGCGGCGCGCACCACGGTCCGCGCGCGCGAGCGCGGCCGGGCGGCCGGGGCGCGGTCGCTCATTCGAGGTACGTCCGGCGCTCGGGATCGACCGCCACGCGGAGCTCCACCAGGTCGGTCTCGCCCGCCACCTGGTCCGGCATCGCGTCGGCGGCGGCCCTCAGGGCCTCGCGGGCGTCGACGCCGTCGACGAGGTACATGTGGTACTGGTGCCGCTGAGTGCCGTACCGCACGGTGATCTGGAATGTCATGGTCGTGCCGCCCTCCTCGCTCCTTCGGGCCGCGCGCAGGTGCCGCCCCCCGGAGGGCGGCACCGTCTTCCCTGGAATGTAGGGGAAGGTGGCTCTGGTTCGGGAGGGTGCGGGGGGCGGTCGCCCTCTTCCTCGTCCAGCGGCTCCGACCTGTACTCCGGGGCCGCGTCTCTCTATCGTCGGGCCATGCCCATGAGCCGAGCTCTCTACCGCGTCGTACAGGAAGCGGCCCGCGCCCTCGTGCCCGTGCTGGCCCGCGGAGACTCCAAGGTGGCTCGGGGACTGCGGGCACGGCGGGACGCGCACGAGGTTCTGGCGCGCTGGGGAGCGACGACGCGCGACCCGCGTCGCCCGACGCTCTGGCTGCACGCTCCGTCCGTGGGCGAGGGGCTCCAGGCGCGCGCGGTGCTCGAAGCGCTCCGCGCGCGCCGGGACGATGTCCAGACCGTCTTCACGCACTTCTCTCCCTCGGCCGAGAAGCTCGGCAGGGCGATGCCGGCCGACGTGAGCGGCTACCTCCCCTGGGACCTCGAGGTGCCCATGGGCCGCGTCCTTGACGCGGTGCGGCCCGACCTCGTCGTCTTCACCAAGACCGAGGTGTGGCCCGTGCTCGTGCGCGAGGCGGATCGGCGCGGCGTGCCCGCGGCGCTCGTGGCGGGCACGCTCCCTGCCGAGGCGGGACGGCTCCGCTGGCCCGCGCGCGGCTTCTTGAGCCCCACCTGGGCGGCGCTCGAGCTCGTCGCGGCGATCGCGCAGGACGACGCCGAGCGCTTCGTGACGCTGGGCGTGCGCGCCGACCGCGTCACGGTCACCGGCGACCCCGGTGTGGACTCGGCTGCGCAGCGCGCGCGCGCGGCCGACGCGGACGCTTCGTACCTCGCGCCCTTCCACGCCGATCCGCGCCCGACGGTCGTGGCCGGATCCACCTGGCCGGCCGACGACGCGGTGCTGCTTCCGGCCTTGGACGTGGTGCGCGCGCGCGTCCCGGACGTCCGGGTCGTCCTCGCGCCCCACGAGCCGGACGTGACGTACGTGGCTGAGCTGCGGGCGCGACTCGAGGACGCGGGGTGGAGCGTCGCGACGCTCACGGACGTGGAGGCCTCCGGTTCCGCGCGGGACGCGGACGCGGTGGTGGTGGACCGCGTCGGCGTGTTGGCCCACCTCTACACGGTGGGCGCGGTGGCGTACGTGGGCGGGGGCTTCGGCAATGCGGGGCTGCACTCCGTGCTCGAGCCGGCCGCGGCGCGGCTCCCCGTCTGTTTCGGGCCCCGACACACGAACGCGCGCGCTGCGGGCGAGCTTCTCGCCGCCGGCGGGGCGCGTGAGGCTCGGGACGCGCGTGGCCTCGCGGATGCGCTCGCGACATGGCTCACGAAAGGGGAGGAGCTGCACTACGCCGCCGTCCGGGCCTTTGGCTATATTGACGCCCACCGCGGAGCCGCCGCGCGCACCGCGGATCTCCTCGACCAGATTCTGCATCGAACCGATGGATCACGCCGGACATGAACTTGCCCACCGACGTGCCGGAGATCACGGCGACCGAGCTCAAGAGGCGGCTGGACAACGGAAGCAAGCCGCTGCTCGTGGATGTGCGTGAGCACTTCGAGCACCGCATCGCCGATCTTCCGGAGTACGGACAGATCCGCATCCCCACCGGGGAATTCGTGGCACGCTCGAAGGAGATCGACCGCGGCACCGAGGTCGTCGTGTACTGCCGATCGGGCAGCCGGAGCGCGTGGGCGGCCCGCTTCCTCCTCGACCGCGGCTACGAGAGGGTGCTCAACCTCAAAGGAGGCGTGCTCGCCTGGCGCGAGGACGTCGACCCCACCCTTCAGGCGTACTGACGCGCTCTTGCCGACTCCCTCCCTCACACGGTGGTCGATCGTTCCGCTCCTGCTCCTGGTCGTAGGATGCAAGGCGGGCCCGTCGGCGTTCGACCAGGGTACGCAGAGCGACTCGTCGTCGGTAGCCAGCGCGCCTCACCGTCCCGAGGACACGGCGGACGCCTCGACGCTGCCCCGGCTACCCACGGAGGCTCAGGCGCCCGACGGGGCCAGCCACTCGACCCCTCCCGCGCCGACGGCGAAGGCCGACACGTCGGCCACCAAGCCGGCCGCTGAGGAACGCGCGGTGGGACATCGGGAGCGCGCCGACACCGCCGCTCTCTCGCAGCCGACCGCGTCCGCTCCGGAGCCGAAGCTCCACTTCGACCGTCCCGAGCACATCCGCGGCCTCTACCTGAACGCGTGGACCGCCGGCTCGACCCGGCGTGTGGACGAGCTGCTGGCGTTGGCCAAGCGCACCGAGATCAACACGTTCGTCATCGACATCAAGGACGCGAGCGGCTACGTCAGCTACGACAGCAAGGTGCCGCTCGCGGTCGAGTCGGGAGCCACCGGAGAGATCCGCATCCGCGACCTGCCGGGTCTGCTCGAGCGGCTGAAGAAGGCCGACATCTACCCGATCGCACGGATCGTCGTCATCAAGGATCCGATCCTGACCGAGGCGCGCCCGGATCTGGCCGTCCAGGACACGGACGGCGGCGTCTGGGTGGACGACAAGGGCTTCGTCTGGCTGAACCCGTACAACCACAAAGTCTGGGACTACGCCGTCGACCTGGCCAAGGAAGTGGCCGGCTACGGCTTTCCCGAAATCCAGTGGGACTACGTCCGCTTCCCGGACGCGCCCGACTCCGTGCTGGCGCGCGCCACCTATCCGGAGAGCGACGGCCGCTCCAGGGCCGAGGCGATCCACGGCTTCCTCGAGTACTCCCGCGAGCAGCTCGGGAAGATGGGGGTGCGCGTGACCGCCGACGTCTTCGGCGTCACCGCGTCGGCCACGCGCGACGTCGGGATCGGGCAGGTGTGGACGCAGTTCATCAACGCGGTCGACGTCGCGCTGCCCATGGTCTACCCGTCGCACTACTGGCAAGGGAGCTTCGGGTTCAAGAACCCGAACGCGTACCCGTACGAGGTCGTTCGTCACGCGCTGTCGGACGCGCTGCGCCAGTCCTCGGAGGTGAAGGGGGCGGGCAAGACGCGTCCCTGGCTCCAGGACTTCACGCTGGGCAAGCCTGCGTACGGAGCCCCCGAGGTGCGGGCGGAGATCCAGGCGGTCTACGACGTCGGCATCCACGACTGGATCCTCTGGAACGCCGGAAGCCGCTACACCGAGTCGGCGCTCGAGCCGGTCGGGGGATTCAAGGAGGAGCCGATGATCCGCGTGGCGGGCAAGGTGGTGCCCGTCTCCGAGCGGTTCCAGGTGCTCGGGGAGAAGGCGGCCGGCAACACCAAAGCACCCAGGGCCGATACCACGTCCAGGGCCGTCAAGCCGTCCCGAGCCGACACGACGGTATCGAAGCTCAGGCGCCGGTGACCGAGGCGAACTGAAGCTCGTGCAGGCGGGCGTACAGCCCGTCCTGAAGCAACAGCTCCTCGTGCGTGCCCTCCTCGACGAGCTTCCCGTGATGGAGCACGAGGATCCGATCGGCATTCTGGACCGTGGAGAGCCGGTGCGCGATCACGAGCGACGTGCGGCCCTTGAGAAGCTCGTCCGTGGCGCGCTCGATGTGCTCCTCCAGCTCCGAGTCGACCGAGCTGGTGGCCTCGTCCAGGATCAGGATCTCCGGGTCGAACGCGAGGGCGCGCGCGAAGCTCACGAGCTGGCGCTCGCCCACCGACAGCGTCGAGCCGCGCTCCCCGAGCTCCTGGTCGTAGCCCTTGGGGAGCCGCTCGATGAAGGGCGCCGCACCGATGCGCTCGGCCGCGGCGCGGACGCGCTCGTCGTCGATCTCGGGTGAGCCGAGGCGGATGTTGTAGGCGACGTCGCGGCTGAACAGAAAGACGTCCTGGAGCACGAGGCCGATGCGCCCGCGCAGGTCGTCCAAAGGCAGGCGCGTGAGCGGCACGTCGTCCAGGAGGATCTCACCCCGGGGTACGTCGTAGAAGCGCATCAGCAGGTTGATGATCGTCGTCTTGCCGGCCCCCGTGTGACCCACGATCGCGACCTTCTCGCCCGGCTCGACCCGGAAGCTCACGTCCTGGAGCACCCAGTCGGGCTCGCCGTCCGCGCGCTCGCCGTAGGCGAACCAGACGTTCTTGAGCTCGATCCGGCCGCGCGTGTGCGGCGGGAGCGTGATGGGATCCGGGGGGTCGGTGATGCGGACGTCCTGGTCGATGAGCTTGAAGATGCGCTCGGACGAGGCCATCGCCGACTGGAGGAGATTGTACTTCTCCGAGAGGTCCTGGATCGGTCGGAAGAAGCGGCGCGCGTACTGGAGGAACGCCGCAACGATTCCGATGGTGACGGCGCCGTGCAGGATCTCGATGCCGCCGTACCAGATGATGAGCGCCAGCGCGATGGCCGTGAAGAACTCGATCACCGGGAAGAAGAGCGCGTAGTACGTGATCGAGCGCAGGTGCGCGTCGAGGTAGTCGGCGTTGAGCTCCTCGTGCTGGTGGGCGTCGGCGCCCTCGCGGTTGAAAAGCTGCACCACGCGCATCCCCGTGATACGCTCGTGGAGGTAGGCGTTCAGACGCGCGAGGCGCACGCGGATGTCGCGGTAGGCGTCGCGGATGCGGGCTCGGAAGAGGAACGCCGCGAAGAAGACGAGCGGCAGCACGCTGAACGTGACGAGCGCGAGCTTCCAGTTCATCTCGAGCATCGCCACGACGATGAAGAGCAGCGTGAAGATGTCGCCGAACATCGACACGACGCCGGAGCTGAACAGGTCGTTCAACGTCTCCACGTCGTTCGTGATACGCGTCATGAGGCGGCCCACGGGGTTCCTGTCGTAGAACCGTAGGTCGGCGCTCTGGAACTTGTCGAAGATCTGGCCGCGCAGGTCGTACATCACGGACTGGCCGAGCCACGTGGTGAGGAGGCCCTGCCCATACTCGAGGAAGAAGCCGGCGACCAGCGACGCGATGAAGATCAGTGAGAGCGTGACGACGTAGTGGACATCGTGTTGGGGGATGCCCTTGTCGATGACGAGCTTGGTCAGCCATGGGCCGACGATCTGGGTCGCCGAGCCCAGGATGAGCAGCACGATCGCGACCGCGACCTGCCACCAATACGGGCCGAGGTACCAGAGCAGCCTGCGCATGAGGCGGGCGTCGTACGCCTTCCCGAGAGCTTCCTCCTCGTGGAATGCGCTTGCTTCCGCCATGGTCGTCCGGGTGATGCGGGGTGGGGTGGTCGCCGCGGTTCGGCAGGAGCGGCGGTCGGGTCGGTACCCGGAGGATTCGAGGGGGGTTCCGGCGGAGTGAGCGCCTGCGAGCGCGGGGACAGCCCGCGCTCGGCCGTCTCCCGTCTACCGGGCGCGCGCCTCCAGTACCCGCAGGAGGTCCGCGGCGCCCACGCCGACCGCCCGCAGTCCCACGAGCACGTGGTAGAGCAGATCCGCCGCCTCTTCCGTCGCGCGCATAGCGTCTTCCGTGGCCAGTGCGGCCACGAGCTCGGCCGTTTCCTCGCCGAGCTTCTTCAGGCGCAGGTTCCGGTCGTCGAGCAGGCGCACGGTGTAGCTTCCTTCGGGTCGCTCGGTCTGGCGCGCGGCGAGCGTGGCATCGAGCGACGCGAGGACGCCGGCGGGCACGGCCACTTCCCCGAAGCAGGTGGCCTCGCCGGTGTGGCACGTGGGCCCGGCGGGGTGCACGCGCGCGAGGACGCTGTCGCCGTCGCAGTCGGCATGGAGCGACACGACGTCGAGCACGTTCCCGCTCGTCTCCCCCTTCTTCCACAACTCTGCCCGGGAGCGCGACCAGAAGTGGAGCTGGCCGGTCGTCAGGCTCTTCTCCAGAGCCTCGCGGTTCGCGAACGCGACCATGAGCACGCGCCCGTCGTCGGCGTCCTGGGCCAGCACGGGCACGAGGCCCCCGAGCTTGTCGAAGTCGAGTCGGTCGAGGTCGGTGACGTCCTCGAGGGTACGGTCGGTCATGACGGCGTCTCCGTCGGGACGGGGCGAACGGGAATGCCCCAGTCCGTGAGTGAGCGTTTGAGGGCTCCCACCGTGGTGAGCCCGTCGTGCAGGATGCCGGCGACGAGCGCCGCTGCGGCGTGGCCCTCGGTGAATGCGTCGCGCAGATGCGAGGCCTGGCCCGCACCGCCCGAGGCGATCACCGGGATCGGCACCGCGTCGGCGACCGCGCGCGTGAGATCGAGGTCGTAGCCGCTCAGGGCTCCGTCGCGGTCGATCGAGGTGAGCAGGATCTCGCCGGCGCCGAGCGCCCGGCACTCCGCCGCCCACGCCACGGCGTCCAGCCCGGTCGGCCGGGAGCCGCCGTGCGTCCAACAGCGCCATGCGTCGCCTTCGCGCGCTGCGTCGATGCTGGCCACCACGCACTGACTGCCGAACCGCTCGGCGCCGGCCGTGATGAGACCTGGTTCCCGGACGGCGGCCGTGTTCACGCTGACCTTGTCCGCGCCGGCCCTGAGAAGCGGGCCGATGTCGTCCGCGGAACGCACGCCTCCACCGACCGTGAGGGGAACGAAGAGCGTTTCGGCCGTGCGTCGCACGACGTCGAGCAGCGTGCCGCGCTCCTCCTGCGATGCCGAGACGTCCAGCAAGACGATCTCGTCGGCGCCCTCGGCCTCGTAGCGTGCGGCCAGCTCGACGGGATCGCCCACATCGCGAAGCCCCTTGAACTGCGTGCCCTTCACGACCCGTCCGTCCTTCACGTCGAGGCAGACGATGATGCGCGGTCGAAGCACCTGGCTACTCCTCCACCCGCTCGACGCGCACCGAGCCCTTCGTGCTGAACACAGCGTCGCCTTCTTCGAGCGCCTGGCGGAGCGCGAGGCCTACCGCCTTCACGGCCGCCTCGACCACGTGGTGGCGGTCACGGCCGCGTACGACGCGAACGTGCAGCGTCGCGCCGAGGTTGGTGGCGAAGGAGTGCAGGAAGTGCGTGTAGAGCTTCGACGGGAGCCGCCCGACGTAGTACGGCCGTCCACCCACGTCCACGGCGGCCTCGACGAGCGCGTCGTCCATGGGCACGACCGCCCAGCCGTAGCGTGCCGCGCGCTCGGGAACCTCGTCGGCCAGCGCGAGCCCCAGCGTGATGGCCACGTCCTCGACGAGGTGGTGGCGCAGGTCGCCGCTCGCGCTCAGGCGCACGTCGAGGCCCGCGTACCGCGCGAGGGTCTCCACCATGTGCGCCAGGAACCGCTCCCCGGTCTCGACGTCCGCCTCGCCGCTGCCACGCGTGACGGCGGCCTCGATCCGGGTCTCCCGTGTCTCTCTCTTCAGCGTGCTCATGTCGTCCCTCGCGTGTGGGTCTCCGTGTCGTGCTCCCGCGCGGCCGGGTCCGCCCGACCGCCCCAGCGGCGGGCCACTTCGGCGGCATCGAGCCTGCCCGTGTACAGCGCCATCCCCAGAACCGCGCCCGCGGCGCCCGAGCGCTCCAGATGCTCGAGGTCGGCCATGCTGCTCACGCCGCCCGAGATCCAGACCGGATGGGCGCTGGCGCGCACCGTATCCGCCGTGGCGGCCGCGTCGATTCCGGCCGCGCGGCCCTCGCGGCCCACGTCGGTGGACAGGACGCCGGCGAGCGGCAGGTCGGTGAGGCGCGCGAGCAGCTCTCCGAGCGTCGTGCCCGCCCCCTCCGTCCACCCCTTCCGGAGTACCTGGCCGTCGCGGGTGTCCGCGGCCACGACGATGCGGCCGGGGTGGCGACCGGCGAGGTCGGCCAGCCAGTCGGGGTCGTCGAGCGCGCGCGTGCCGACCACGATGCGGTCGGCACCGGCTTCCAGCAGCGCCTCGGCGCGCGCGTCGTCGCGGATCCCTCCGCCCACCTGCGTCTCGGCGGGTGTCGCGGCGAGGAGGCGTCGCAGCAGCGGGAGGTTGTCGCCCGAGCCCAGCGCGGCATCGAGGTCGACGAGGTGCAGAATCCCGAACCCCTGCGCCCACCAGTCCTCCGCGACCCCGACCGGGTCGGGGAGCGAGACGCGCTCGTCCTCCGGGCGGCCGCCCACGAGCTGGACGCAGCGGCCTCCTTTCAGATCTACGGCCGGCGCGGCGACGAACCGGCGCACGCGTGCGGGAGGGGCCGTTCGGTCCGCGGCGGGGTTCACGATCCCTCCCGGATCGACGCGACGAAGTTGGCGATGACGCGTTGGCCGAGGCGCGAGCTCTTCTCGGGATGGAACTGCACACCCCACGTGCGTGCGCGCCGAATCCCCGCCACGAAGCGGACCCCCGCATACTCCGACCAGGCGATGGCCACGCCCGGATCGTCAGGCTCGCACACGTACGAGTTGGCGTAGTAGGCGACGAGGCCCCCGGTGCCGGTGAAGAGGGTGTCGTCCGCGGTCTCCACGTCGTTCCATCCCATCTGCGGCACGACGGGCGCCTCGAGGCGAAGGACCCGGCCGGGGATCAGGCCGATTCCCGCTCCCTCCGACTCCTCGCTCTCCTCGAACAGGAGCTGCATGCCCAGGCAGATGCCGAGGCAGGGGAGCCCGTCCTCGAGCGCCCGACGCACCGCGGACGGATCGGCCGGCAGCGATCGGGCCGCGTGGCCGAACGCTCCGACGCCGGGCAGGACGAGCGCGTCGAGCGAGAGCGCCGTATCCCAGTCTGACGTGACCGTCACGCGGGCGCCGGCTCCCTCGAGCGCCTTGGCCAGCGAGTGCAGGTTGCCGGCGCCGTAATCGTAGAGCGCGACGTTCATCGCGACCTCACGCGGTCGAGGGCGGAGAGAAACGCTTCCATCATCGGCCACGGCCCGATGGTCACGCGCAGGCCGTCGTCCATGCCCGGAACGCCCGAGAACGGTCGCACCGCGACGCCCTCCTCGCGCAGCGCGAGAGCGTCCTCCTTCGCCGAGCCCGAGAGCGAGCGGATGAGCAGGAAGTTCGCGCGCGAGGGCAGGGGTGGCAGGCCCCGCTCCGTGAGCGCAGCGGCGAGCCGTACGCGGTTGTCGAGGCACTCGGCCACCGTCGCCTCCATCCACCCGTCCGCGTCGGCCAGCGCGGCCGCTCCCGCCTCCGAGCCCAGCCGTGTGATCTTGTACGGGCCGCGCGACTTCTCGACCTCGAGCACGGTCTCGGGCGCGCCCACCGCGAAGCCGATGCGCAGGCCCGCGAGCCCGTACGCCTTCGAGAGCGTGCGTGCCACGAGCAGGCGCGGGTGCGCCGGCGCGCGGGGGATGAACGTCTCCCCGGCGAAGTCCGCGTACGCCTCGTCCAGGATCACGAGCGGGCCGTCGGAGCCCACGAGCGCCAGGAGACGTTCCACCCAGGTCTCGGGCGCCATCTCGCCAGTCGGGTTGTTCGGCCGGCAGACGTAGATCAGCGCCGGAGCGTCTTCGAGGAGCCGGGCCGGATCGGCCAGGGCGTCGGGCCAGGGGACCGGGCGCGCCTCCATCGCGT
The DNA here is from genome assembly GCA_964519125.1 of uncultured Gemmatimonadaceae bacterium. Lineage (GTDB taxonomy): Bacteria > Gemmatimonadota > Gemmatimonadetes > Longimicrobiales > Gaopeijiaceae > SZUA-318. The sequence goes on along the minus strand of CAZFIS010000020.1, from coordinate 26,068 downwards.
TGACGTGTGCGAACGGCTCGATGAGCGAGAACGTCGGCGTCGCGTAGGAGACGAACGCACCCGGCCCCCAGACCGCCCGGAACGTCGAGTCCAGGACGTCGTCCGATCCGCATCCGGTGGTGACGCACTCGCGCGCCACGCCGAACCGGTCCGCGACGGCGTCACGGAGTGTGTCGGCGTAGAGCTCCGGATAGCGCGCCAGGTCGTCGGCCGTCGCCGCGCGGATGCGCTCGAGCGCGGCGGGGTGGGTGCCCCACTGGTTCGTGTTGTCGCTCAGGTCGACCTCGACCGGTCTGCGGTCGGGCGTGTAGAGCGTGAGCGAGCGGAAGTCCGCGCGCGGAAACGGGCTCATCGCGCCCTCCTCGCCGCGGCGGCTGCCGCGTGCGCGGGGAGGCCCTCGGCCGTGGCCAGCGTGACCACGTCGTCGGCGAGGGCGGCCGCTCCCTCGGGGGTGACCTCCTGTACGGTGTAGGAGCGCATGAAGTGCAGCGTGGAAAGGCCCGAGAAGCTCCGGGCGCGGCCCGCGGTCGGAAGGACGTGGTTGGCGCCGGTGAGGTAGTCGCCGAACGCCACCGAGCTGGAGGCGCCCAGGAAGATCGTGCCGGCCGTGGGGACGCGCCGGGCGGCCGCTGCCGCGTCGGCCGTCAGGATCGACAGGTGCTCGGGCGCCCAGGCGCGCGCGAAGGCGAGCGCCTCCTCGAGCGTGTCCGTGACGACGATCGCGCCGCTTCCGGCGAGCGCCGCGGCGGCGATATCTCGCCGGGGAGCGGCCCCGAGGAGGCCGGCCAGCGCCCGTCGGGTGGCCTCCGCCACCTCGGCCGACGGTGTCACGAGGACGCACGCGGCGTCCGGATCGTGCTCCGCCTGTGCGAGCAGCTCGTGCGCGACGAGCACGGAGTCGGCCGCCGCGTCGGCCACGACGAGCACCTCGGAAGGGCCGGCCGGTGAATCGATCACGAGGCGACCCGCGACCTGGCGCTTCGCTTCGGTGACCCAGCGGTTGCCGGGCCCCACCAGCGCGTCGACGGCGGGCACGCTCTCGGTGCCGAAGGCGAGCGCGCCGACGGCGCCCGCGCCCCCTACGGCGAAGAGGCGATCGGCGCCTCCGATGGCGCACGCGGCCATCACCTCCGCCGAAGGCTCGCCGGACGGTCCGGGCGGGGAGCACACGACCACTTCCCCCACCCCCGCCGCGCGGGCGGGCACGACGCCCATGAGCACGCTGCTCGGGTAGGCGGCCCGTCCGCCCGGCGCGTAGACGCCCACCATGTCGAGCGGCGTCCACGTGCGCGTGACGCGCACGCCCGACTCGACCTCGAGCGTGACGTCCGAGGGACGCTGGGCCGCGTGGAAGCGGCGGATGTTCGCGGCCGCACGCTCCAGCGCGCGGCGCACGGCCGGGTCGAGCGCGTCGAGGGCGGCGCGCCAGCGCGCCTTCGGCACTTCGAGCGCACCGAGCTCGACGTTGTCGAACTCTCGCGCCATGTCACGGAGCGCCTCGTCGCCCCGCGCACGCACGTCGGCGAGCAGGTCGGTGACGGCGGCCGCGAGGTCGGGCGCGTCCGTGGGCGCCCGCTCCAGCAGGCGACGGCGCGTGCGCGCGGCCATGTCGGCGAGGTGTCCGTCGTAGAACAGCTTCAGAGCACCGCTCACGGCATCAGCCTCTCGATGCGGGTGACCAGGATCCCCGCGGCGCCCAGGGCCTTCAGGTCCGCGATCGTCTGATAGACGGAGTCGGCGTCGACGACGGCGTGCGCCGCCACCCACCCACCCCCGTCGAGCACCTCGACGATCGTGGGTCCGGAGATCCCCGGGATGACCTTGCGCACCTCGTCGAGCCGCGCCCGGGGGACGTTCGCCATGAGGTAGCGCTTCTCCTCGGCGCGTAGCACGGACGAGATCGCCAGCGCCAGTTGGTCGACGGTCTTGCGGAGCGCGTCGTCCTCGAGCGCGGAGGGACTCGCGATCAGGCGGGCGGTCGAGCCCATCACGGTGTCGATCTCGCGCAGCCCGTTGACGCGGAGCGTAGAGCCCGTGGACGTGAGGTCCACGATCACGTCGGCCACGCCGAGGTGGGGCGCGATCTCCGTCGCGCCGGTCACGGGCGCGATCTCGATCGGGATCCCGAGCGACGTGAAGTACGACGACGCCACCCGGGGAAACGACGTAGCCACGCGGGTGCCGGCCGGGAGCTCCCTGGCGGAGCGGACCCCGGACTCCTCACGGACCGCGACGACGAGGCGGCACGCCCCGAAGCCCAGATCGAGGACCTCGACCACCTCGCGGCCGCTCTCGGACACGAGGTCGGCGCCCGTCACGCCCAGCTCGGCGGCGCCGTCCGCCACGTACTCGGGAATGTCGGCGGCCCGCACGAAGATGGCCTGGAAGTCCTGGCCCAGGGACGCCACCAGCGCGCGGTCCGCGCGAAACGCGGCCTTCAGGCCGGCCTGCTCGAAGAGTGCCAGCGCCTTCTCGGAAAGGCGGCCCTTGTTGGGCAAGGCGATGCGTACGCTCATGTTCTCGCTGTCGTCGTCGTTCGGTGAACAAAAAAAACCGCGGCCCGTCCGAAGACGGGCCGCGGTGGGATGCTCTCGCAGGACTGGCGTCCTAGGCGCGCACCTCCATACCGCCGCCCGTCGGGGTGGCGTGATGGTGATGATGATGGTGCCGGACGTTCATCGGATTCTTCATGATCGAACGAAGCTGACGGCAGAGCCCGGAAGCGTCAAGGGCCGGCCCGCTCGAGCAGGTAGTCGTCGGGAAGCGTCTCGTCCGCGCCGCGTGCGGCGCCCATCAGATCGAGCACGACGGTGCCCACCACCGCGAGCACGAGGTTCGCGATCAGCGAGTACAGAGCGGCGTAGCCCGGCACGGTCAGGGGGCCGACGTGCAGTGGATAGATCGAGCTCTGGAAGTGCTGCGCGCCCGCCATGAGGGTGCCGACCACCATCCCGACGGCCCATCCGAGCAGTAGTGCCCGGCTGTGAAACCATCGTGTGTAGAGCCCGATCACGAGTGCCGGAAGCGTCTGGATGATCCAGATCCCGCCGAGGAGCTGGAGCTGGATGGCGTACTTCGTCGGCAGGAAGAGGATGAACGCGAGAGCTCCGACCTTGATGACGAGCGAGACGTTCTTGGCCATCCGGGCCTCCACCGCGCCGCCGAGCGAGCGATGGAAGATGTCGCGGTAGATGTTGCGCGTGAACAGGTTCGAGGCGGCGATGGACATGATGGCCGCGGGCACGAGCGCGCCGATCGCCACGGCCGCGAACGCTACGCCCACGAACCAGCTCGGGAACTGGTCGAGGAAGAGCGCCGGCACGGCGAAGTTGGGACCATACCGCTTGAAGAGCGGCGCGTAGGCAGGGTTCGACTGCACGTGGGCCGCGTACGCCATGTAGCCCAGCGCCGCGATCAGGCCGAGCGCGATGGAGTAGGCGGGCAGCAGCGCCATGTTGCGCTTGATGACCTTGCGGCTCCGAGCGCTCAAGAGGCCCGTGACGGCGTGCGGATACAGGAAGAGCGCGAGCGCGGAGCCCAACGCGAGCGTAGCGTACGCGCTGTACTGGCCGAGGTTACCGCCCCGGGGCCGAGCGAGGTAGAGTTTGTCGCGCGGGATCGCAGCCACGATCGCATGATAGCCGCCGAGATGTATGGGAATCACCACGATGGCCGCGATCACCGTGATGTAGATCAGCATGTCCTTCACGAGCGCGATGAGCGCCGGCGCGCGCAGACCGCTGCTGTAGGTGTAGGCCGCCAGGATCGCGAACGCGATGATGAGCGGCAGGTCTCCCATGAATCCGGTCGCCGTGAAGCCCATTCCCGCGATCACGACCTCGATGCCGACGAGTTGGAGCGCGATGTAGGGCATCGTGGCGAGGATTCCCGTGACCGCGACCGCGAGCGCCAGCCCGCGGCTGCCGAAGCGGCCCTCCACGAAGTCGGACGCCGTGATGTAGTCGTGCTTGTGCGCCACGGACCAGAGTCGCGGGAAGACGAGGAACACGAAGGGATAGACCAGCAGCGTGTAGGGCAGTGCGAAGAACCCGATCGCTCCGGCCCCGTACACCAACGCGGGCACGGCCACGAACGTGTACGCGGTGTAGAGGTCGCCGCCCAGGAGGAACCAGGTGACCACGGTGCCGAAGCGGCGGCCGGCGAGCCCCCACTCGTCGAGACGATCGAGGTCGCCGCGGCGCCACCGGGCGGCGAAGAACCCCAGGATCGTGACGAGCCCGAAGAGCGCGACGAAGACGACGGTCGCGGTCCAGTTCATACGTGCAGTCGGTAGGCGATCGCCGTGACCACGGCCGTGACGACGATCCAGGCGAACTGGAACCAGTAGAAGAACGGGATGCCCAGCACCGCCGGCTCGGCGCGGTTGTAGAGCGGCACCCACAGCGCCACGAGCGCGAGGACGAGAAACGTCGTGTAGACCACCGCCCGCACAGCGGGAGTGGGCGGGCCGTGCGAACGCTCAGGCGGCATGGTGTACTCGGGCAGTCAGCCGGTTTCGCGGGTCGGCGGGCCCCGGGGTCGGATACGGTCCCCGGTGGATTCCGGGCTCGACAATGAGCGTGGGCCGCCGGCCGGCGCAAGAGCGCCGTTCAGGAGCCGGCGGGCGCGTGGGTCGTCCGGCCGTCCCTCAATCCCCGTCCACCACCTCCACCGCGAAGTCCTCCCCCTCCCACCGGTCCGCCTCGGTCCAGTGAAACGTGAAGAGGATCGTCTCTCCGGACGCCGACTCCAGATCGAGCCAGTGCACGCCGAGCCCGCTGTCGGTCGTGGCGGTGTCGTGCACGGTGTGCCACGCGTCCGCGCTCCAGTGCACGGTCGCCGGCGTGAGCACCTCGACGCGGAGCACCCCACCGGCAGGCATCCTGGCCACCTTGTGGTTGAAGCGCCACGGCCAAAGCTCCGAGCCGGTCCCGTCCCTGATGTAGCGGTCGCGGCCGTACGGAGGCATGTCGAATACCTCTCCGTCACGCAGGGAGCGCACGAGCTTCACGTACTCCGCGTGGGCCCACACCAGCGGCATGGCCGAGCCCGACGGGTGGCCGAAGAAGAGCTCCCGTCCGGGGATGTCGTCGGTGTCCCAGATCTGCTCGGGGATCATCCCGCCGTCACTCGCGAACGCCTCCATCGCGCGGAGCAGGCGCGTCGCCTCGTCCAGGTTTCCGGCCGCCAGCTCGTAGTGGGCGCGCTCGCCCGTGAGGAGCGGCCAGGCGCGTCCCACGCCCGTGCCGTCGAAGGGACGCCCGTCCTCGTGCTCGCCGTATCCGTCGTCGTTGTAGCGGTGCCACGAAGAGCCGGTCGGCGCCTCCACGCGCAGCATGGCGTCGACGACCTTCACCGTGTCGAGGATGCGCGGGTCGTCGGGCGCCCTCAGCCCGAAGCGCACGAGCGCGAGCGCGTCGGTGCTCACGATCTCCGCCGCCTCCTCCTCGCTCTGGCCCGGAGGTCGGTTCTTGATCGGCACGTACCCCTCGAGGGGCGACGCCGCATCGCCTCGGTCCGGTGCGGCGACGCGCACGTAATAGCCGGCCACGCCGGAGCGGTGCGCGAGGTCGGTCCCCTCCGCGTAGAGCCAACGCTCGATGTGGGCGTTCCAGGTGTCGGCCGTGTCGCGCAGATAAGACGCCACGCCGTGTTCGCCCATTCGCTCGGACAGGGCGGCCGCGGCCAACAGCGAGGTGATCTCGGCGGCCAGCGTGAACGGCGTGTAGCCTGGATCCTCCTCCCAGCGGTCCTGCTGGGTGACCGGACCGTTCCTCACGATGAACGAAGCCGCGCGCCGCACCATCGGCCAGTAGGCCGCGACCCCCCGGTCGTCGATCACGCCGCGCCGCCATGCGTGGTCGACGAGGAGGATGGGCAGCGCCGTCTCGTCCATCTGCACCCCGCTCCAGTACGGATTGCCCTCGATCCACATGTTCTGGGGCCAGGATCCGTCGGCCTGCTGCGTGACGCCGAGGTAGGTGAGCGCCTCGCGTACCTCTCCCTCGGCGCCGATCGCGAGGTAGCCGCCCGCCGTCTCGACCATGTCTCGAGACCAGACCAGGTGGTATCCACCGAGGTCGGCGTCCCCCTTCGAGAACCCCCAGGGAATCGCGAGGCTCGCCACCGTCGCTCCGCCCAGCGTCTTGTCCTCGTGGACCTTGAGCACCATGGCGCTCGGCGCCCACAGGCGCGCGTTGCCGTCCGGCGAGGCGTGGCACTCGTGCCACGCGCGCCACTCGGACACGTAGACCTCGGCATCGGCATCGGCCAGGGCCGCGCGCGCCTGGAGTGCCGCCTCGGAGGCGTTGGCCCCGAAGCCGAGCGCGAGCGTCGCGTCGGAGCCGCCCGCCAGGTCGAGCTCCCCCACCATGGCGACGTTTCCGTTCGGAGCCTCGTCGTACGCCCAGGTCAGGTGGCCGTGTGCCCGCAGGTCCTGCCAGCCGTCGCTCGCGCCGACGTAGCCCACCGAGCGGGCGCGCCACCCGGGCGCCGCGAAGAGCCCCAGGGTGACGCCGCCCCGGCGCGCGAAGAGCCCGGGCACTCCGCGGTCGTCCGCGAGCCAGGCGGTGTTGTCGGCGCCGTGGTTCTGGATGTGCGGGGCGATGAGCGCGTGGACGCGGTAGTCGGAGACGTCGCCCTCGAGCGCCTCGAAGGCGATGCGTACGAGGAGCACGGGCCGCTTCGGGTCGGTCCAGATCGTCTTGGAGATCCGGTACCGGCCCTGCCTGCACGTGTTGGTCAGGCGGTAGAGCGGGATGCCGGGGTCGGGCCGCTCGACCTCGCACACGGTGTGGCGCTTCTCCTCGGAGAAGAACCCGCCGACCCCCGTGACGACGAGGCCGAGGTCACGGATGTTCGCGAGGTCGGGCCGCGGCCAGTAGACCTCGTCCACGATCCCGTGCGACAGCGTGAACCACACCGGGCTGTCGCCGGCGAGCGCGGTGCCGACGCCGTCCTTGGCTGCCGACGTCCACCGGGGCTCGATGCCCGGTGCCCCGAACGCCGTAGCCATGTCAGCCTCCCTTTCGGAAGTCCGGGTAGTCGGTCATGCCGCCGTCGACGAAGACGGTCGTGCCGGTCACGTAGCTCGCGGCGTCCGACACGAGGAACGTCACCATCCGCGCGACGTCGTCCGTTTCGCCGATGCGGTTCATGGGGATCTTGTCGAGGAGGTCGGCGCGCATCTTGGGGTCGGTCCAGACGTTCTTGTTGATCGGCGTCTTGATGGCGCCGGGCGCCACCGCGAGCACGCGCACCCCGTGCGGCGCGGCCTCCTGGGCGAGCGTCTTGGTGAGCATGGAGAGCCCGGCCTTGGCGGTCGTGTAGGCGCTGTAGCCCGTCCAGGCGACGATCTCGTGCACCGAGGTGAGGTTGAGAACGGTGCCGCTGCCGGCCGGCACCATGCGCTCGAGAGCCTCGCGCGCGCAGAAAAACGCGCCGAACAGGTTGATCTCGAGCACGCGCCGCCAGGCGTCCAGGTCGGCCTCCCAGGCGAGCGCCCGGGCGCCGTCGATGCCCGCGTTGTTGACGAGCACGTCCAGCCCGCCCCACGCGTCGTCGATCTTCGAGAACATGGCGGCGACTTCGTCGGCCTTCGATACATCCGCCTGGACGGAAATCGCGCTGCCGCCGGCCTTCTCGATCGTCCCGACGACCTCGTCGGCGGCCTCGGGGTGCACCACCCAGTTCACGGCGACCTTCGCGCCGGACTCCGCGAGTGCAATCGCGATCGCTCTGCCGATGCCCGAGTTGGCCCCGGTCACCAGGGCTCTCCGTCCGTCCAGCCTCACGTCCATGGTCCTCTCCTGTTGGCGGGAGGAGAGTCCCTACACCCCGGCGATCCGGAGGTGTCGCGCGGGTGTCACGATGGACTGTCGGCCGTCTCCTCGCTCACCTGGGCGTCCTCTTCCTCCTCCTCGCCCATGTCCACGCCGAGCTCGGCCAGCTTCCGGTCCCTCCTCCGCTCGGCCCACCTGACCAGCCAGATGCTCAGCTCGTAGAGAAAGAGCAGCGGCATAGCCATGAGCATCTGGGTGAAGACGTCCGGGGGCGTCAGCAGGGCGGAGGTGACGAAGATGCCCACGATCGCGTAGCGGCGCGTCCTGCGGAGCATGTCGGAGCGCACGATGCCTACGGTCGCGAGCACCAGCATCACCACGGGCGTCTCGAAGACGATGCCGAACCCGAGGATCAGCTTCAGGACGAAGCCGAGGTAGGAGCCGATGATGAGGTTCTGCTCGAGGCTCTGTCTCTGGAGGCTGTGAAAGAACTTGAGCCCGACGGGCAGGACCCCGAAGTAGGCGAGCGACGCGCCGGCGAGGAAGAGGAAGAGCCCGAAGTAGAGTGCCGGCACGACGGCGCGCTTCTCCTCCGGCAGGAGGGCGGGCGCGAAGAACCCCCAGATCTGGTACGCGACGATGGGGAACACGAGCAGGATCCCCACCGTGATGCCCAGCTTCATCGTGATGAGGAAGGGGTCGGCGGGGCTCAGATACTTGAGCTTGCCGCCATCGAGGTACGGCTGGACCGGCTTGATCAGGAGGCCGAGCACGTTGAAGTGCATGACCAGGAAGAACCCGATCACGGCGCCGATGCCCAGGGCGATCAGGCTCTTGAGGATCCGCCAGCGCAGGTCCTCGAGATGGTCCAGGAAGGGCATCTCGTCGGGCTGGTCGGTCCGGTCCCAGAATCGGATCATCGATGTCGTCTCATACGGGCAGGACCCTCGTAGGTCTCGTTTGCTCCTTCATACCCGGAACCCTTCACGATAGCATCCCGCGTCCGGGGCTCAACGGGCGACGGACTTTTCCTCGTCGTCGGCCTCGCTATCATCCACCCCATGATGGACGAGCCCATCCGCATCCGCGGCGCGCGGCAGAACAACCTCAAGAACCTCGACCTGGACCTGCCCAGGCGGCGGCTCACGGTCATCACGGGCCCTTCCGGCTCGGGCAAGAGCTCACTCGCGCTGGACACGCTCTTCGCCGAGGGCCAGCGGCGCTACGTCGAGTCGCTGTCCACCTACGCGAAGCAGTTCCTCGAGCGGATGGAGAAGCCGGACGTCGATCGCGTGGACGGGATCTGTCCGGCGGTCGCCATCGAGCAGAAGAACCCGACCAAGACGAGCCGCTCCACGGTCGGCACCGCCACCGAGGTCTACGACTACTGCCGCCTCCTCTGGTCCCGCGTCGGCCACACGCACTGCCCGCAGTGCGGGCGGCGCGTGCGCCCCGACACCGTGAGCGGCGCGGTCGACCGCACGCTCGAGCTTCCCGAGGGGACGCGCATCCAGGTGGCCTTTCCGCTGCCGCGCTCGCACGAGGTCACGCACGCGCAGGTGGTCGGTAACCTGCGCGCCATGGGGTTCGTTCGCGCGCTGGTGGACGGCGAGGGCTTCGACCTCTCGGAGCCCGGGGCCGAGGAGCCCGAGGCAAGTGGCGTGGATGTCACGTCCGCGGCCGAGGTGCTGGTGGTCGTGGACCGCCTCAAGGTGGGCGCGGAGGGCGCGGACCGTCTGGCCGATTCGCTCGGTACGTGCTTCGCCGAGGGGGAGGGCGAGGCGGTGATCGTGGTGGCGGACCGCGACTCGGACCTCCCCGAGCGTCTCCGGTTCACGGAGCGGTTCCGCTGCCCCGAGCACCCTGACATCGACTTCCCCGATCCGACGCCGCAGCTCTTCTCGTTCAACAACCCGTACGGGACGTGCCCCCTGTGCACGGGCTTCGGCGCCACGCTGGAGTACGACCTCGACCTGATCATCCCCGACCCGGGCCGCTCCATCGCGGACGGGGCGGTCGATCCGTGGACGAAGCCGCGCTACCGCAAGGAGCGCGAGCGGCTGCGCACGTTCACCAAGGACCGCAAGATCTCGCTCTACACCCCCTGGAAGGATCTCCCCGAGGACTTCCGGGAGGCCGTGCTCCACGGAGCCAAGGGATTCCGGGGCGTGGTCCCGTTCCTGGTCTCCCGCGAGAAGAAGCGCTACAAGCGCTACATCCGCGTCTTCCTGCGCCAGTACCAGAGCCCGCGCACGTGCCGCGAGTGCGGCGGGGCCCGCCTGCGGCCCGAGGCGCTGAACGTCCGCGTCGGCGGGAGCACGATCGCCGAGGTGAGCGATCTCCCGCTCGAGGAGCTCTCCGTCTGGGTGGACGAGCTGGAGCTCGCGGAGATGGAGCGCCAGATCGCCGAGACGATCCTGCGCGAGCTGCGTGCCCGGGTCTCCTTCCTGGTGGACGTGGGGCTCGGCTACCTCACGCTGGGCCGACAGACGCGTACGCTGTCGGGCGGCGAGGCGCAGCGGATCAGCCTGGCGAACTCGCTCGGCTCACGCCTGGTCGACACGCTCTACGTCCTGGACGAGCCGACGATCGGGCTGCACGCCCGGGACACCGGCGCGCTGCTCGCGCTGCTGCGCCGCCTGAGCGAGGCGGGCAACACCGTGGTGGTCGTGGAGCACGACGCCCAGGCGATTCGCAGCGCGGATCACATCGTCGAGCTCGGCCCCGGCTCCGGGGAGACCGGGGGGAGCCTGGTGTACGAGGGGCCCGCCGACGCGCTCGCGGAGCAGGATACGGCGACGGGACGCTACCTGTCGGGGCGCTCCGCGGTCGAGGCTCCGGCGCGCAGGCGCAAGGTCGATGGTCCGAACCTCGTGCTGCGTGGAGCTCGGCTCCACAACCTCGAGGGCGTGGACGTGGACGTCCCGCTCGGCACGCTCACCGTGGTGACGGGCGTCTCGGGCTCGGGCAAGTCCACGCTCGTGCACGACGTGCTGTACCGCGCGCTCGAGCGGTCGCTCGGGGGCGAGACGAGCGCCAAGGAGCACCTGGGCGAGGAGGTCGGGACCTGGGACGAGCTCGAGGGCCTCTCCCACATCGAGGCCGCCGTGCTGGTGGACCAATCGCCGATCGGCCGAACGCCCCGCTCCAACCCCGTGACGTACATCAAGGCCTGGGACCACGTGCGGCGCATCTTCGCGGAGCAGCCCCTGGCGCAGGAGCGAGGTTACTCCGCCGGCCACTTCAGCTTCAACGTGGCGGGCGGCGGCCGGTGCGAGGTGTGCAAGGGCGCCGGCCAGGTGGTCATCGAGATGGTCTTCATGGCCGATATCTACGTCCCGTGCGAGGCGTGCGGCGGCACGCGCTACGAGAGGGATCTGCTGGACGTGAAGTTCCGGGGCAAGAACGTCGCGGAGGTCCTCGAGCTGACCGTGGACGAGGCGATCCGCTTCTTCATCCGGGAGCCGAAGCTCGGCAAGACGCTCTGGCAGCTCCAGCAGGTCGGGCTCGGCTACCTGCGCCTGGGCCAGCCCGCCACCACGCTCTCCGGCGGCGAGGCGCAGCGGCTCAAGATCGCGCGCGAGCTGGCCGGGGCCGCCGGCAAGAGAGGACGCAAGCTCTACATCCTCGACGAGCCCACCACCGGCCTCTCCGGCGAGGACGTGCAGAAGCTCCTCGCCGTGCTGAACCGCCTGGTCGAGGGGGGCAACACCGTGATCGTCATCGAGCACAACCTCGACGTGGTCAAGGTGGCCGACTGGGTCATCGACCTCGGGCCGGGGGCGGGGGCGAAGGGGGGCGAGGTCGTGGCGATGGGCCGTCCGGAGACCGTGGCCGAGGTGCCGGAGAGCGTCACGGGGCGCTACCTGCGCCCGCTCCTGTGAGCGCCCCTCCGCCCATCGCGGTCCTCCTGCCCGTGCGCGACGGCGCGCGCTGGCTGGGGGAGGCGGCCGCGTCCCTGGAGCGGCAGACCGAAGCGGACTTCGAGGTCGTCGTCGTGGACGACGGCTCGACCGACGCCACTCCCGACGTCGTGGCAGACTGGGCTCGGCGGGACGCCCGCGTCCGGTCGGTCCGCCAGGAGCGGCTCGGCCTGGTGGCGGCGCTCGAACGCGCCCGCGCGACGGCCCGCGGCTCCTACCTCGCGCGCATGGACGCCGACGACGTCTCCGAGCCGGAGCGGTTCGCGCGGCAGCGAGCGCTGCTCGACGCCGAGCCTTCCGTCGCGCTGTGCGGGTGCCTCGTCCGCTACTTTCCCCGAAAGGATGTCCGCGAAGGCGCGCGCCGGTACGAGGCGTGGCTCAACGGCGCGCTCGACCCCGAAGCCATCGAGCGGGAGCTGTTCGTCGAGTGCCCGCTCGCCCATCCGACGTTCTTCATGCGCGCCGAGGCGGTGGAGGCCGTCGGCGGCTACCGCGATCCGGGTTGGCCCGAGGACTACGACCTGGTGCTCCGCTTGTGGGGCGCGGGTGCGCGCCTGGCCAAGGTCCCCGAGATGCTGCTCCGCTGGCGTGAGGGGCCCGGGCGGTTGTCGCGTCGCGATTCACGGTACGCGCCGGCGGCGTTCCGCCGGTGCAAGGTCCACCACCTGGCGGGCACGCTCCTGCGCGGCCGTCGGGGGGCGGTGGTGTGGGGCGCGGGTCCCGTCGGAAAGGCCTTCTCCCGGGCGCTCGCCGAGGCGGGTGCCCGGGTCCTCGCGTTCGTCGAGGTGGACCCGCGCAAGATCGGTCAGGAGATCCACGGCGCGCCGGTCGTCGACACCGCAGGGGGTCTGGCGCAGCAGGGTGCGCTCCACCTGTGCGCCGTGGGCCAGCCGGGGGTGCGCGAGGAGCTTCGGGCGATTCTGAGAGGGGCGGGGCTCCGGGAGCCACGTGACTTCCTGGCGGTGGCGTGACGGCCGGGCCCGGCCGGCCGGGCCAGTGCCGGCCCGGGGGGCCGAAAAGCGTTGAGCCACGCGGATTTCCCGGGTTGCCGCATCCCCCGGAGAAGGGTTATTTTTATTCGCTGTGAGGCTCGCGCGGGCCCGGCGCTGGACGGGTCTCCGCGAGGGATCGCGGAGTCTCCGTTTCCCGACGCCCGGCGACGTGACCCCCGCACAACCCCCATGGAGGAGTGACCGCGTGCTGCAAACTGGCGGAAATCAGCCACGGCCCCAGGCAGGCGCCCGCTAGTGCGCCGTCTCCTGGCGTTCGGCGCCCTCGTGCTCGTGGTTCTCGGGCTCGAGCTCTCCACCCAGACTCTCACCCTCACGATCTCGCGCATGAGCGCGGGGATCCAGGCGATGCTTGCCGGCGTGGATTTCTACGTGCCGACGGGCCGTTTCGTGGTGGGCCTCGTGTTCATGGCCGTGGGCCTGATCCTCTTCGCCCTCCTCTTCTGGGCGGGTCGGGCGCGCAAGGCGGTGGGCACCGTGGGCAGCGCGTGTCCGAACTGTGGGAGCCGGACGCGGCGCGTGCGGCGCAGACGGTGGCAGCGTCTTCTCTCGATGCTGATAGGCCAGCACATCGCGAGGAGGAAGTGCGAGACGTGCGGCTGGATCGGACTCGCATTGAGGGATTGAGCGTGACCCCCCCGGAGCGTTCGGGGGAAGATCGGTCGGGAGAGCCGGAGTCCCGGCATCACTCTTGAGGGGAACGAGCATGGAGAACGACCTCGATCCGGGGAGCGGGAGCGGCGGGAAGATCCTGATCCGTCTCCTCGAGGACGAGATGAGAGAGTCGTTCATCGACTATTCGATGAGCGTCATCGTCCAGCGGGCGCTGCCCGACGTGCGCGACGGCCTCAAGCCCGTGCACCGGCGCATCCTGTACGCGATGAGCGAGCTGGGGCTCACCCCCGGCCGAGCGTACAAGAAGAGCGCCACCGTCGTCGGCGAGGTGCTGGGCAAGTACCACCCGCACGGCGACGCCGCCGTCTACGACTCCATGGTGCGCATGGTGCAGGACTTCTCCCTGCGCTATCCGCTGGTCGACGGCCAGGGCAACTTCGGCTCCATCGACGGGGATTCCGCGGCGGCGTATCGGTACACCGAGGCTCGCCTCACCGCGCTGTCGACCGAGCTTCTCTCCGACATCGACAAGGAGACCGTCCGCTTCGTTCCGAACTTCGACGGCCAGAAGGACGAGCCCACGGTCTTGCCGGCGCGTTTCCCGAACCTGCTCGTGAACGGATCGTCGGGGATCGCCGTCGGAATGGCGACGAACATTCCGCCGCACAACCTGCGCGAGGTGGTCGACGCCGTCACCATGCTCATCGACCGGCCCGATCTCCCCCAGGAGGAGCTCGAGGCGATCGTCAAGGGCCCGGACTTCCCGACAGGCGGGTTCGTGTGCGGGCTGGACGGCGTGCAGGAGGCGTACCGCACGGGGCGGGGCCGCATCATCATGCGGGCGCGCGCGGAGATCGAGGAGATCGAGGGCCACGGGGAGCGGATCGTGGTGACCGAGCTCCCGTTCATGGTCAACAAGTCGCGCCTGATCGAGCAGATCGCGCAGCTCGTGCGCGACAAGAAGCTCACCGAGATCCGTGACCTGCGCGACGAGTCGGACCGCGATGGGATGCGCATCGTCGTCGAGCTGAAGCGCGACGCGGTTCCGCACGTCGTGCTGAACCGGCTCTACAAGCACACGCAGATGCAGTCCACGTTCGGCACGATCCTCCTCGCGCTGGTGGACGGTGTGCCGACGGTGATGTCGCTGCGCGAGATGATCCGGCACTTCATCGAGCATCGCAACGTCGTCATCGTGCGCCGCAGCGAGTTCGACCTGTCGAAGGCGCTGGAGCGCGAGCACATCCTCGAGGGTCTCAAGATCGCCGTCGACAACATCGACGAGGTCATCAAGATCATCCGAGCTTCCCCGGACAGCGAGACCGCGTCCACGGCGCTCCGGGAGACGTTCGAGCTGAGCGAGCGCCAGGCGAAGGCGATCCTGGACATGCGCCTCGCCCGCCTCACCGGCCTCGAGATGGAGAAGCTGGAGGGGGAGCTGGCCGAGGTGCGGGCGCTCATCGAGGAGCTGCGGGAGATCCTGGGCTCCGAGACTCGCCGCAAGGAGATCCTCAAGGAGGAGCTGCGGACCATCGCCGACAAGTACGGCGACGAGCGCCGCACCGAGATCACGGGAGGAATCGGCTCGTTCGACGTCGAGGACCTGATCGTCGAAGAGGACATGGTCATCACGATCTCGCGCCAGGGCTACGTGAAGCGGCTGGCCGTCGACACGTACCGCGCGCAGCGCCGCGGCGGGCGGGGCCTCCAGGGGATGGGGACGAAGGAGGAGGACTGGGTGGAGCGCCTCTTCGTGGCGTCCACCCACGATTACCTGATGATCTTCACCCGCGCGGGGCAGTGCTACTGGCTCAAGGTGTGGGAGATTCCCGAGGGGCAGCGGCACGCCCGGGGCAAGCCGATCGTGAACCTCCTGAACCTGAGCGACGACGAGGCGATCGCCTCGGTCGTGCCGGTCCGGGAGTTCGCCGAAGACCGGTACCTGCTGTTCGCGACGCGCAAGGGCGTGGTCAAGAAGACGGCGCTGTCCGCCTACGGAAACGTCCGCGCCGTGGGGCTGAACGCGATCAACGTGCGTGAGGGCGACCAGCTCATCGACGTGCAGATCACCGCGGACGACGACGAGGTGGTGCTGGCTACGCGCGACGGCATGGCGATCCACTTCAAGGAGGCCGACGCGCGCCCCATGGGCCGTGCCACAGAGGGCGTGAGGGGAATCCGGCTCTCCGGCGACGACGTCGTGGTGGGGATGGTGGTGGTTCGGCCCGAGTCGACCCTGCTGGTGGTCTCCGAGCATGGGATGGGCAAGCGTACCTCCGTGGACGCGTACCGCCTCCAGGGACGGGGGGGCAAGGGAGTCATCAACCTCAAGCTCTCGGCCAGGACCGGACGGGTCGTGGCCATCAAGTCGGTGACCGACGACGAGCAGATCATGGTCATCACGCGCAACGGTGTGGTGAACCGGCAACGGATCGACGAGATCCGCGTGATCGGCCGGGCCACCCAGGGCGTGAAGCTGGTGAACCTCGACGAAGGGGACGTGGTCATGGACGTGGCGCGTGTCGTCTCCGAGGACGACCTCGACGAGGAGGCCGATGCCGAGGAGACGGGCGAGGCCGTGGTCGTGACCGGGGAGGCCGACGAGGACGGAGGGAGCGAGTCGTGAGCGGCGAGCGGGGCGACGGCCTCGTAGGGCTCTCGGAGATCGAGGGAGCGGCCCGCCGCCTTGCCGGCGTCGCGGTGCGCACGCCGCTGCTGCCCTCGGACGCACTCGCCGACGCCACCGGCGCGGAGGTGCGCCTCAAGTGTGAGAACCTCCAGCGCACGGGGTCGTTCAAGATCCGCGGCGCGTACAACTTCGTGTCGCAGCTCCCCGACGAGCGCGTCGCGGCCGGCATCATCACGTACTCGTCCGGGAACCATGCCCAGGCGGTAGCGCTGGCGGGCAAGCTACGCAACACGCGCGTCGTGGTGGTGATGCCCACCACCGCGCCCGCAGTGAAGCGCGAGGGCACGCGCCGGCTCGGCGCCGAAGTTGTGTTCGAGGGGACGACGTCGGTGGAGCGAAAGCTGCGTGCCGAGGCGATCGCGGAGGAGGAGGGGCTCGTCGTGATACCTCCCTTCGACCACCGGTACATCATCGCCGGCCAGGGCACGGTCGGCCTCGAGATCGCGCGCGACTGGCCCGACGTGGACCTGGTCCTGGTTCCCATCGGAGGCGGCGGGCTCGCCAGCGGCGTGGCCGCGGCCGTGAAGCGCATGCTGCCGAACGCGAGGGTCGTGGGCGTCGAGCCGCGCGGAGCGGCATCCATGCGCCTCGCCCTCGACCACGGGGGGCCGACGCTGCTCGACCACATCGACACGATTGCCGACGGTCTCGCGCCGGTGATCTGCACGGATCTGACGTACGCTCACGTGAGCGAGCTCCTGGACGACGTCGTGCTGGTGGACGACGACGAGATACGTGAGGCGGCGAAGCTCCTGGTGGGGCGCCAGAAGCTGGTGGTGGAGTTCAGCGGAGCCGCGGCTACGGCCGCGCTGCTGTCGAAGGCCGTCGACGCGGGGGACGGACGCGTTGCCGTCGTGATCAGCGGCGGCAACCTCGATCCGTCCTTGCTGTCCGGGTTGGCGTGAGCCGTACGCTCACGTCGGTCCCCGGCATCCGCGTCGGCCATGCCGACGCCGTGGACCACACGACCGGATGCACCGTCGTGCTCGGCCCCTTTCGCGGGGCCGCGGAGGTGCGCGGGCTGGCCACGGGGAGCCGCGAGATGGGTCCGCTCTCGCCCGATCATCTCGTTCCGCGCGTGGACGCCGTGCTCCTCACGGGGGGCTCGGCGTTCGGTCTGGCCGCGGCCGACGGCGTCATGGCGTGGCTCGCCGAGCGCGGCCAGGGCTACGACACGGGTGTGGTGCGCGTACCGATCGTTCCGGCGGCCGTGATCTTCGACCTTTCGCCGGACAGTTCCAGGCCGGACCCGCACATGGGCCGGCTCGCGTGCGACCGCGCGTCGGCCGGTCCGGTGGCGGAGGGCCGTGTCGGCGTGGGCATGGGAGCCACGGTGGGCAAGGTCGCGGGTCGCGAGAACGCCATGCCGGGCGGCGTCGGATCGTGGGCATTGGACGCGGGCCCCTACCGGGTGGGGGCGCTCGCGGTCGTGAACGCCCTCGGGGACGTGCTGGACGGCTCTGGAGCCATCGTGGCCGGTGCGCGTGTGGACGGGGTGTTCGTGGACGCTGCCCGTGCGCTGAGGGAGACGGTGGGCCACGGCGAGATGGGGAGCGCGTCGGCGGGCGCCAACACGACGCTGGTAGTGGTGGCGACCGATGCGCCGCTCGGCCGCTTGGACCTCGCGAGGCTGGCGCGGGTGGCGTCCAACGCGCTCGCCCGCCGGATCGCTCCGGTGCACACGCCGTTCGACGGAGACGTGGTCTTCGCGCTGTCCACGGCCGCAGAGTCACGGGTGACGACGTCACGGGAGATCCTTTCGCTCGGCGCCACCGCGCAGGCGGCGCTCGAGGAGGCGATCACGCGCGCGGTGACGGAAGGTGCCCGGTGAGGCGGCTTCTCCTCTTCGACATCGACGGAACGCTGCTCGCGACCGGAGGGCCGGCGAAGGAAGTGTTCCGCCTCGCCATGATGGAGACGTACGGGACCGTCGGCGACATCGAGGTGGTGAGCTTCGCGGGCAAGACCGACCCGCAGATCGCGCGCGAGCTTCTCCGCGGTGCCGGCGTCGCCGACGTCGCCATCGACGAGGGGATGGCCGCGCTGTGGCGGAGCTACCTCGGCCACCTGGAGGTCGCGCTTGCCCAACGGCCCATGCGGGTGCTCCCCGGCGTGGTCGACCTGCTCGCGGAGCTCGAGCGACGGCGTACCGACTTCGCGCTCGCGCTCCTCACGGGCAACATCCGCTCGGGGGCTGAGCTCAAGCTGCGCTCGGCGGGACTCGACGGGCATTTCGCCACGGGGAGCTTCGGCTCGGACTCGGAGGAGCGCGACGACCTCGCAGCCGTCGCGCTCCGGCGCGCCCGGGAGACGTGGGGCGTGACCTTCGCCGCGCGCGACGTGTACGTCATCGGGGACACCCCCCGGGACGTGGCGTGCGGGCGCAAGGAAGGGACCCGCACCGTAGCGGTGGCCACGGGCCGTTTCGGCCCGGACGATCTCCGGGCCGCCGGGGCGGACCACGTACTCGAGGACCTGAGCGCGACGGAGGACGTGATCGCGCTCCTGACGGAGTGAAGGGAGCGCACCCGCGCTCCCGCCGCCCCGGGACGCTTGATCCCGTTCGGCGCGGCGGGCATCTTGGGCGATCCGACGGAGTCCGGGGCGGGAGACTTTTCATGGCCGGCTGGAGCCGGCCCATCTACGGGAGCACCACGTGTCGAGCAGAAGCGAAAAGCGAAGGGCGGCGCGGTCCGCGGGCGGATCGGGTGGCTCCGGGACGACCCGGTTCTACTGGGTGCTCGGTGCGGTCGCGATCCTGGGCGTGGGCCTCGTCGGCTACTCGATCGGCTCGAAGAAGTTCGGCAGGACGGCCACCGAGCCGGTCAAGGTCGCCGGCCTCGACGACATGAGCACGCTGGTCAAGAAGGCTCAGGGCGTCACGATGGGCCCGGCCGACGCATCGGTGACCATCGCGGAATTCGCGGACTTCATGTGCCCGGCGTGCCGCGATTTCGACCTGACCGTGAAGCCGCAGATCGTGAAGGACTACGTGGATCCCGGCAAGGTGAAGTACATCTTCTACGACTTCCCGCTGGTCACGATCCATCCCAACTCCTTCATCGCGGCCCGCGCGGCACGGTGTGCCGAGGACCAGGACAAGTTCTGGGCGTACCAGGACGTGGTCTACCGGAACCAGCCCAGGTGGGCCGAGCAGAAGTCACCGATGGCCGACCTGCTCTCGTACGGCGACAGCGTTGGGCTCGATGAGGGCCAGTTCACGTCGTGCGTGAAGAGCGACAGGCACGCCGACCTGGTGTCCGCCAATCTGCGCCTCGCGACAGAGCTGGGCCTCGACGGGACGCCGACGATCATGGTGAGCGCGGGCCACAGTATGCCTGTGCGCCTGCAGAGCGTCGACTTCAAGTCGATCAAGACGCAGGTGGATTCGCTGCTCGCGGCCACCTCGGGGAGCGGTTCGTGACCCCTGTGGGCCGCGACGGCCCACCGGCGAACCGGATGGTTGTCGCGCTCCTCTCCCTGATCGGCGTGTTCATCGCGTTCTATCTCATGGCGTACTCGCTGGGGTGGATGGGGAGCCTGGTGTGCGGCGTCAGCAGCTGCGAGGCGGTCCAGCAGAGCTCATACTCGAAGATCGGTCCGATACCGGTTGCGGCCATCGGCGTGGCGGGCTACCTGATCCTGCTCGTGCTGTCGATGATGGGGCTCCAGCCCGCGCGCCGCGCCTCCAGGGCGATCGGCGGCCTCTTGCTCGCGGGTGCGATGGCCGGCGTAGCGTTCTCGGCCTATCTGACGTGGCTCGAGGTGGCCGTGATCCACGCCTGGTGCATCTGGTGCGCGACGTCGGCCACCCTCATCACGTTGATCTTCATCGCGACCCTGTTCGAGGTGTCGCGCATTCGAGGGGGGGAACGGCCTTGAGTGATGCCGTCGTGAAGGTGCGCCTGCTGTTCGTGGACGAAGGATCGTATCACCACGAGGACGTGGAGATCCCCGCGGCGTCGCTGGAGCCGTACGAGCGGCTGATCGACTGCGTCCGCGAGGACGAGGCCGTGCTCAAGAGGGTGTACGTGAACTTCCAGCGGCTCTGCGCGGCGTACCTCCTGGAGGAGTAGGCTTCTCTCCGTCCGGGCGAGGCGGATCCGGACCCGCCGCCGTCCTCATCACTACCCTCGGGGCGGATCGCTACAGGTCTTCGTCGTCGGCCATCTCCGGGATCCACGGTGCGGCCTCCATCCCGACCATGGTCGAATACGGATGGAGCATGCTGAAGTTCGTGCAGCGCACCGAGAACCACTGGATGTCGTCGTTCATCGCGAGGTCGCGCTTGATCTCGTCCAACATGACGACGCTGCTCTTCCTTTCCTCGTGGATCTTGCGGATCGCGTACTCTTCGTCCGCTTCGCTGAGGAACGAGTAGATCGGGAAGAGCGCGTGGCCGTCCACCACGTCCACCAGGTGCTCGGGGAAGATCTCATCCTCGGACTGGGTCTCGATGTGCACCTTGGTCAGTTGACCGAAGAGCTCGCTCGGACCGGCCGGCGTCGAGCCGGGATACGTCGTGATGACGGGGATCTCCATCGAAAAGAGGATCTTGGGGACGAGATCGAGCGAGGGGGATCTCACGGAGTACCTACACGAGTACCGCACCAGGCCCTTCTGCTTCGAGGCGGGTGCCGTCTTCTCGACGAAAAACGGGTAGGAGAAGACGATGTCCACTTCGCTGGCTCCGAACTCACTGCGGTAATCGAGGATGTTCCTCGTCAGTGATGCCGTGCCGATGGTTTCCCGGTGGCGGTGCAGAATGTCGATGAACTTGCCGATCCAACGTGCCTCGAAGCCCCGCGAGATCTTCGCCGCGACGGAGATCTCGGCGATCGTGGATTGACCTGCCGGGTCCTCTCTCGACAGGACCTTCACCGGGTACGGGAACCCCTCCAATCCCACCTGCGTGAGATACCGCCTTTCCTCTGCCATGACCGGTTCTTACCCCTGCTCCGCCCGCAGCTGAAATGGCTTGGGCGGCATCATTCAAGGAATTTCCCCCGATTGATGTTGCAGGGCAGGAACCGGAGGCGAGGAGCGTCTCCTCGAAGTCGAAATCTCGCAGGACGTGGGGCAAATACAATCCTGTGCTCCGTTCGCCGGAAGGGCTCTCTACGGTATGCGCGCCCGGGCGTCGGCCCGCGAAACTTTCTCGCATGCCCGACGCGTCGTATCCTGTGTAGGCGAAGGTGTCGGGTGGAGGCCAAGGCGTCCGCTGTGCCGGGCCACTTCAGGGTCGGCGAGCACAGGGACCCTCCGGGAAAGGTGAGGGGGCATGATGGGGTCGGTCCTGTACGACCTGCGCGTCGCCGTGCGTGGCCTGATCAAGGCCCGCGGTTTCTCGATCATCGCCGTCGTGACGCTCGGCGTGGCCATCGGGGCGGTCACGGCGATCTTCTCGGTGGTGGACGGGGTGCTGCTCCGTCCGCTTCCGTATCCGGAGGCCGACCGGATCGTGAGGGTGGCGGCGCTCGTGAGGCCTCAGGTCGGGGGCGGCGAGGCGCCGTTCTCCGACCGGGGCTACTGGTTCTTCGTTCACCAGAACCATGTCTACAGCGCGTTCGGCGGGTACGAGGGCGGCTCGGTCCAGGTCCCGTTGACCGGCGACGGGCCTCCGCTTCAGGTCGACGTCGGCGTGATGACCACGAGCGCGTTCAAGGTGCTGGGCACCTCACCGCTTCGTGGCAGGCTGCCGTCCGACGAGGAAGGGGCGCCCGGCGGTCCCCAGGTGGCGCTGCTCAGCTACCACCTCTGGCTCGACCGGTACGGGGCGGACCCGGCCGTCATCGGCAAGAGCATCGACCTGAACGGTGCGTCCCGCGAGGTCATCGGCGTCATGCCGCCGCGCTACGACTTTCCGGCGCCCAGCACGGACGTCTGGGTTCCCGACCCGC
Source organism: uncultured Gemmatimonadaceae bacterium (assembly GCA_964519125.1). Classification (GTDB taxonomy): domain Bacteria; phylum Gemmatimonadota; class Gemmatimonadetes; order Longimicrobiales; family Gaopeijiaceae; genus SZUA-318. The sequence continues at coordinate 4,150 of CAZFIS010000020.1, read as the reverse complement.
TCGATCCGGCCAGCACGAACTTCGGGGGGCACCACATCCAGGGAATCGCGCGCCTCGCGCCCGGGAAGACCGTCCAAAGCGCGGTCAGCGACGCCGAGGGGCTCATCGCGCGCTTCGGTGAGGTGGGCTACGGGCCGAGCTGGTTCACCGGCGTCTTCACGGGAAAGGCGTCGGTGAAGACGCTCAAGGACACCATCGTCGGCGACGCGCGCCGGCCGCTCTGGATCCTGCTCGGGACGGTCGCTTTCGTGCTGCTGATCGCGTGCAGCAACGTGGCCAACCTTCTTCTGGTGCGGGCCGAAGGTCGCACGCGCGAGACAGGCGTTCGCCTCGCGCTCGGATCGAGCCGCCTCCGCCTCGCCCAGTACGTGCTGCTCGAGAGCGTGGTGCTCGCGCTCGCAGGCGGCGCGCTCGGCGTGCTCCTCGCCTGGCTGCTGACGCAGGTGTTGGTCGCGATGGCTCCCGCGAGCATTCCCAGGCTGGACGACATAGGCATTCGGGGATCGGTGCTCGCGTTCAGCGCGGGCGTCGCGATCTTCTCCGGGCTCTTGTTCGGTGTGCTCCCGGCGCTCAAGGCGGGGTCGAAGAGGGGCTACGCCGCGCTGCGGGACGGGGGGCGCGGGACCACGATCGGGCGGGATCGACACCACGCGCGGGCGCTCCTGGTCGTGGGGCAGGTGGCCCTGGCGCTCGTGCTCCTCGTCGGGTCGGGCCTCATGGTGCGCAGCTTCCAGCGCTTGCGGGACGTCGACCCGGGCTTTCGCGCCAAGGGCGTCATGACGTTCCGCGTCTCGCCACCGCCGAACAAATATCCCGACGCCGAGGCGACGGCCCGGTTCTACGATCAGCTCATCGCACGGCTCCAGGCCATCCCGGGCGTGACCTCCGCGGGCGGCATCAACACGCTTCCGCTCACGGGCGGGGGCGCGATCCTGACCACGATCATCGACGAGTTTCCTCCGTCGGCGGGGGAGTTCCCCCCGACCTTCCTCATCCGGCGAGCCACGCCGGGCTACTTCAAGGCGATGGGGATCCCGGTGGTGGAGGGACGCGCGTTCGAGCCCGACGATCATCACCTCCGACTCGGCTCGCTCATCATCAGCAAATCGATCAAGCAGCGGTACTGGCCGCGCACGAGCGCGCTGGGCAAACGCATCACGACGGCGGGCGCGCCCGCTCGCACGGTCGGGGTGGTCGGCGACGTGCACGACGGCTCGCTCGACAAACCTGCGGACCAGATCATCTACAAGCCGCTGCTCGACTCGGTCGGTGGAGGAGTCCGGGCGCTGACGATGACCGTGCGGACGAGCCGGGACCCCGCGAGCCTCACGACGGAGATCCGCAAGACGGTCACGGAGCTCGATCCCGACCTGCCGATCACGGAGCTCCGGTCCATGGACGACGTGGTCGGCGATTCGCTGAACCGTACCACGTTCACGATGTCGCTCCTGGTCCTGGCGGCGCTGATCGCCCTGTTCCTGGGCTCGGTCGGGATCTACGGCGTGCTGTCGTACGTGGCCGCGCAGCGCGTTCCCGAGATCGGCGTTCGCCTGGCGCTGGGTGCCGACCGGATGAAGATCCGTGCGATGGTTCTCAGGGAGGGCATCCTGTTGGCGGCCGCGGGCATCGCGATCGGGGTCGCGGGTGCCGAGGTCCTGGGCCGGTTCCTGGGCTCGTTGCTCTTCCAGGTCAGCCCGTCGGACCCGGTGGTGCTCGCGGGAGGATCGCTGGTGTTCCTGGTGGTGGCGCTCGTGGCGAGCGTCGTACCGGCGGAGCGGGCCGCTCGGACGCCGCCGGCCGTCGCGCTCCGGGGGGAGTGAAGGAGGAGGCGTTACGGGTGGGTGGCCGGTCAGCCGGCGCTCACTCCTCCTTGTTCTCCCGCGTCACGACGGACTCCAGCGCCGTCTGGATCGCGCGCGCCGCGCCGATGCCCACGGCGAGTGCGAACGCGACACCGATGGCTCCGAAGCTGATGTAGAAGGCGGCGAGCACGATCTCGCGCGCGAAGCCGAGCTGCCAGAGGGCGAGCGCCGCCACGACCGCCTGGAGCACGGCCTTCATGACCTTGCCGAGCAGGCCGGCGCGTCCGAATCCTTCGTCCTCGAGCGCCTCGGTGACCCCGTCGCCCACCACGTTCGACACCAGCATTCCGACGGCGACGATGAGCGCCACGAGTCCGAGGTTCGGGAGGTAGAACACGGACCGGTCGAGGAGGCGGGACAGGACCGTCAGGCCCCAGATCTGGAGCGCGTTGTCGAGGAAGACCAGGACGAGACCCACCATGACGACGTTACCCACCAGACCATACATGGCCGCGCGCACGTCTCCCTTGCCGAACGCGGAGCGCCATCCCGTACGTCCGCCCAGCCGGTCGAGCCTGAGCCACACCATCGCCCGCACCACCACGTGCTTGGCGACCCATCCCGCGAGAAAGCCGAGGGCCAGCACGGCGAGTCCCCCCGCGAGCGTGGGGAGGTAGGCGAACACCTGGTCGGAGAAGTGGGCCAGGGGACTCACGGTCGTTTGCATGGCGCCGTCTACTCCTTACGGAAGAAGAGTCGCTCGAAGCGACGGGTTTCCCTCTGCGCGATGCCGCGCAGAACCACCACCGGATTCCGCCCCGTGCGCGCGAGGGACGCCGGCACGGTCTCGCCGAAAAGCGCAGCCACCGGAGCACCTTGGGGGGCGCCCATCACGACCAGCTCGCGCGGGGTGAGCTCGCTCGCGAGGCAGTGGGCGACGTCCCGGTGCGCGACCACGCCCAACTCTCCATCGAAGTCCGACGCGGTGAGCGTCTCGCGGGCTTCGGCCACCCCCTTGTCCCGCTCGGCCTTCGGGTCGTCGGGAGAGACGACCGTCAGCGCCCGCGCCGACACTCCGAACCACGACTGGAACGCCGGCACCAGCTCGGCCGCCAGGGCGGTGTTCACGCTGCGCGTCGTGGGCAGGGCAATGGAAGACGGACCGCCGGCCGGGAGATCCCCGTACACGATGGCGACCTGGCAGGGAGCGTTCTGGAGGACGCGCTCCACAACCGTGCTCACGAGCCGCTCGACCCACGACTGGCGCTTGGGCTGACCGATGACGATGAAGTTGCACGCCTCCTCGCGGGCCGTCTCGACCACGCCGTGGCTGACCCGGTGGGCGATCTTGATGACGGGGCGTACGGGCACGCCGCGCTCCTCGCCGTATCGGACAGCGCGCGCCAGCGGCTCGTGGAGCGCTCGCACGGCCGGCCTGCCCGTCATGAGCGATTCGCCTTCGGGCACCTCGACCACGGTGAGCGCCACCAGCTCGCCGGCGTGGTGCTTCGCGATGGCGAGGCCCACCTCCATGAGCATCGCCATGTGCTCGTGAGCCGCGAGCGCCACCAGGACCCGGTATTCCTTGCGCTCGATGCGCTCCATCCACGCGGCCCGCTCGACGAACGCCGCTTCGCGATCACGCGCGTACCTGTAGTAGAAGAACGCCCCGATGACGATCCACCCCCCCGCCGCTACCACGGACAGCGGGTAGTGGACCACCAGGAAGAACGTGAGGAAGAGCATCGTCGCGATGGCGATTCCCGGCACGAGCGGCACCAGCGGGACGCGGAAGCCCCGGTCGAGGTCCGGCCGGGTCCGGCGCAGACGCACGACCGCCACGTTCACCTGCACGAAGAGCAGGAGGAACATGATGTCGGCCGCCGCGGCGACCGACTCGATGGGGAGCGCCACCGCCATCAGCACGATGAGCACGGTCGAGAAGAGGATGGCGAAGTGGGGCGTCGCCTTCTTCGCGTGGATCCTGCTCAGGAGCTCGGGCAGGTTGGCGTCGCGCGCCATCGCGAAGGCGACCCGTGACGACGAGTAGATCGTCGCGTTCAGCGCCGACAGCGTGGACAGCAGACCGCCGATGAGGATGACCACACCGCCCCCCGCGATGAACTGGTCGGCGGCGCTCACCAGCGCGGTCTCCTTCTCCCGGCCCAGATAGTCCGTCACGGTCATTCCCGCCGGCGCGTGCACCGCCCCCACCGCCACCAGCGCCACCAGCAGGTAGATCGGCACCACGATGAGCAGCGACAGGAACGTCGCCCGTGGGACGTTCTTCTTGGGGTCCTCCACCTCCTCGCTCGTCTGGGCGATGATCTCGTAGCCCTCGAACGCGA